>JAJRUG010000094.1 GCA_024277915.1 Gammaproteobacteria bacterium
CGGCACCGTGATTTCACAGCTGATGGTGCCACCGAAGCAGTAAAATCTGTCCCCATCGTCTAGAGGCCTAGGACACCGGGTTTTCATCCCGGCAACAGGGGTTCGACTCCCCTTGGGGACGCCATACATATCTATAATTCCTTGAATTATAAGTAAATCAAAAAGCCTCATGTTTATCTAAAAGCATGGGGCTTTTTAATCGGTTGATTTTGCTCGTAATAAGGTTGCGGGTTCGCATCGCCCCCCGGACGCCAGCTTATTCCGCATGCACGCTAACAACCGCGTGGGGCTTGATATCATTTCCGCAACCATGCCCGCGTGAGCGCCTCCAGAGTACGTTTCTGAAGCTTGAGTCTGCCGCGCTTGTTTTCCCAGTTTGCGACTGTCGGTGGGCTTACGCTAATCAGATCAGCGAATTGGGAACGTGTCATTTCGAATTGCTTGCGCAGTCGGGCAATTGCCGCACCGGTAGGTATAAAAGTCTTCTTTCCTGCTGCAGCCTTGCGACCGAAATTTCCTTTGATGGGGAGGTGCGCAGTTTTACGCTGTAATGGTTGTCTCTTTTTTGTCGGCGGAGGCGCATCTTCGATATCGATACCGAATAGTTTCGAGAGATCCTGGTCTGCGAGTCGACGCCGTTTCCCTTTCCCACTGGTTGCCGTTTGAATGTTCAGTTCTGTCGAGATGAGTTCTTCATGATCGACTTTGCGAAGCATGAAGAGCAATTCTGGTCTCTCATCCAGGCGGGCACCGATACCATACAGCACGGCGGCGACATGTTTGCACATGTCGGCCCAGTCTGGGCAGTCGCAGTGGAGCTTGATATCCCCGGGTTGTGGAAACAACCCCTTGGTTGGGTCAGTCACGATTCGCATCACCTGGCTGGAAAGTTCTCCCTGCAATAGTTCCAGCATGGAGCCAATCTGGCCGGCGCACTGCTTGCGTACATTTTTCCATTTGGTCGATGACAGGGCGGTGATATGGATGTCGATTTTGTATAGTTCCGAACCGGAAACGATGGCCTCGATTTTCCCCTTCTTGATCGCCAGGTGACAGACCGACCCGTTACGCACATAGGTTCGGCCGCGTGGCAGGCGGTTGGCGAAGTCGCTGAATCGTTCCAGGTGTTTGCACCAGGCTTTGCCCCAGAAAGTGTGGGCGATGTTGCGGCCCTGTATCTCGATAGGTTCAATGTCCATGCCTTTTTTTCGCAGCTTCTTCATTTCCCGGGCAGCCCTGGCGCGCCGCTGCGCGACTGACACATAGGGCTGCCATCCACCATAAGACATCGCCTGTTACTTCCCTTGTACCTTGTTAATGTCGAGCGAGACCAGTGCCAGTAATTCTTCATTACCCATTTCGGTCAGCAGGGTTTCGGCGCTGCCTTCCAGAATATCACCGGCCAATGACATCTTTTCTGTTATCAGCGCATCTATCTTCTCTTCCACCGTGCCCTGGCAGACGAACTTGTGAACCAGTACATTGTTGCGTTGACCGATACGAAATGCTCGGTCGGTGGCCTGATTTTCCACAGCCGGGTTCCACCAGCGATCAAAGTGGATCACGTGGGATGCTTCGGTCAGGTTCAATCCGGTACCGCCGGCCTTGAGTGACAGGATGAAAAACGGCGGTCCGTCTTCCTGCTGAAAATCGTCCACCAGCCGCTTGCGCTGTTTGATCGGGGTGCCACCATGCAGAACCAGCCCGGGCCGGCCGAACTGCTCAGCCAGAAATACAGCTAACGGACCGGTTATCTCGCGAAACTGGGTGAAGACCAGCAGTTTTTCCTGGCGTGAAGCGATCTCCTCGCACAACTCGGCCAGCCTGGCGAATTTGCCGCTGTTGACGGAGTCATAGTGATCATCGCCCAGCAGTTGTGATGGATGGTTACAGATCTGCTTGAGGCGCATAAGGGTGGCAAGCACCAGGCCACGTCGCTGTATACCGTCCAGTGTATCAAGTGAAGTGGCCAGGTTTTTGATTTCTTTGCGGTACAATACAGCCTGGGTTTTGCTCAGAGCGCACCACGCATGAACCTCGGTTTTTTCCGGTAGATCGGTAATGATGTTCTTGTCGGTCTTGAGCCGGCGCAGGATGTAGGGACGCACCAGCTTACGCAATGGCGCGTATTGATCGCCTTCTCCGCTGGATAGTAACTTGGTGAAGATCTTGAATCGCGTCGCCGACCCAAGCAGGCCCGGACACAGAAAATCGAACAGTGACCAGAGATCGCCGAGCCGGTTTTCTATGGGGGTCCCGGTCAACGCGATCCGGGTGGTGGCGTTTATTTTTTTGACTGCACGGGTTTGTCGGCTGGCGGGATTTTTTATCGCTTGTGCTTCGTCAAGGATCAGCAAGCGCCAGTCCCGCACCTGCAGCGAGGATTGCCTCAACAGCATACCGTAAGTGGTCAGTACCAGATCGATCCCTGTCAAGCTGGCCATATTATTACTGGCCAGAGCTTCAATGTCCTGCCTGCTCATCTGTGATGGGTGCACAAACAGGCAGCGCAGCGAGGGACCATAGCATTCCAGTTCGGCTTTCCAGTTGGCCAGCAGCGATGCGGGCAGCACCAGCAAGGAGGGCTGCTTGCAGCGTCGCTTTTTCAGTATCAGCAGAAGAGCAATGATCTGCATAGTCTTGCCCAGACCCATGTCGTCTGCCAGGCAGGCGCCGAGTCCCAGTTGCGATAGCAGCCATAGCCAGTTGACACCGGTTTTTTGATACGGGCGCAGGTTGGCCTTGAGGCTGTTGCCGGGATCGATGGTCTTGAGCGTTTCCGGTGCTCTCAGTTCACCAAGCAGGGATTTTAGCCACGGCCCTGCTTGAATAAAGGCCCATTGCTGATCATCGGCCAGCGTATCTGGCCGGCCCAGGTCAGCTGGCGCGCCGGCCAGTAAGCGCATGCCTTCGGTAAAGGTTAGCCCATTACCACCCACGTTGGCTTCAACTTTTTTCCAGTGGGCCAGCACCTCGGCTAGCTTCTTGCGGTCTACTTCGACCCACTGCCCCTTGATGAATACCAGATCCTCTTGTGCCGCCAGCAGCGCTTGTAACTCGTGTTCGGTCAGGGCCTCATCACCCAGGGCGATTCCCAGTTTGAAGTCCAGTAGCGCGTCGGCGCCGAGCTTCTTTTGTTTAACGTTGCCGATGGTGACGCTAACCTGCGGTCGGGCACGCTTTCTCCACCAGTCGGGTAGGCGTACGGTGACACCACACTGCTCGAATAGCGGTGTCTGCTTGAGGAAGGCGTAGGCTTCGGCGGGTGTCCATGCGAGTGGGTGATACAGATCTCCACTCTCGACCAGTTCCCTGATCAGAACACTGGATTCGGATACACGCTGCACCGGGGACAGCAGACGGATCAAGGAAGGCTTGTTACGGGTACCTGCATATTCCTGCAAGGCCCTGGCCAGAGGTTGATGACGGATTTGGCTGTGGCTCTGGCTGGAGATTTCCGGCGCGTAGGTCGCCATAAACGCGAATGGGTAGTCCCGGTCCAGTCGGTTTTCTGCCAGATGAAAGCAGACACGACCGACCTGATGCCAGCGTGGTGCGTGTTCTTCAAGGAACGCACCGAGGTTCCCATGCTGACAGATTTGCATGCACACCCAGTCATCAAGCCAGAACCAGATACTATTCAATTCTTGAGGGGAGAGATACTCGGCACCGCGCATCGGTGGTGTGCTTTCCAGTAGCGACGCTGTTTGCTGTTCGTCGAGTGCGCTGATTTGATCGGGAAGCGCCGGGTTGACTGGTGTCATCTGACATCGCTCGGCCAGATACCGGCAGGTAAAAGCACGCCAATAACCAAAGGCAGGGGAGAGGTCTGCAGCATTATCCCTTGCCGCCAGTGCAATCAGGCCTTCGGCGATACCTTGCGCAAACGCGTTGGCAGTCACGGTCTGCCCGGATTTTTCGCCGGTATCGCTGTCGTCCTCCGTCGAGAACAACTGCAGGTGTCCCGAGGGCAACACCCCGAGTTCAAGTTTGGTCATGCAGGCGTTTGTCAGGTTATCGTTTCTGGCCACTTCCTGGAGGTATGCAGAACTCTGAGTATCACGATATTGTTTCCCTCTACGCGGTAGGCAATGATGTATGGAACATCGGCCAGTACTCTTTCACGGGTTCCTGGTACTCGTCCGGGTCTGCCTATGGCGGGTTGATCGGCGAGTTCGGGGACGGCGCTACGTATGCGATCAGCAACCCTGGTGGCGGCCGAGGGATTGTCTATGGCGATGAACCTGCGGACCTGAATCAAATCATTGATGGCGTCGTCCTGCCACCTTATTCGCATTCCGGTGCGTCTCCTTCATCGTCCGTGCCCCAGCCAGCCAGCCATTGGTCGACGGCATCATGGTCAGCATATTTTGCCGTTCCGCTGTCTGCTCTTTCTACCGCGGTTTGCACTGCCTGCACCTGCCATTCCTCTTGGGCAAGGTAGCGGCGCAGGGCGTCGAGCGCAAGGAATGAACGTGTCCGGCCAGTAGATTCTGCCAATCTTTCCAGCTGCTCACCGACCTCTTCGGGTACGCGTATACTCAGATTTGCCATTGGAATTTATCCCTCGGGGTACAATGTATACATTGTAGTACAAATAACTGGCTTCTGCATCTAAACGATCTTTCTGGTTAAACAGAATTCGACAGGCAATTGTTTGCTTGATCATGGATGCAAATAGATGGAGTCGTTATCCACTAGTTTTATCAGTATAAATTGACACAGGAGAAGGTAGTTCCAATCGCGGAATAAGGTCGATCCCCCTTGGGGACGCCATATTGTCTTGTAACTGGTAGAAAAATAATAAAATAAAAATCGGGTTTAACGCAAAAAATACCAGGTCTTATAAGTTGTTGGTTTAATAAATAATAAAACAGGGGTTCGCGTCCCCCTCCCAACGCCACACAATTCCCGGTGTGCGAACTGAGTTGTCGGTCAATCGAGAAAGGATCGGCTATCCTCTTCCTCGTACCCCATCGCACAATAGCCACGAAGTCTTCGTTCGAACATCCTGGCCAGCATGGGTACTTTGCCATCCACATAATCAACGATCCGAACTTCGTGCTTGCCAGGGTGTAGCCGGTGCAATCGCCCGGCATATTGCACAAGTGTGCCTTTCCACGACACCGGCAACGTGAGGAACAGGGTATCCAGACGCGCATCGTCGAATCCTTCTCCGATATATCTTCCGGTTGCCAGCAGGAGA
>JAJRUG010000095.1 GCA_024277915.1 Gammaproteobacteria bacterium
GGCGCTGACCTTTGATCAGAACAAGCTGCAAAAGCAGATGGAGCAAGAGTCATTTTTCTCCAGTGTCCTGAAGGTGAAAGTCGGCAATAAATCGCAGCAGGTAATTCTGAAGGATGTCCAGGTACATCCGGCGAAGCGGCTGATCATGCACATCGATCTGCAGCGTATTCTTGAGGATGAGAAGATCCGCATGAATGTACCGATCCATTTGCTCAACGCAGAAACTGCCATAGGCGTCAAGGAGGGCGGTGGTTCTGTCTCTCATCTGATGACCGAGGTTGAAATCAGTTGTTTGCCGAAGTATCTGCCCGAGTACCTTGAGATTGATATCGGTGAACTGGAAATGGATGGGATGCTGAAGCTTTCGGATGTTCCATTGCCAGAAGGCGTGGAAGTGCCGGAACTTGGACTCGGGCCGGAACATGATCGTGGTGTGGTCTCTATTCATCACATCAAGGTGGTTCAGGAAGTCGAGGAAGAGGAAGAAGGCGAAGAGGGTGAAGCAGCGGAAGGCGATGAGCCTGAAGCAGCGGCCTCTGATGAGGAAAAATCCGAGGATTAAGCGCTCCCACCTCGCGTCAATAAAAAGCCGTGCACCTGCACGGCTTTTTTTGTCACACTACTGCTCATATGTCAGAACGTCCCAAAGTAATCATCGGCCTCGGCAACCCGGGCTCTGAACACGCCATGGACCGGCACAATGCCGGCTTCTGGTTTGTTGATCAGATTGCCTCGGCCGCCTCAGTTTCTTTTCGCGGTGAGCAGAAACTGCTGGGTGAAACCTGCCAGGTAACGATTCAGGGCTACAACACGCGATTGGTAAAACCGACCACGTTCATGAACCGCAGTGGCCAGTGCATGCGCCGGGTGATTGATTACTACAAGCTGTCACCCGAGGATGTACTGGTGGTTCACGACGAACTGGATCTTCCACCGGGTATCGCACGGCTGAAATTTGGCGGCGGGCATGGTGGTAATAACGGGTTGCGGGACATCATTACCCACTGCGGTCGTGAATTTCTAAGGTTGCGGATCGGTGTGGGTCATCCTGGTAACAAGAACCGGGTTTCAGGCTATCTTTTGCGCCCCGCGCCTGCCGGTGAGCGGGATGAGATCATGGCTGCACTGGATGAGTCGCACCGGGCAGTGAACGAACTTTTTTCTGATGGTCTGGAACGGGCGATGATGAATCTCCATACCGCGACACCGGAAAAGGAATAACAAGGCTATGGCCATTCGTTGCGGAATTGTCGGATTGCCCAATGTGGGCAAGTCCACGCTGTTCAATGCACTGACTGCGGCCGGCATCTCGGCCGAGAACTATCCTTTTTGTACCATTGATCCGAATATCGGGGTAGTAGAAGTTCCTGACCTGAGATTGGCCGAACTCGCCGCAATTGCCAAACCTGAAAAGGTATTGCCCACGACTATGGAGTTTGTCGATATCGCCGGGCTGGTGGCGGGCGCTTCCAAGGGCGAGGGGCTGGGTAATCGGTTTCTGGCCAACATTCGGGAGACTCATTCCATTGCTCAGGTGGTACGCTGTTTTGAAGATCCAGATATCACCCATGTCACCGGTAACATCGATCCGGTTAATGATATTGAAGTCATTAATACAGAGCTGAATCTCGCAGACATGGAGGCGGTGGAACGAGCATTACTCAAGGCTGATAAATCGGCACGGGCAGGGCTCAAAGAAGATATCAAATGGCGAGATACGCTCACGCAGCTCCAGTCGCATCTTGATAGCGGCAAACCGGCCAGAACTTTTGCAGTACCGGAAGCCGCAGTAAAAGATTTCAGAGAACTGTTTTTGTTGACGCGCAAACCGATGATGTATGTAGCCAACGTCGATGAAGACGGGTTATCAGGCAATACTCACGTCGACAGTGTACGCAAACTGGCAACCGCAGAAGGTGCTGAACTGGTGGTGATTTGCGCTGCGATGGAAGCAGAGATTGCGCAACTTGATGCTGATGACCAGCAGTTGTTTCTTGAAGAACTGGGGCTCAAAGAGGCCGGACTGAACCGGGTCATACGAGCCGGATATGACCTGCTCGGCTTACAGACCTTTTTCACGGTCGGGCCGAAAGAAGTCCGTGCCTGGACCTGCAAGGTCAGTGCCACCGCCCCCCAGGCAGCCGGAGAAATCCACACGGATTTTGAACGGGGATTCATCCGCGCCGAGGTGATCTCGTTCAGTGATTTTATCGCCGGGAACGGCGAGCAGGGCGCTCGGGACGCCGGCCGATTACGGCTGGAAGGCAAGGAGTACATAGTGCAGGAAGGCGATGTCATGCACTTTCGGTTTAATGTATAAGGAAGGGCGACTGGCCGGCGCCTTGACACGCGGCGAACCCGGACAGAAAATGCCCGTCCCTCATGAAATGGTGATGTAGCTCAGCTGGTTAGAGCACGGCACTCATAATGCCGGGGTCGGTGGTTCAAGTCCACCCATCACCACCAATATTATCAAGCACTTACGCACTCTCTTACAAAATTCAGGATGGTGAGTTCGGGAATTTTTCGGAGCTTAACCTGGTAGGATCGAGAGCTGGCGCGGTAACCTGAAAGAACATCCCTTGTCTGTATCCGGTTTTTCCCCTTCGTGCCCGGCTAGGGATGTTCTTTCGGGTTACTAAGAATATATCTGTCCCTATTCTCTTCCGCAATGTTCTATAGAGCTCCTTGACTCGGATTAATCACTTGGTGATAATAGCTATAAGTGGATTGGGGGTGCCCGGTCGGCGTCATAGCCTTGGTGAGATCATCGGGGCTTTTCGCTTTCTAGGTTTAGGGAAAACGCTTCAATCCCCAATTGTCATAGTTTTCTCCAACCTTCTCTCTGCCTCCCTCACAGTAGAACTTGGGTCTCAGAACCTCAAATGCTCGATTGGGTTGATCAGGGCGTAGTATATGTCGGCCAATTGGCCTTGCTACCAAATCTGCCAATTGCAGCCCAGAAGAATTGGCGGTTTTATTCGCCATTCTGATTTTGAAGGGCAGGTTTTTCCGGAACTTGTTCTCACCGTCACAAATACGTCGAAACTCTAGCTCCAGCTCTTTATCTTCTTTTTTGCCGCGTTGCTCCACAACAACGTGCGTTTCAAGCTGCTGCTGGCCTTTCTCCAGAACGAGGTCGTAAAGAGTTTCCAGGCAATAGCGTAAAGCCACGTGGTAGGGATTGTTCTCACTTTCTGGCGCTGTAATTTTCGTTTTTTCTATGACGCAGCTGGCAAGAATAAAATTGCTATCCTCAATAATGTCTGTCAGTTTTTCTAGAAACTCCTCTCTCTGCTCCTTGCTTATGAAAATATTAAAATCACCTTTCTCTTTCCTGATTTCATGTTCATGGAGTATTACTAGATCGTGCCCGAAGTATTCGAATTTAAGCTTCTGGAGCTTTGGCACTACCAAATTGCTGTAGTGTTCCTTATAGAAAATGCAAAACGCTAATACGAAGATAGGGTAGTCTTGATCAATTGAGGCGAGATTGTGATCACCACTTTCATCGACATAAACAATAAAGTCGCTGAAGTGTCGCTCGGCAACGGATTTATCTGGTGCTTTTTTAGCTCCAAAGTTAAATTTTGATTGTGACTTACTCACATTTCCCTTCCTGTATCAAGAGTTCATACGGTAAGACAATAGACACAATGGTTCAAGCTGGAAGGAATAGGGACAAATTTATTTTCCTTGTTTTGAGGGTGACTGAAAATAAATCTGTCCCTATATTTTGTTAGTTAGTGCGGAACCTTATGGAAAATAGTAGATTGCCCCGTTATTCGAATGTGTGCCGTCGGTCGCAATGGGCTGGCCGCATCTTTCAGGTGTTGTACTTCAGCATTATTGCGTCGATTCTTGCTCTTGTCATTTGGCTGGTTGAGCGTATTTTCTTCGATGTGCACCTCTTTGATTGGTTAACTGAGCGTTGGTATGTACTTGTTGTACTCTCTGGATTTGTAGCCGCAGCGATGTTGCATCAGTATTTTCTAGCGCGTCGTACTTGGGTGTGGTTGGGAGACCGGGCAGAGGTAGTTAGTGAAATGCGAATGGGATTTTCCCCACAGCGATATGCAGGGGGAGCTATCGATGTTCAGGAGTTAGCGGTACAAGCAGGCGGGGCTGAACTCACCGATGAAGGATTGCTTTTGTGGACATTAAACCGCCCGACACTTCTTTTCCATTGGAGCAGGATTCGGCAGATTCAATTACATAAACCAGAGCGGGAGGGATGGCCGCACAGTGCAACGATCATGCTATCAGATCAAAATGGAGAGCGAAGTCAATTTGATGTTCCATGGCGGCCAACAATGACTGACTATATCCCTGGTGAGATAAACATGTTTTAAATTGCTGCCAAAAGTGGTTCACTGCCTACTGGGTGCGAATTATAGTTTAAGTCGCTGGCAAACTGATAAAAGCCACTACGGGGTCGTAGCTGGATGTTTCCTATGATCGTAGGACTGTAGGAGAATGGTAGGAGACGGTTATGATCAGTTATGACGTGTCAACGAACGCCCCGACTCATCAATAGTAATAAAAACAATACGTTAAAGAGCAAGAATCGCACTCATAATGCCGGGGTCGGTGGTTCAAGTCCACCCATCACCACCAATTAAATCAGGCACTTACGTACCCTTGGCAAATTCAGAACTGTCAGTGCGGGAGTTTTGCGGGACCTGGTTACAAGGCTCGCAGCTTCGATCAAATTGTTGATTAGTATTGGGGTCAGAGTCACTGCTGTCCCACTTAGCAAAAAGAAAAAGGCCTGATTCGAGAGCTCTTGTTACAATGGCGTTGCGAGACAACCTATTGATAACAGGAGAGGAATCAGGCCATGGCGTACCATGATAGCGTACTTTCTCAAGTGCTGAAATTGCTACCAAGACATGAATTTGAAAGGCAGGCAAACCGCGACGATGGCAAACGTCGCAGCGATGCGATGACTCGCTGGTCACAATTCGTGGCGCTGACGATCGGCCAGTTGGGTGGGCGTAGCAGTCTTCGGGATATCGAGGCCACGGTGAACAGCCAGGGCCATCATCGTTATCATTTGGGTAGCCAGTCGATCAGCAAATCAGCATTGGGCCGGGCGAATGAACGACTGGATTACCGGTTCTATGCGGGCGTGTTCCAGACCCTTTATCAACGCTGTACTGGCGATGTCCGCAGTCACGGTTTTCGCTTCAGGAACAAGCTGTTCTCACTGGATGCTTCGTTGATCGAGGTGTCGATGAAGATCTTCCCATGGGCCGATTACAACGGTCAGAAGGTGGCCTTCAAGCTGCACGTTGGCCTGGATCATGACGGGCTGATCCCGGCCTTTGCCGATCTGACCAAAGCTAAAGTTGCCGACATGACCCAGGCACGGTTGATGCGTTTTCCGCCTGGCAGCGTGCTGGTATTTGATAAGGGTTATAGCTGTTACCGATGGCATAACAGCCTGACCGAAGAAGGAATTTTCTTTGTTACCCGGCTTCGGCGCAACGCTCTATATCGTGTTGTTGAACGCCGTTCGATAAACCCGGACAGCGGAGTAACCAGTGATCAGGTCATCGAATTTACCGCGACGCGCAAAGACGGCGACCCATTGGCTCCCGTGCGTCGCGTGGGCTACCGGGATCCTGAAACCGGCAAGCATTACGTCTTTATCACCAATCAGTTTAATTGGTCGGCGAAAACCATCGCCGACATTTACAAGGAACGCTGGGAGGTTGAGCTGTTCTTCAAATGGATCAAACAGAACCTGAAGATCAAAGCCTTCCTGGGCACCAGCGAGAACGCTGTCATGACGCAGATCATGGCCGCTCTTTGTGTCTATCTGTTGCTGGCGTACCTGAAGTTCAAATCAAAATTAGGCAAGAGCCTTCAGCAGATCATCCGCTTACTGCAACTGAATCTGTTTGCCAGACGCTCTCTGCTCGCCCTTCTGCACCCACCTGACACCGATGGCCTTCCTCCACCGCAACTAAGTCTTGGGCTGGTGCGAAATTAAGTGGGACAGCAGTGGGTCAGAGTAAATACCCGCGATTTTTACACTGACCCCAATTATTCTTTTTTGCAAGCTATCTGGAATTTTTACGGCGCGCAAGCCTGCGACTATTGGTTGGCTGGCCTTCAATTCGTCGTGCTTTGAACGAGCGGCCCTTTAACTTGCCTTGGCCGAGCGTTTTCAGAGCGGCACTAACGGCATCTCGGCTAACAGCAACGTAAGAACTGTCTGAGAAGACATTAATTTTGCCGACTTGATTGCCCGCAATGCCGTGCTGGCCCGTCAGTGCCCCGAGGATATCGCCAGGACGAATTTTTTGTTTCTTGCCGGCGTCTATCTGCAGGGTTGCCATTCGCGGCTGTACGGGTGATGTGTCCAGCAGCTTTTCAGGCTGCAGCTCTTCCGCCTCGATAACAAGTCCCAGGTAATCACCCAACCGATCTATTTTGTAGCGCTCGTTATCTCTATAAAGCGTAAATGCCAACCCCGTGCTGCCCGCTCTCCCCGTGCGGCCGATTCGATGGACGTGAACTTCGGGATCACTGGCGATGTGGTAGTTCACGACAGCATCCAGCGCATCGATGTCCAGACCACGTGCGGCTACGTCTGTGGCCACCAGAACCGCAACACTTTTATTGGCAAAGCGAACCAGCGTGCGATCGCGATCATTCTGTTCGAGATCACCGTGAATCGCCAAAGCACTGAAATTTTGATTCCGCAGTGCTTCAGCCAGTTCGTGCGTTTCCATTTTTGTGTTGCAAAAAACGACGGTGGACTCGGATTCGTGCTGCAGCAACAAGAGTTGCAACGCAGTAAATCTTGCAGCATCACTATTGACTCTATAAAAATGCTGCTCAATTGTGGCGCTGTCATGCGCTTCGGCAGCGGTCACCCGTTCAGGATGCCGCATTATGCGACTCGCCACCGCCCCGATCTCAGCCGGAAAGGTAGCGCTGAACAGCAA
>JAJRUG010000096.1 GCA_024277915.1 Gammaproteobacteria bacterium
CATGATGCCGCGATCAATGTCATGCGGCGCATATTGCAGGCTTCGGGTGCCGAGGTGATTCATCTTGCCCATAACCGCCCGGTGCATGAGGTTGTTGAAGCTGCTCTGCAGGAGGATGTGCAGGCAATTGCGGTGAGTTCTTACCAGGGTGGGCATACCGAGTATTTCAAATACATGATCGATATGTTGCGCGAGCACAATGCCGGCCATATTAGTGTGTTTGGTGGTGGCGGCGGTGTCATCGTGCCCGAAGAGATCGACGAGTTGCAGCGTTACGGCGTAGCAAGGATTTTCTCTCCTGAAGATGGTCAGCAGCTGGGGCTGCAGGGGATGATCGATGAGATGTTGTCCCGGTGCCGGTTCCATGATGATGCCGGGCAAGCATCTGCCGGCCCGGATTTGATCGATCGATGCATTTCCGGAGACCGGGTCGCTCTGGCTGAAACCATTACCGCACTTGAAAACGGTTTTCTGGATGAGCAGCAGCGCAAACAGCTGACTACGAAATCTGTCGATCGGTGTGTGCCGGTACTGGGTATCACAGGTACGGGTGGCGCCGGCAAGTCTTCGCTGACTGATGAGCTTATTCGCCGCTTGCGACTGGACTCAGGGGATAAATTGAGTATAGCTATTCTGGCGATCGACCCGAGCCGGAGACGAACTGGTGGTGCTTTGCTCGGCGACCGGATTCGCATGAATAGTATTTCTGCCGAACATATTTACATGCGTTCCATTGCAACCCGTGCATCACAGGCAGAAGTTCCTGAATATATGGCGGAGATCATTGCGGCAGTCAGGTTATCGGGATTTGACCTGATCATCGTTGAGACTCCGGGTATTGGTCAGGGTGATGCCGGAATTGTACCGATGTCGGATATTTCGCTGTACGTCATGACACCCGACTTTGGTGCGGCCAGCCAGCTGGAAAAAATCGAAATGCTGGATTTTGCGGACATGGTCGCGATCAACAAGTTTGACCGGCGCGGTGCGGATGATGCCCGGCGTGATGTTGCCAAACAGGTAATGAGAAACCTTGAAGCGTTTGGTTCTGATGCAGATGATATGCCGGTGTTTGGTACCATCGCATCACGATTTAACGACGACGGCGTGACGGCACTCTATCAAGGCTTGCTTCCGTTGCTCATCGGCAAGGGGTTACATCCTTTTGAGCGGCGTTTGCCCGAGGTATCGGTCAGAGCTTCGACGCATCGAACGGCAATTGTGCCACCGGACAGGCAGCGGTACCTGGCTGATATTGCTGCTTCGGTCAGGGGCTATCGACAGACTGCACTGGAGCAGGCGGGGCTGGCGAGAGAACACCAGCAATTGCAGGAAGCCGGTCGCATGCTTGACGAATCAGGCAAGTCCAGCGAATCGGTAGCCCAGCTAGCTGATGAACGGGTCGCGAGAATGGATCCTCGGGCGAAACGCTTGCTTGATCGATGGCCCGATATGCAGCTTCAGTACTCGGCTGACGAGTTTTCTGCCGAGTACCGGGGTCGGACTGTCAGTACGGAGTTATATAAAACGAGTTTGTCGGGCAGCCGGATCCCGCGAGTTGCATTACCCAAATACACTGATCATGGCGATTTGCTGCAGTGGTTGTTGCTGGAGAACCTGCCGGGGTACTTCCCCTATACCGCAGGGGTATTTCCTTTCAAACGTGAAGGGGAAGATCCCACCAGAATGTTTGCCGGCGAGGGTGATCCATTCCGGACCAACAAGAGATTCAGGAAGCTTTCCGCGCACTCGCAGGCCAAGCGCCTGTCAACTGCTTTTGATTCGGTCACGCTGTACGGGTTTGATCCCGATGAGCGACCCGATATCTTCGGGAAGATCGGCAATGCAGGCGTTTCTATTGCGACCCAGGACGATATGAATGCGCTGTTCGACGGGTTTGATTTGTGTGAGCCGGGAATGTCCGTTTCCATGACCATCAATGGGCCGGCTCCGACGATACTTGCGATGTTTTTTAACACCGCGATTGATCAACAGCTCGAAAAATTTAAAAAAGAACATGGCCAGGCACCGACCGCGAAACAGCAGTCTGAAATCCGGGACGAGACACTGCGAAAGGTTCGCGGCACTGTACAGGCAGATATTCTCAAGGAAGATCAAGGGCAAAATACCTGTATTTTCTCAACCGAATTCAGTCTCAAGGTGATGGGGGATATCCAGCAGTTTTTCCGTGACAAACAGGTACAGAATTTCTATTCGGTTTCGATCTCCGGCTATCATATTGCCGAGGCGGGTGCGAATCCGCTGTCGCAACTGGCGTTTACCCTGGCAAATGGCTTTACCTACATCGAGGCTTATCTTGCGCGTGGCATGCAAATTGATGAATTTGCACCTAATCTGTCTTTCTTTTTTTCCAATGGGCTGGATCCCGAATACGCTGTACTCGGCAGAGTGGCCCGGCGCATCTGGGCTACAGCATTGCGTTTTCGATACGGGGCAAATGCGCAAAGTCAGCGCCTGAAATATCATTGTCAGACTTCCGGGCGTTCCTTGCATGCGCAGGAAATCGACTTCAACGATATTCGTACGACATTGCAGGCGTTGATAGCGATTAATGATAATTGCAACAGCTTGCATACCAATTCCTATGACGAGGCCATTACAACGCCGAGTGAATCTTCGGTCAGAAGAGCCATCGCGATTCAAATGATTATCAACAAGGAATGGGGGCTGTCGAAAAACGAAAACCAGAATCAGGGCTCATTCATCATCGAGGAATTGACTGATCTGGTCGAGGAAGCAGTGCTCAGGGAATTTGACAGGATTTCAGATCGGGGTGGCGTTCTCGGTGCGATGGAAACCGGCTATCAGCGTGGCAGGATTCAGGATGAGTCATTATTCTATGAAAAGAAAAAGCATGACGGCAGTTTGCCTATCATCGGTGTGAATACATTTCTTGGCTCTGGCGAGGAGCAGCCGCAGGAGTTAGAACTGGCGCGCTCCACACCAGAGGAAAAAACGAGTCAGTTACACCGTTTGCGTGAATTCAAGCAGCGAAACAGCGAAGAGTCCGCCAAAGCCCTGCAGCGTTTGACCCAGGTCGCACTGGATGACGGAAATATTTTCACAGAACTGATGAGCACCGTTCGCCACTGCTCCTTAGGCCAGATAACCCAAGCATTTTTCGAAGTTGGCGGAGAGTACCGGCGAACGATGTAGGGGTCGGATCCCCATGTCCGCCCTACTTGTAGTTAAATGGTTCGGTCATTTTGCCGTTGATTTTGGCAATACGGCCAGACTTCAATACGAAGTTGATGTTGTGCATTACCGAGATATTGTCCAGGGGGCTGGCGTCGACAGCAATAATGTCGGCGAGTTTGCCGGCTTCGATGGTGCCGACTTCTTCAGCGATGCCAAATAGTGTAGCGGTCGAGATCGTGGCAGCGTACAGGGCATCCATTTCGGTCATGCCGAACCTGACCATCATGTCGAATTCTTTGGCGTTTGTGCCGTGATCAAAAGTACCAGCATCAGTACCGAATGCGATGTTGACGCCGGCTGCATAGGCACGCTCAAATGCCTGGCCTTTGGCCCGGATTCGTTCGGATTCTGAATCCTTGATGTTGAAAATAGGGGGCGGCAGGCTCGCCGAGAGCGTTGGCACCAGGTAAGTGCCCGCCTTTTTCATCATTTTGATTGTTTCATCATCCGGGAGAAAGCCGTGCTCGATAGAATCGACACCGGCCCGAACAGCTTCCTTAATGGCTTCCGCTGTATAGGCATGGGTGGTGGCTTTCATACCCAGCATATGGGCAGTTGACACAATCGCATGGATTTCATCGGAAGTGAGCTGTCGCGTGAGTTCAGTGTTCGAACCAAATCCACCAGTAGACGTAAACTTGATGAGATCTGCGCCGACCTTGAACTGGTAACGAACCGCTCGCCGGCATTCATATGGGCCATCGCATACTCCGTTGACCAGGCGGGCTGTCGGGTCGCCGGAATCTTCAATCGGGGATCCATCGCCGTGTCCACCGGTTACCGCCAGTGAAGAACCGGAAGCGAGTATGCGCGGGCCAATCATGCGGCCGGCATTGATCGCATTTCTTACAGCGAACACTGATTGATCATCAGAGCCGACGTCACGGACGGTAGTAAAACCGGCCGACAGTGTGACCCGGGAATACTCGACCGCATTTAATGCAGCCTTGGCGGGATCCGTTCCCTGCCAGGTGCCGCGTTGAGCCCGGCTGCGGCTGAAACTGGGTTGACTGCTGAGGTGTACATGAGCATCCATCAGTCCCGGCAGCACAAATCGATCAGCGAGATCAACTATTTGAATATTGGCCACGTCGACGCCATCAACGGTTTCCTGGTAGCCGTCTGTTACTTCCAGCACCTTGTCATTCTTGACAACGATGGTTACCTGCGTCCGGGGATCGTCTCCGGGTACGGCCAGCAGTGTGCCTGCATGTATCAGCACATACTGATCAGGTGGAGCCGGTTTTCCACGGCCGAACGGGCTCTGAGCCAGGCTCGAAGATGAGCCGATACCGGCCAGCATCGCGACGAAAAGGGTAGCGAGCAGCAGAGAGGATTTTCCGGGCACTGTGTGCAGTATTTTCATGATTGCAGGCCTCGATTGAAATAGTTTGTTGTCAGGGCTCGATGCCGATCATCGAACCCGCGTGAGTTCGATGTAAAAAACCCTGTCGGCGCCGAATCGGTTGATCTGGCGCCGACAAGTTTACTTTATTTCTGTGAGGAATTGTCACCGCAAACTACCGGTTTCAGTTGCTCGTTTTCTTCCGTGCTAGTCCAGAGGATAGGGATCCATCGGTGCCTCGATTCCCGGAACACCGTCGAAGTTTTCAGGCCCGAGGTTCAATGAAGACACATCCATGACATAGGTATAAAGACCGGACATGAAACGCGGGCCTTCGCTTCTTGCGAACAGCATTTTTGTTCCATCGGGCGAGATGGCGGGGAAGCCGTCAAAACTGTCGTTGAATGTCAATCGTACCGGATCACCGCCCTCAAGGCTGCCGATGAAAACTTCCCAGTTGTTGTTCTCGATAGACTTGACGAATACGAAATGTTTTCCATCAGGTGCGGGGTACGGAGCCCAGTTCATGTCCTGATCAAAGGTTCGCTGAATACGCTCGCCTGTTTCGGTATTGATCGTCCAGATGGTCATCGGAGTCGGGCTGATTTTCCCGTATTCACTGGCACGCCAGGCGCGGGTCAGAATCGTCTTGCTGTCGTTGAAATAAAACGGAGCGCCTTCCTGCCAGTCGTCGGTGAAGGTGAGTTGCTCTTCGTCCGAACCATCAACACGCATTCTCCACAGATCCATTTTGCCGTCGATCTGGCGGCCAAACACAACCCATTCGCCATCGGGCGAAATAGAGACTTCGGCTTCATAGTATTCATTGTCGGTCAGGCGCACGACATTGCCGCCGTCAAGATCCGCAATATAAAGCTCTGCACCTTGAGGGTAGTCTGTCGAACTTGACCAGTTGCCAATGGGCATGTCCATATTGTCGCGGGTGGAAGTGTAGGCCAGACGCTTCCCGTCAGGCAGGAAATACGAACAGGCATCCTGGCCACGATCGTTAATACGACGGATATTTTCGCCGGTATCAGTAAATGTATAGGTCAGTGCACCAGTAGTCTTGCCTTCATGGTTCAATGCATCGGGATCATTGGTCTGGGCGATCACATGCAAGTTGTCTGGCGCATAGTAGGCCTCAGCGGCTTTAGGGATATTCGGGATTTTTCGAATCGGTAACTCTTTGGACTCAACCGCTGCTGGTGCTGCATCTCCGCTGGCTGCAGATGTCATGTCGACATCATCCTGTGCGATGACGCTGCCGGACACTGAATAGAATAACCCGCCGGCAATAACAGATGAGGTCAGGGCAAGGCCCAATACCCGGTGGGTTGAAAAGAAAGATGAACGTTTCATTATCGATTTTCTCCTAAATGACAAATTGGGCGAAATCATAGGTGGATTCGCCGGAAAATTGATTCTAATTTATAGCCCGTTACACTCGCCGGGGCGGGAAACGATACTATATTATCAGAATAATTTCGAAGGGATTACCAATATTAATCCGATATATAGAAAATGATCGCTTCTTCAGCTCCCCCTGATCCTTCGTTGGTTGTTTCATTATTACCGGCTTGAGTACCCGGTTTTTAGTATTTTCCTATCGAGCCGGTGAGGGAATCGTACGCGAACCCTCATCTTCATCTTTCAGGGCGCGCGAGTCAAACGCCAGGCCCTGATCTTCCAATGTTTTGATTTTTTTATGGAACGTCGTGCCATGGAGATCCGGGGCCGGCAGCAACTCATCAGCAAGGGTTGGTGGAACTTTCGGAGGCATTCTGCAGGGGTCAACATAATGGATTATGCCGGACAGGCAGGGAATTCGGGCTGTAATTGATCCACGTCAATTGGTGTTGCCGGATCCTTGGATAGACTGAAAAAACGAAAAGTAAATCAATAGCTGGTTCTGGAGCGAAGTTGCAAGGCTTTGTCTCCACCTTATATTGCAAAGAGGGATTTATCATGTTTATCAATTTCTGGTATGTGGCTGCGCAGAGTTCAGAGATTACTTTTGGTGCAGATCGGCCGATGAAAGTGCAAATGCTGGGCCAGAATTTTGCACTATGGCGAGACACCAAAGGTGATGTTCAGTGCGTCAGTGATGTATGCAGTCATCGCAGCGGCGCATTAGGTGATGGCCGTATTCGTGGCAACTGTCTGGAGTGCCCTTATCATGGCTGGACATTCGACGGCAACGGTAACTGTACTCGTATTCCATCGCTTGGGCCCGACGCCAAGATTCCGGATCGTACCCGAATTGATGCCTATCCGGTCGAAGAAAAATATGGGCTGATTCATGTGTTTCTTGGTGATTTGTCCGAGGAGGAACGCCCACCCATTATTGACATTCCGGAATGCGACGATCCCGGATGGCGTGCGATTGTCTATTCGGATGTCTGGAAAATCGACTACAAGCGTTCTGTTGAAAACACTATTGATCCTGCTCATAACGAGTTTACCCACCCCACGCATGGTTTTCTCGGGATGAGGGAAGACTACAAGACCGAGGATTTCGATCTGATTGACGAGGAGTGGGGCACCGGGCTCAGAAACCGGATGTTTGCACCGATACTGGCCAACGAGGCTATGCGTGAAGCTTCAGGCAAGCAGGAGGGTACATGGATCAATGGTGGCATTGGCACCTTCGGCCCGCATTGCACCTGGACACATATCGATGTGAATGAAAAATTCCAGATGCACAATTTCCTGTTGCACACGCCTATTCACGAGACTCTGGATCGCTGGTATCTGGTGGCAACGCGCAGCGCCATGCTGGATTCAAGATATGACCAGACCATTGCAGAGCGAAGTGTCTATATTGCCGGCCAGGATAAGTACGTGCTGGAACCGCTCCATCCAAAATTGACACCGCGCACTGCGAAGCACGAATTTCTGGTGCCGGCCGACAAAGCCATTGCGCGCTATCGTGAGTATTGTGCAGATTGGGAAGCAAGGGGCTGGCGTATTGACGTTGATCAGCTGCGAGCTGACCGTGATCGCATTGCTTACACAATTCCGAGTCCGGCTCGAAAAGAAAAGAAAGGCTGGGTACTTCCTGCAGTGCCTTTATTGCCAGGGAAAGAAGCCAAGCTTGAAAAGGCAGCCGGTTAGATAGTTCGACTAGTCCGGACAAGTTCCCGGAGAATATGGCCGGGGCAGATAAATTCAGGGGCAGATAAATTTATCTGCCCCTTTTTTTGTCGCTGATTTATAATTTTATTTTGAAGTGTTCCAGCGGAGGGCAGGCAGATGACCGGAACAAGTGGTAATAGAACTCGTCCCGTATCCCATACTGCTTCTGCAGGGCTGGAAAATCTCGAACTGCAGGTTGCCGCAGGATTTGGAAAAGTAGAAAAAGGCGAAATAGTTGAGCTGAACAGTGCGGGTGTCGATGCGCGTTTTCCCCGGGAACGATCCCCGGTGCTGGCTGTTGGAGAGATTTTGCAGCTTGCATTTCGCTGGTGTGATCAGCAATTCGAGTCGCTGGATATTGAGGCCCAGGTCATGGCGCGACATGATGATGAGCACAGTGTGCGATACAGGTTCAGTTTTCAGGAACTGCCGGGTCTTGGTCACGAGGCATTGAACCGGTTATTTAACCGGCGTGGTGCGTACCGGGCCAGAACAGAACCAGGAGAAGTCGTTGATGTACAACTCTGGGCGCATCAGCGGGTGCCCAGAGAGTCGCTGATCAGCGCCAGACTGACAGACATTTCGGTGCTTGGCATGGGGTTGACGGCACAGCTGGAACAGGATGCTATTTTGAAAAGTCACAGCCTGGTTGATGTGTCATTCAAGTTGCCGGGCATGTCGAATCGGCAGACAGTGTCCGCAAGAATTGTAGAACGTGAACTGCGCGGGGACTCCATTCATTACGGAATGCAGTTCAGTGACAGCCTGGTTCAGGCCCTGGCTTCACACCAGGATGAAATCTCGGCCTACATCAGCAGGCGCGAACAAGAAGATATTGAGCAGTAGCTGCCTGAGCGCAGTCCTCTGAAAGCTGATCCCAACAGCTTCTGCTAGACTGCGGTCGTGAGCCGAAATCTGATAGCCCTGCAGAACAAGTTTCTTGGCCAGGGCACTACTCTGTTTGATGTCCTTTCGAATCTGAAAGAGAAACAGGGACACATATCAACAGCAGATATCGAAAAGATTGCAGCGGAACTTCATCTTCCGCTTCAGCAGGTACGCAGCACAGCAGAATTCTACGATGAACTGAAGACTGCTGCAGATGCAAAACATGTTATCAAAATCTGCAATGGTGAAGCCTGCCGGGCAGCAGGTTATGAGTCTTGTATCACAGCGGTTTGCGATCATTTTAATATTGACAGTGTCGGGGCGACCAGTGCGACAGGTGTGCGTCTTGAGCATGTAACCTGCCTGGGCTATTGCGGGGCAGGTCCTAACGCGATGGTCGATGGCCAGGTTATTTCGCTTGCTCAACCGGAGGCTGTCGATCATCTTGCTGTGGCATTAAAGGAGAGCAGACTTCAGGATCTGGCAAAGCCCGAGAATGCGATCTTTGTTCCGACGGAGGGCAGGCCGGTTATCCTGTTGCGACATTTCGATCAAAGTGTAGTTTCACTGCGTGCAGCACGGCAGGCGGGGATATACGATTCGCTGCAGAAAGCCGTTACAACGATGACCCCTGAAGAGGTGATTGCTGAAATACAGCAAAGCAGGCTTCGGGGGCGAGGCGGAGCGGGGTTTCCCGCAGGAATAAAACTGGAGACCGTCCGTCGCTCGGGGTCGGTTAAAGACAGGAAATTTGTCGTCTGTAATTGCGATGAGGGTGACGCCGGATCATATATCGACAAGGAATTGATCGAGCGTGATCCGCACAGTCAACTGGAAGGAATCTTGCTGGCAGCCTACGCATGCGGTGCAGGCCTTGCTTACATCTATATCCGCTACGAGTATCCGCAGGCGATACGTGTTATGGAGCGGGCTATTGAAGCCGCACGCCGGGACGGGTTGATCGGTGTCGCATTGTTCGGCACCGGTTTTAGTTGCGAGGTAGAGCTGGTCCGGGGTCAGGGTGCTTATATTTGCGGTGAAGAAACATCAATGCTTCGGTCAATAGAGGGCTTGCCGCCGGTGGTCAGCTTCAAGCCGCCATTTCCAGCTGAAAAGGGCCTCTATGGATGTCCGACAGCCGTTAATAACGCCGAGACTTTGCACAACCTGCCGTGGATTATCGAGCATGGTGGCAAGGCATGGGCGGCATACGGTCACGGGGAAACACGGGGTACCAAGCTGGTCAGCCTGAATACACGAGTCCGGAACCCGGGTCTATATGAAATCGAACCGGGCATCACGCTCCGGGAGCTGATATTCGAGACAGCCGGCGGCATGCAAACCGGTCAGCAGTTCAAGGCAGTTCAGGTTGGCGGGCCGCTGGGTGGTATTTTTCCGGAAAGCCTGCTGGATACGAGATTGACCTTCGAGGATATGGATGCTGCCGGCGGGCTGTTGGGCCATGCCGGCATTGTGGTCTATTCGCAGCAGGATGATCTCATGGAAGTCGGTCGGGCACTGATGCAGTTTTGCGCAGTTGAAAGCTGCGGCAAATGCTTTCCCTGCCGGTTAGGTTCAGTGCGGGGAGCAGAGCTGTTTGATCAAATGCTGGCTGTGGATGAGCCGGATGGTGGTGTGACGGATGCACGTATGGAACTGCTATCGGATCTTTGCGAGACCATGGAGCTGGGTAGTCTCTGTGCGCTGGGCGGGCTATTGCCGTTACCGATCCGAAACCTGATGGATCACTTTCCTGACGAGTTTGATCGCTATCGATGCAGTGAGCGTGACGGAGAATGACAGAAGTTACTGTCAGTATCGATGGAGAAGCAGTCTCACTGCAGACGGGTGCTACTGTTC
Organism: Gammaproteobacteria bacterium; assembly: GCA_024277915.1. Classification (GTDB taxonomy): domain Bacteria; phylum Pseudomonadota; class Gammaproteobacteria; order Steroidobacterales; genus JAJRUG01. Next base: position 10,451 of record JAJRUG010000096.1, read on the forward strand.
TTGATGCCATCCATCAGCTCGGTAAAGACGTGCCGACGCTGTGTTACTCGAAACTGATGGAGCCCTATGGGGCGTGCCGAACCTGCATGGTGGAGCAAAAAAGCGGCAAGCCTGTCGCATCCTGCCACACCCCGGTTCGCGACGGGGCGGAGTATATAACCCGCTCCCCCGCACTGACACGACTGCGCCGCAACATCACAGAATTGATTGTTTCTGATCACCCGCTGGAATGCCTGGACTGCTCGGCCAATGGCCGCTGCGATCTGCAGGCCCTGGCAGCAGAAACCGGATTGCGTCACTCAAGATATCAACAGGCTGAAACTCACCAACCGCCACCCGATGATCGCCATCCTTTCATCAAGGTCGACATGGACAAGTGTATCGTCTGCGCCCGTTGCGTTCGTGCCTGTGATGAAGTGCAGGGGTCATTTATCCTGGGAATGAGCGGCAGGGGATTCGATGCCAAAGTCATTGCAGGTAATGACACGGGATTCGAGGAGGCGGACTGTGTGAGTTGCGGGCAGTGCGTTTTCGAGTGTCCTGTCGGGGCGCTGGAGGAAGCGCAAACACGGGAGACGGGCCTGGCGAACAAAACTGTCACGACTACCTGTTGTTACTGCGGTGTAGGTTGTTCACTCAAGGTGAACGTAAAAGACGGCGAGATCCTGAATATCGAGCCGGACCCGGAGGGGAGTGCCAACCGGGGTCACGCCTGTGTGAAAGGGCGATTTGCACATCAGTTCGGGCGGAGTGAATACCGGTTGACTTCGCCGTTGATCCGGGATGAACAGGGCGAGTTCCGCGAGGCGAGCTGGGATGAGGCACTCGATCTGGTGGCGAGCAGATTGTCTGAAGTGCGTGAGAAGTATGGTTCAGATGCATTCGCTTGTATCAGCTCGGCCCGTGGTACCAACGAAGAAAGTTTCATGATGAGCAAGTTCACCCGCCTGGCGATGGGTACGAACAATATTGATAATTGTTCGCGTGTGTGTCATTCCCCATCTGCATTTGGCCTGAATCAGGCGCTTGGAACCGGGGCGGGCACCAACAGCTTCCAGGATGTCGAGCATTCGGAAGTGATCATGATTGTGGGTGCTAACCCGACCGAGGCGCATCCGGTATTCGGTGCAAGGATCAAGCAGGCGGTACTCAACGGGTGCCGGTTGATTGTGCTGGATCCGCGCAATACGGAACTCGCAGGTCTGGCAGATCTTCACCTTGCCTTGCGCCCCGGCAGCAATGTGGCGGTCATCAATGCGTTACAACAGGTGTTGATTACCGAGAGCCTTGTTGATGGGGCATTTATTACCCGGTGTAGCGAGGGTTTTGAAACCCTCGCAGAAGAGGTGATTCGTTACACGCCTGAGTGGGCAAGCGAGATCAGCGGTGTCGATCCGGCATTGATTCGTCAGGCTGCCCGTATGTATGCCGGCAGCAGAGCGAGCCAGATTCTCTGGGGTCTTGGCGTCACCGAGGCGGGGCATGGTTCCAATGCCGTATTCGGGCTGATCAATATGGCGGTGATGACAGGCAATCTGGGCCGGCCGGGTACCGGCACCAATCCGATTCGCGGGCAAAACAATGTTCAGGGTGTCTCGGATGTCGGTGCTTTGCCGGATGTGTTCAGCGACTATCGCAAGCTGGATGATCCGACAGCCCGGGCAGATCATGTACGAGTCTGGGGAGCCGCCCCGCCCCTGGAAAAAGGCTTGCGTATTCCACAGATGTTTGCAGCGGCGCACGGAGACAAGCTCAAGGCGATGTTCGTGTTTGCCGAGGATATTGCCCAGTCAGATCCGGATACCGCTCATGTCATCGGCGCACTTGAGTCACTTGATTTTCTGGTGGTGCTGGATATTTTCATGTGCGAGACAGCGAAATACGCTGATGTGGTATTGCCGGGTTCAACGGCGTTCGAAAAAGAAGGCACCTTCACCAATTCTGATCGTCGCATACAGAGGGTACGGCGTGCTGTGTTGCCACCCGATGGGTTGATGACCGATGGGGATGTGATCAATGCCATCAGTCGTCGGATGGGATACGACCTCGGGTTCGACGATGGCCCTGATACTTCGTATAGCCCTGCTCGCGTGATGAAGGAAATTGCATCATTGACACCATCCTGGGCAGGTGTGAGCTATGAACGGCTTGAAGAGTCGGGTTTTCTCCAGTGGCCCTGTCCCCATGCGGATCATCCGGGTACCGATATTGTGCACCGTGACGGCAGGTTCCTGCGTGGCAAGGCGAAGCTGACATCAGTGCCCTGGCAGAACCCGGGCGAGTTGCCGGATGAAGAGTTTCCCTTGATGCTGACTACCGGACGGATGCTGTTTCACTACAATGTCGGTGCGCAGACACGGCGTACGCCGATCGCTCAGCTTGATAGAGCCAAAGAGGAAACAGTGCGTATTCACCCCCGCGATGCGAGTCAATATGATGTCGTCGATGGCATGTTCATTGAGGTCATCTCGCGGCGTGGCAGGGTGAGGGTAAAAGCACAGGTCTCCAGACTGACCAGTCCCGGTACACTATTCATGACTTTCCACTATCCGGAAACACCGACCAACATTCTGGTCGGGCCGGCCCGGGATGAATTTACTGATTGTCCGGAGTACAAAGTGGTTGCGGTGCGTCTGCAGCATGTAGCGTGATAGTCGATACTCACTGGAAACCAGCTCGTATCCTCGGGGGCTTGCCACCAATCCTGGTGGTTGTGCAATCTTGCATTGGACGAATGTGGTGCCAATGGTTCGGCCTTACCTGCCCGATCCCTTTTTGGCGGGATGGCTCCCTGCGGTCCGCTTTATTCCCTCCAAAAAGGGATCGGGCAGGTAAGGCCTTGGTGTGTCGCCGGCTTCATGTGATCAGGAGAATGAGGGTGTGTCCGGGCGCTAGTCGGAGTTTCTGCTTTTTCTTCGGAGCAGGATTATTACAAAAGGAAAAAGTGGCAGCAGGGCTCCGGCCAGCAGGATGCTCCAGTGCGTAAACAGGCCGATAAAAACCAGCAGGAAAGCGAGAATCAGAAGCGGGTATAGAGTAGTCATGCTTTATTTCCGATGTGCCGATTGCGACCGTAGTTGTCGATCAGGTTATATTTTTTCAACAGTGCACGAAGCTGATGATAGCTTAAGCCCAGCAGGCCGGCTGCTGCAGTTTGCTTGAACTGACCATGGCGCATCGCCTGATCGATGAGTCTTCGTTCCAGGGATTCTACCTCCGATTTGAGTTGTAGCGGGAGTTGAGGTATCTCTGTTGATCCGGGTACCGATAGCTGCCGGCCTGTCTCATTTCTGACTTCGGGCGGGTTCGAGTCTGTATCTGGCAATCGGGCTGCTTCGGTACCGGGCCGCCCAAACCGTGTTTTAAAGGGATCAAATACGATTTCATCAATCATCCTGTCCGGGTCGCTTATTCGGTAGACTGAACGGTCTACAGCGTTTTTCAAGCCTCGAACGTTGCCGGGCCATGGGTTACTCAGCATCGCCGCGCGTGCACTTTCTGAAAACCCCGGAAAATAGTCTCGCCTCAATTCACGGATAATATTGATTGCAAAATGTTCAGCCAGTGGCAGTACATCTTCTTGCCGATGTCTCAGAGGGGGAATGTTGATGACGTCGAATGCAAGACGATCGAGCAGATCAGCGCGAAACATTCCACTGTTGGCCATTTCGGGAAGATTGGCATTCGTAGCCCCGACGATCCGGACGTTGACGCTGATCGTTTCAGATCCACCGACCCTTTCGAATTCTCCATACTCAATAACCCGAAGAATTTTTTCCTGCATGCGCATCGGGATAGTTGCCAGCTCATCCAGGAAAAATGTGCCGCCATCGGCCCGTTCAAAGCGACCGATATGTCGTTTGGCTGCACCGGTAAATGCACCTGACTCATGGCCGAACAGTTCTGATTCAAGCAGACTTTCGGTCAGTACAGAGCAGTTGAGTTTTACCAGCGGTTGATCCCAGCGTTCCGACAGGTAATGCAATCGGCAGGCTATGAGCTCTTTACCGGTGCCTCGCTCGCCGATGACCAGGACCGGTTTTATTAACGGTGCAGCTCGGGAAACCTGCTCCAGCATTTCGACAAAGGCGGGTGCTTCACCAATGATGGATGTGGTTTCTGAAAAAGTGGTTGCCATTTGGCTAGAATAGCGAAAAACAGGTGTAAAAAACCAGAATATAGTTAAAAAGACGAATATGAAAGAGGTTTATTGATCCTTGGTTTCTAAAAATTATTAATTATATCAATGATTTAGGGCTATATAACCGGGTTGGCACGGGATGTGCATTGAGATAGCTGAAATTAAAATTCCTAACGAGGTAGTGACATGGGTATCTTTTCCCGCATGAGCGACATAGTAAACGCCAACATCAATGCGATGCTGGATAAAGCGGAGGATCCGGAGAAAATCGTTCGCCTGATGATTCAGGAGATGGAGGATACGCTGGTGGAAGTGCGTTCTTCTGCAGCGCGAGCGATCGCGGATAAAAAAGAAATTAACAGAAAGCTGGCAACCTTTGAGGAGGAGGCGGCAGAATGGGAAAGCAAAGCAGAGCTGGCGGTTTCCAAGGGTCGTGATGACCTGGCCAAAGCCGCACTACAGGAACGCAACGCGGCTCGCGAAGTTGCTCAGGGTTTGGGTGTTCAGCTTGAACACCTGGATGAAGGCCTTGGGCGCCTGAATGAAGACGTTACCCAGCTGCAGAGTAAACTGCTGGATGCCAAGACGCGGCAGCAGGCGTTGATTGCACGCCATGCGGCTGCGACCAAGAGCCTTCAGGTGCGCAGGCAGCTGCACGAGGGGAAAATTGATGATGCACTGATGCGTTTCGAGCAATTTGAGCGCAAAATGGAAAACATCGAAGGTCGTATCGAGTCGTATGATCTTGGCAACAGGCCAAACCTCAGACAGGAGATCAGCAATCTCGAGGATGAGGAAAGGTTACAAAAAGAACTGGAAGAGGTTAAGCAGCGCGTTAGCGGCAAGGCTGAATCATAAAATCAATTAACCGGGGTATATGAATTTATGACTGAACTATTTGGCATTCTGTTCCTGACAATTGTTGCACCCTGCTGGATTGTTTTTCATTACGTCACAAAATGGAAAACATCAAAAGGCATCTCGGGTGAAGAAGAACAGCTACTTGAAGATATCTGGCAATCTGCGCAACGCATGGAGAGCCGGGTCAACACTTTGGAGACAATTCTCGACGATCATGCCGGGGACTGGAGGAAGAAAACATGAATGAAGGATATGCACATTGTGGTCGCCAGCAATATGGTCGGCGTCTGTATCAGGACAGGGAAAACGGAATGGTTTCCGGTGTCTGTGCGGGTATTGCTGAATTCTTTTCGTTCAACCTGACGGCAGTTCGCCTGATTACCCTGGTTTCGTTATTTTTCTTTTCGATTCTGACGCTGGCGGTTTACTTTGTGCTGGCGTTTTTGTTGCGGGACAAGCCGCTCCGTTACTGCGGCAGCCGTTCCGAGTCAGAGTTCTGGCGCAGTCAAAGCCGTGGCCGGTAACAGCATGAGGGGGAGATGGTGATTAATAGAATGGACAACAGTCTGGGTCCGCGCCGTCTTTACCGTGACAAGGAGAATGCCTTATTTCTCGGTGTTTGCGCGGGTATTTCGGATTACTTCGGGTTCAAGCTGGGGGCAACAAGAGTGCTGACGGTGCTGGTCGGGTTTTTCGCTGTACCGTTGATAATCTTTGTATACCTGGGGGCAGGTTTTCTTCTTCCGGTGAAGCCGCAGGGAATGTTCAGAAATGAAGAAGAAGAAGACTTCTGGCGTTCGGTACGTCGTGATCCACGCAGTACGCTGCACGAGATTCGTCACACGTTTCGCAATCTTGATGCAAAGCTCCAGCGCATGGAACGCTATGTTACCTCATCGCGTTTCAACCTCGACAAGGAATTCCGCGACCTGGAAAAATAGCTTCCGGGTTTATCGGGAGCTTTCAGCCGCCCGGTTTTCTGCAACCTGATAAGATAACAGTCTGAGGGGAGGCATGCAGGGTAGCCCTGTATTCGCCTTGTCCGGGTATTCTGGTCGGGAGAAATCATGATGAAAATTGTTTTATTGCTGGTGGCCGCAATAATTTTGATGCTGCCGGGCATGCCGTTTGCTATTGGTTTATACACACAGAATCAGATTGCTGCAGAAATCGAGACTGTTAATGCCAATGCCTGGTTTGACGCAAAGCTCGTGGATTACCAGCGTGGCTGGTTTGGCAGTGTGGTAAAGATCGAAGTCGGTTTGAGCGATGGATACCAGAATTACATCAGGCAATCCATCGCAGGTGATGAGGAACTGACTGGGGAGGCGCTCCAGGCAGTTGAAGAAATTCGCCGCATGATGGGCAGCAGGATTGTCCTGGTGACAAATATTGATCACGGGCCGCTCAAGCTGCGCGATGGAGTGTTTATCGGTTTGCTCGAATCTGTCACACGGATGGTGGATCAGCCTGATCAGGTAAAGGAGTTTCTTGCCGAGACTGATATGCCCTACCTGTATGAGTTCAGAACCCGCACAGATATTCTGGGTACAACGCAAATTGATGCAGATGTGCCGGCATTTCAATACACGAATGATACCGGGACACTGGTGTTTTCCGGGCTTGACTTGACGGGAGAATATAGCCGGAGTTCCCGTCAGCTGAAGTTTGACATGAGCCTTCCTTCAATAACCGCAGAGTCCGATACATCCCTGCTATCGGTGGCTGAAGTTCAGCTGACCGGCGATATAAATATTTTGTCGCAGTATGTCTGGACCGGCGATATGCTGCTCGGTGCGGAAGGGGTTACCGTGACAGGTCGGGGCGAAGAAGAATCTGCATCATTCGAGATGCAGGAGTTCGGAATCAGCAGCCAGACAGTAATGAGCGATGATGGGTCAAGTCTGGATATCGGCGTACGATACTTTATCGGGTCTCTGGTGGCAGGAGATGATGCCAGATTAACCGATGCAGTTTTCGGAATTGCACTGCATGACGTTGATGTTGCGGCAATGGAAGAGTACAGCAGGATAGTAGAATCCCGGATGGCAGCCGGAAGCCTGGCGCCGGAAGAATTATTTTTGTGGCTGGAGCCGGTACTGTTTGATCTTCTTGCTGTATCACCGAGTGTTGCGTTGCATCCGTTGCAGCTGCGATGGAATGATGAGCCATTCGAGGCGGAGGTTCTGGTCAAATTTGATGCGACGCAGCTGCCTGAGAAGGATTCTTTCAGTTATTCAGATCAGGATATGTGGCTGAATGTTATCTCGGTGGATTCTTCTGTTGAAGCAGCAGAAGCTTTGGTCAAGCCGGTTGCCGTTGCATTGCTGAAAGGGCAACTGATTGCTGCCATGGAAGACGATGCAACTGTCACGCCCGTACAACTCGATGCTATGGCATCAGGGCAGGTTGAAATGGTGATCGGGTCGTTCATTCAGCAGGGGCTGATCAAGCAGTCTGAAGCCGGATATGCGGCCAGGATTGTCTATGTTGACGGAATATTGACGGTTAACGATAACCCGATTCCTATTAGTGCCATGCCGTAGTTCGGAGTGGCGTCGGGTGATTATTCAATAGTTCGCCCCCCTTTTACGAGTTGTCCGGACACTATGGTATGTTTTGTCGGGAAACCCGATTTAGTGAGAGCGCCGGCCTGGAAACGTGAGCTACGTCCTTAATGCCCTGCTTTAGTCTGCCGACTGATTATAGGGAAGCTTTTTCCTCAAGGGTTGGGACAAGTGAATTCTATAGAAGTTGGTATTTGGGCACTGTTGGGAACCCTGGTCGCTCTGGCGATCAAGGGGTTGGTTGATGTGATCGGAAACCGGATGGCCAGGGGTCACAGCGATCAGCAGCCGGATCTGGAGCCGGTTTTTGAGGATGCGACCAGCCGGCAATTGTGGATGGAACAGTTGGTGCTATACAAGAGGTATAGTTTTTGTGCCCATGCCCTGGCGGAGGATCTGCGTTCAGGGCGAAGTCATCATGAGAATCGCGAGCGACTGGCGAAGCTTTACGACTTGCTGGTTGTTGACGGTCTGCCCGGTATTTCAGGGCCGGCCCAGGCGATGCGACTGGCCTGCATCAAGATGATTTTTCAGGGCGCAAATGAGAAATTCGAGAGCGAGTTTCGAGATGCGTTCCACGCGTTTCAGCTCGCCTACAATCAGGCCTAAAAATTGCCCCCACTGAGATCAGGCAGACCGGTGCCGGATGATGTGCAGGTTTCTGAAAACCCCTCGGGGTTTTCAGAAAGGGCGCCTGTGGGAGAGGCTTCCAGCCTCGAATCTTGATTATTCGAGGCTGGAAGCCTCTCCCACTCCTCTAGCTAAAGTTTTTCACGTACGTTTTCGAGCTGCCCGGCACTGCCGAGAACTTCACTTTTATGGGCGATGTACTTTGCGTACTCGGCCATGAAGATTTTTCCGGGTGGCCGAAGATCGAAGTTTTCAGGTGATTCGATGAAACTCTCGCGGTGTACGCGGCACCAGACGAGGCGACCGTCTGTATCGATATTGACCTTGGTGACGCCCATTTTGCTGGCTTTGGAGATCTGGGTTTCATCGACACCTTTGGCTCCGCCTAACTGGCCGCCGGCAGCATTGATACGCTGTACTTCATCTGGAGGCACCGAGCTCGATCCGTGCATCACCATAGGGAAGCCGGGCAGGAGTTTGGCAATGTCTTCGATGACATCAAAGTGCAGGCCCTGGCTGCCGGTAAATTTGTAAGCTCCGTGGCTGGTACCGATTGCACAGGCAAGACTGTCACAACCACTTCGTTGTACGAATTCCTCGACTTGCCGCGGGTCGGTAAGTTTGGCATCGGCTTCATCGACCGACACGTGTTCTTCGACACCCCCGAGTTTTCCGAGCTCAGCTTCGACAACCACTCCTTTTGCATGGGCTGCATCGACGACACGTTTGGTGATTGCAATATTCTCATCGAACTCTTCAGCACTGGCATCAATCATTACCGAACTGTAGAACCCGCTTTCGATGCATTCGTAGCAGGTTTCTTCATCACCATGATCGAGATGCACGGCGAATATGGCATCGGGGAAGATTTCATCGGCGGTTCGGATCATGGCTTCCAGCATGCGCTTATCGGTGTAGCCTCGAGCGCCTTTCGAGAGCTGAACAATGAATGGAGCTTTGCTGTCCATGTTGCCCCGGAATAGCCCCATGATCTGCTCGAGGTTGTTGATGTTGTAGGCGCCAATGGCATAGTTTCCGTATGCGTGGTTGAACAGGGTCTCGGTGGTAACGATCATTTGGTGCTCCGCGGGGATCAGGGTTCTGTGACTGAGGGGTAAAGAATAGAGGATTGCGGTGGGTTCTAAAACCCTTTCTTTATACGGGTGAATAATGGTGCCAACTGTCCGGCATAGCCTGTCCGATCCCTTTTTGACGGGATGGCTCCCTGCGGTCCGCTTTATTCCCTTCAAAAGGGATCGGACAGGCTATGCCTTGAGCTGCTGCGCCTTTGCCTGGCTGCTCTCTAGGCTGCTTTGGGTTGGGGGGTTAGCTTTTTCGCTGTAGCGACGACTTTGCTACCCCAGTTTGAGATAGAGTCGAAGAAGATGTACATGCTGGGGACGACAAACAGCGATACCAGGGTTGAGAATGCCAGGCCGCCGATGATGGCGCGGGCCATTGGGTAGTAGGGAGGGCCATCACCGCCAACCTGGGTGTTGCCGATGGCGAGTGGCGTCAGGCCGAGGATGGTGGTCAGGACTGTCATCAGGATGGGGCGCAGGCGATCGCGGCCTGCCTTGATGACGGCGTCGTTTCGGGGGGCTCCCTGGCGGCGCAGATTATTGATGTGATCGACGAGTACGATGCCATTGTTTACGACCACGCCGATCAGAATCATGATTCCGATGGAGGCCATGAAAGAAAATACAGTACCGGTAGCTGCGAAAAACAGGAATACGCCCATGATTGAAAACAGGATGGAACCGAGAACAATCGATAGCGGGTAGAGAATCGATTCAAACAAGGCAGCCAGAACGAGGAAAATCAGGGCTATTCCCCACAGGATGTTGGTGACCATAATTTTCTGTGTTTCTTCCTCCTGGTTGAAGCCCCTGCCGAATTCCCAGGAGTATCCCGCAGGTAAAGCGTATTGATTCATCAGCTTGCTGACCCGGGGGCGTAGTGTGTCGAGTGTGAAGCTGTCCTTGAGGTTGGCGGAGATGATGACGGAGGTTTGACGGTCAACGCGCTTGATGGTCTGCGGTGCTCTGCCGAAATGAAATCGGGTGACCGCGCCCAGAGCGATGCGGTTGCCGTCTGAAGTGTACAGGGGGAGGTCAGCAAGCTGTTCAATTGTTTGTTTGTCGTCTTCGCGGAAGGTGAGGCGTACGTCGATTTCGCTGTTATCGCCGCGAAATTCCCGGAGGTTCTCACCACGCATTGCGATAGCGACTGACTGGGCAATTTCTTCTGCCGTCAGGCCAACGGCTGCCGCACGGGCTCTGTCTATTCTGATCCGCACTTCCTGGTCTCCGGTCTTTGCATCAGAGTGGATGTCTTTGAGTCCTTCAAGGCTGTGTAAAATCCGGGTGATGTCTGTTGCTACATCATTCAGGCGGGTTGTTGAATCCCCTTTTATTTGCAGGCTGAAACCTTCGTTACCACCCTGTTGTTGCTGGGCGAAACCTGGCTTTCCTATGATGATTTCGGGCAAACCCTGTTCGATTCGCTTGATGATTTCCTTGGTGCCAAGGGTAATATTTTCATCCGTCAGAAGTATCGTGGTCTCAGCGCGAGCCGGCCGGCCGAAACCAATGCCGTAGAAACTGTAAACTGACTTGATATTAAGTTCTTCCTGGTTTTCAAACAGGTAATCCTCTATCTGATTGACCGCAGTTTCGAGACGCTCCAGCGAGTATTGGCCTTCGATGTGGTAATCGAGAAACAACCGCCGGCCGGTGTCCTGCGGGAAAGAGTCAAAAACCACCAGTTGCAGAATCAGCGGGAGTGCACCGACGATGCTGATGGCAATGACACCAAGGGTTGTCCACCAGGGATGGAAAATAGTCCACTCGAGGCCACGTGTATACCACCTGGTGAGGCGGGGCATCAGCGCACCGGCATCGGGCGGGCGAGGTGCAGGCAATCGTGCGGCCATCATCGGAACCAGTGTTTGTGCAATCAGCAATGATGCGATGAGCGCTACAATAATTGTGATCGCAACATGGGTGAGCAGTACGGTGATATCTGCCTTGGTGCCGAATATGAAGGGTACGAAAATCACAATTGTTGTAGCAGTGCCCGCGATCACGGCCAGTCCGACTTCCTTCACACCCATCAGGGTCGCATCGAAGGGTTTATCGGGATACATCAGACGGTAGCGGGAAATACTTTCCGTGACCACGACAGCATTATCGACGAGCATTCCGATTGCCAGCATTAGTCCCATCATGGTTAGTATATTAAGAGTCAGTCCGGCGAAGTACATGCAGCCGAGGGTGATCATCAAAGAGAAAGGAACCGATGCAGTGACTACGAGAGTTGTGGAGAGTTGTTTGAGAAACAGGAAAAGAACAACGATAGCGAGCAGGCCACCAATCAGACCGGCTTTGAGCAGATCGGACAAGGATTCACGTACATTATCTGCCTGATTGTCGAGATCGAAAATCTGGATGCCCTGCATCTGGGGCAATTGACCTATCCGGAGGACTTCAGCTTTAACACGGTCGTTGACCTCAACCATATTTGCGCCGGTGGCCTTGAAAATATTGAGCCCGATTGCGTAGTTGCGATCCAGGTGCCGGCCATAGTTTCTGTCGGGGCTCCGCAGCTCAATCTCCGCCACATCCCTGAGGCGCAGGCTTTTCCCGTCAATGACAAGATTCCGCAGTTCATCAATTGATTGAAAATCTCCGCGTGGTCTGACACTAAGACGCTTGCCGCTATCCGTAACACGACCCGCACTCACGGCAAAATTGGAATCCTGAAGTAGTGTCCGTAGCCGGCGCATGTCGATGTTATGTGCTGCGAGGCGATCCGGATCGAGAAGAATCCTGATCTCACCGGGTTCTACACCCTGGAGTTCTACCCGGGAGACACCTTCGATTCGCTCCAGGCGTCGTTTGAGCAGTCTATCCAGTAGTTCAAAACTTTTTGAGAGATCACGATCACTTGAAATTCTCAGAACCAGAATTGGCTGATCACCCAAAGACCCGGTAAATACGGTGATTTTCCTGAGGTCATCCGGCAGATCAGCCCTTATTGCGTCGATTTTGGCGCGTGCTTCAATGCCCTTGGCAGACATGATGTCATCCCAGCCAAACTGGAGGAAAATCTGAGCCTGGCTATCGGTTGATTCTGATTCCATTCGCTCGATACCTGACAGTGTTGCCAGGGATTCCTCGACCGGACGGGTAATTCTGGATTCAATTTCTTCCGGTGTTGAGTTCGGATAGGAAATCTGGATCATCATTCCCGGGAACTGAATATTCGGCCATTTTTCAAGCAATAGCAGGCGGGAAGCGATCAGACCGATCAAAGCCAGGGCAACAAATGCCACAATCGTGGTGACGGGGCGGCGTATTGCTATCTCTGTGTGTTTCATCCTGGCCGATCGCCGGTTTAGGTACTGATCGAGGCAACAGGCTGCCGGTCTTCGGGCACGCGGACTTTCTTTTCCCTGTCCAGCAGGGAATACATGACCGGTATGACCACCAGGGTAAGCAGCGTCGAAACCAGCAGGCCGCCGATAACGGTGATGGCCATCGGGGATCGCAGTTCGGATCCTTCACCGATACCGATGGCCATTGGCGTCAGGCCCAGCACCGTAGTTAGCGTAGTCATCATGATCGGTCGCAGTCGGGATTGCCCGGCTTCCATGATGGCCATGGTGATTTCCATGCCCGTTTCGCGAAGCTGATTGATGAGATCGATCAGCACAATGGCATTGTTGACAACGATCCCGGCCAGCATGATCACACCGATGAATGCGACGACATTGATTGTGGAACCGGTTACGAACAGGGCAAGTATCGCCCCTGTCAGCGCCAACGGGATGGTGAACAAAATCGCCAAAGGCTGAATCAGTGATTCGAACTGTGAAGCCATTACCAGGTAGACAAGAAAGACTGCCAGCAGCAAAGCGAATTGCATGGACTGAAATGACTGCTGCATTTCCTGGTTTTGCCCTGCGACCATTGCGACGATCCCCGGCGGAAGCGGTAGTTGATCGAGAATGGCCTGTGCTTCTTCAGCGGCCGCTCCAAGGTCTCCATAGGAAAGATTGGCATTGATGATTGCGACTCTTTCCTGCGAGATACGACGTATCTCGGCAGGCCCTGTTGATATGCTGATATCCGCAACTGCTTCGAGTGTCACCGGCCTGCTGCTCTCCGGATTGACTATCAGGCGGCGCACATCATCCGGGGATGCCTCTTCGCTATCAACACTGCGAACCAGCACATCAATTTTTTTGTCCCGCCATGAATAGCGCGTAGCCAGTTCACCACGCACGTTGGCAGCTACCCTGTCAGCTATTTCACGAACCGAAAGGCCAAGACTCGCGGCACGTTCCTGATTGAACAGAATATGTACTTCCGGGTTGCCCTGTTCGATGGTTGTCCGGAGGTCTGTGAAACGCCCGGAAACTGACAGCGATTCGAGTATCTGTTGACTGGCCAGGGCCAGGTTTTCCAGATCGTACCCGGCAATTTCGATTTGCAGAGGGCTGGCGAATGCAAACAGGCTGGGACGACTGAATTCATATTGAACGCCTGGTAACCTCGACAGCTCCTGGCGCATGCGGTCGATTACACTCTCTTCCTGCTGTTTGTTGGCATTTCTGCCCAGATTGATGCTCAGTGTGCCGGAGTTCTCGCCTGCATCGACCGGGTTGGCATCAAGCCGATTGCCCGTGCCTGCTACTGAGTAACTCAACACTACTTCCTCAATGTTGTCAGTAGCCTTTTGTGCTGCCTGAACGGCCATATCTGTCAGAATCAGCGGGGAACCTGGTGGTAACCGTAAATCAACATTAATTTCGCCTTGGGAGAGTTGTGGAATGAGTTCTGTGCCAAGTTTTGGCACTAACGACATGGTGACTGTAAATAAACTGATTGCAGAAACCATGACAGTAAACCGTCGTTGCAATGCCCATGCGAGCACCGGCGGATAGATATTTGCAGCTACCCGGTAAAGCCACTGGACCAGCCGGCCGGGTATCCACATCAATGCTCGCAGGAACCGGGCCAGGCCACGATAGACCAGGCCGAGCAGCCACAGTATTCTGGCGACGAAGCGGGTAAAAAATCCTGGTGCAGAGTCATCTCCGGCATCATTAAATCGATGCCCGGCGCCCAGTGCTGCCATCATCGGAATGAGTGTTAATGCTACGATCAACGAAAAGATCAGAGCAAAGGTCACGGTCAGTGCCTGATCCCGGAATAGCTGACCGGCAATTCCGCTGATAAACACCATTGGAAAAAAAACGGCAATGGTAGTGAGGGTCGAGGCGGTTACAGCACCCGCTACCTCGATTGTTCCATTACGGGCGGCGCAGAGAATATTTTCACCCTGTTCTTTTTTCCTGACAATATTTTCCAGCACAACAATGGAGTTGTCGACCAGCATCCCTACCGCCAGTGCGATACCTCCCAGTGACATGATGTTCAGCGTGACTTCAGCTGAGAACATCAGCAGGAAGGTGCCGATAACCGATACGGGGATCGCAAGCCCGATAATCGTCGTTGCTCTGGAATCCTGCAGAAAACCGAATAGCACGATAATTGCCAATATACCGCCGATCATTGCAGCGGAGGTTACCTCGTCTATCGCGGCGGATATGAAAGTCGATTGATCATATATCCTGATCAGTTCCAGGTCGGCAGGCAGAGTTTTCCGGAGTTCCTCAATATGCTCGTTGATTTGCCGGGCCACCTGCACCGTATTGGCATCACCCTCCTTGTAAATGGCCAACTCCACCGATTCTCGGCCGTTGACGCGCGTGATGGCTTCACGTTCCTTGTAGCCCTGTTGTATCTGCGCAATGTCTTTGAGATAAACGGAACGGTTGCCAACATTAGCCACAATGGCTTCACCAAATTCCTCGACCGATTGAAATTCGTTAATGGTACGAATCACGAAGCGTTGTGCGCCCTGCTCAAGCCGTCCACCTGACAGGTTGATATTGTCTGAGCGGATTTTTTGTGCGACCTGTTTAATGGTCAAATTGAGCTGGGAGAGTTTTTGCTGATCGACCTGAATCTGGATTTCATCCTCCAGACCGCCGCTGATTTTTACTGCAGCAGTGCCGGCGACAGATTCGAGGGTTGTTTTGATCTGATCCTCTGCAATGCGCCGCAAAGCCTTCAGGCCGGGCTCCTTGTCCGGCTTTCCGGCCGGGTCATCATTCACGGCACTGCGTAGCAAGCCGATACGGACAATCGGCTCGGATGACGGATCAAAGCGCAGGAGCACCGGCCGGCCGGCTTCCAGCGGGAGTTCCACGATATCAAGCTTTTCCCGAACCTCGATACCGGCGATGTCCATGTCGGTTCCCCAGAGAAACTCGAGGATGACATCTGACTGAGTGGAACGCGATACCGATCGAACCAGTCGAACATTCTTGATGACGCCTACTGCATCTTCAATCGGTTTCGTCAGCAGGTTTTCGATTTCTGCCGGTGCCGCACCGGACAGACTGGTCCGGATGGTAATGGTTGGGTATGCAAGATCAGGGAGCAGGTTGAGTTTGAGCTTTGTTAGCGATACTGATCCAAACATGATGATTGCTACAGTAAACATGGTAATCGTAACTCGCCGCTCGGTCGCGATTTCAATGAGGCGCTTCATGTCAGGATGAGGGTTCCCGGCTGATGCTCCTTGTATTCACAATCGTTACCCGGGCGCCATCTTTCAAGCCGGCCTGTCCGGTAATGACATACTCATCTGTCTCTCCGAGTCCTCCGGTTATTTCGATGTAGTCTCCCTGCCCCAGACCTGTCTGCACTGCGCGTTGCCGTGCGACACTATTCTCGATGACAAATACCACCGTTTTCTGCTCATCCTCCATGATGGCACTTCGGAGTATTTGCAATGCGTTGACGCGGGTATCGTGTACGATATTAATACGACCGAACATCCCGGGCTTTAGCCTTCCGGCCGCATCGGCGATCTCAATGGAGACTTTGAAAGTACCGGTCGCCGGGTCAATAACGGGGCTGATCCTGGATACGACACCTGGAAACACCTGACTGCGCAGGGCATCTACGTGGATTTGCGCCGAGTGCCCAGCCGTAATTTTTCGATATTCCCGCTCTGGCACATGCATATAGGCAACCAGCGGTTGTAAATTGGTGACACGAAAAACCGGATCATTGACGGATATGGTGTTACCGGTTTTGATGTAACGCTCGGCAATAACGCCATCGATCGGTGCGCGAATTTCTGTGTAGCTTAATTGCAGTTTCGCAAGTTCGAAATAAGCATTGAGGGCCTCCATTTCATACTTGATATTTTCGAATGCGCCGGAACTGACCAGACCTTTTTTGTTCAGGTCAAGATTCCGTTCATAATCCCTTTCCAGTTTGCGAAGATTCGCTTCGGCTTGTTTGGCTTCCAGCCGCAGCCGATCGCCATCGAGGCGAGCCATTAACTGCCCGCTTAGCACTTGCTCGCCTTCCTCTACAAAGATTTTCCGAATTTCTCCGGCGACCTTGGCAACGACTTCGGCCTCGGCAAATGCTTCAATGGTTGCAGTACCTGAATAGACAGCATGGATGTCTTTCCGACCCGGTATCGCAGTTTCTACCGGAACGGGCGGCGTTTCATCAGCTTCGTCCCGGGGCGTGTCACCTGAACCCTGCTCACAACCCCCCAGCAGCAGAGACAACAACAGCAGCAGAAGTGGAAAAAGTCTGGCGGATCGGGTAGTGCTCATATTCCGATTCGGTCTTTGGAGAATCGCGGCGGACTGTTACCCCGGATCGGGCTGCCGTTCCGAAGGCCGGAGGATCCACTGATCACGATGGAATCATTGCTGGATAAACCCTCCAGAATTTCCACCCGGCTTCCGGACCGGATACCGGTTTTCACTACCCTGCGAATTGCGACACCGTCTTGTGCGATAAAAACGATCATTGAATTGTCCTCGGCAATGATGGCAGTAGCAGGGATTGTGATGGCACAGTCATGTTTTTCATAGGCAATATCGAAATGACCAAACATGCCGGGGACAAGTTCTCCATCCAGATTGTTGATCGCTGCGGTCATCTTGAATGTGCCGGAATCAGCATTGATTGTCGGGCTGATCCGTGTCACGACCGCAGAGAAAGTTTGTCGCGGTATTGCATCAACTTTCAGAGCAACGTTGATTCCCGTGGTGAACTTGTCCAGTTCAACCTCGGGGATATGGAGGTAGGCAATGAGGCTGGAAGTATCAATGATATCGAACATCACGCTATTTCTGGCACCGTGGTTTCCGACTTTCGCATAACGTGCCGAAATGACGCCGGAGATCGGAGCCCGGATCACAGTGTAATCCAGTTCCAGTTGCTTGAGTTCCCAGGCGGCTTCCAGTGCGGTGACTTCATATTCAAGATTCTCGAAAGCACCGGCACTGACCAGGCCTTTGTTGTGCAGCATGACGTTGCGGTCATATTCCTGTCGTGTCTTGTTCAAAGTTGCCGCTGCCTGGGCAAGTTCAAGCCGGAGACGGCGGCCATCCTGGCGAGCCAGAATCTGTCCAGCCTGTACACGCTGGCCTTCTTCGGTCAGAATTTCGACAATTTCCGCGCTGACCCGAGCGACCACGGGTGCCTCCTCATCTGATTCGATGTTAGCAGTGGTGTTGTAAGTCGCAAAAATATTCTCATTGCGCGGTAGCGCGATCTCGACGGGAAGCGCAGTATCAGAGCTGCCCGAACCACTGGTTATCGTCAGTGAGCTGGCCTTTCCAGCCTTGCAACCGGACAAAGAGATTCCAGTGATGGGAATAAAAATCAATAAAAACAGCATATTAAGTTTTTTATTTAAAGACGTCATGGTATTTGCTCAAGGTCTAATAGTGTTATAGTGAAGTATAACACCGGTTAGGTTAGTTGCAACTGCCGGTGGCAGATTTTTGCCAGGAAAATTGAGAATTATTGGCAGGCTGATTCAAACTGGTGCGTGACCTGCACAAATGCTAAGGCGGTGTAGCCCCGAGGATACGCGCCGTTGACCTTTGCTGCGAATGGCTCCCTGCGGTCCGCTTTACTCCGCTGCAAAGGTCAACGGCGCGTATCCTCTGACATTAAAGGTATTTCAGGTTTCCGGGAGTATTCGGATATTGATGGCAAGATTAAAGCCCCGGCTATCGCAACTGTCCTGAAAATGCGCATCCTGCATTCATCGCGACTGATACGGCTGGTCATTCGGAATAAATTCACAGGTTCTTTGGCGTGGCACGATTTTCGTACGGGGTACTAACGGGAAGGGTTTTGAGCGTCATCAAAGGAAAAAAATTTCTATATTAACGTGCTTCAGGCAGAGTTTAATTGCGTGTTGTAGGGAGGTTTTGCCTTGAGGATTGCAAGAATAGGCTCTAAATGAGTTCTGGCATGGGCTCGAATCGAGTACACTTTGGTCATGAGGAAGATTGATTTCGAATTTCTACGTGAGCAGATTGTCGGGGGCGACTCGACCATCAAAACACCTTTCGGCGAGCGATTGATGGTGTACAGCGACTACACCGCTTCCGGCCGCTGCCTGTTGTTCGTGGAGAACTATCTGCAAAGTCTGCAACGCAACTACGCCAACACCCATACTGAAGACGACATTACCGGGCGCAGTATGACGCAGTTATTGCATGAGGCCGAGACGGTAATAAAGGCTGCTGTGAATGCCGGGCCTGATGGCCGGATCATTGCCGTTGGTACGGGTGCATCGGGCGCAATCGATAAACTGCAACAGATTCTCGGCATTGCTTGTCCACCGGCAACCCACAGGCTAATGACCAAAAGCCTCGAAGGGTTTTTCGGCCCGGCGCAGTTCCGGGCGTTCGGGGATTACCTGTCCGGAAAACAGCCTGTGGTGTTTACCGGGCCGTACGAACACCACTCGAATGAAATATCCTGGCGAGAGGGGCTGGCAACAGTCGTCGCTATCGAACTCGCCGATGATGGCGGTGTCGATCTGCTGCAGTTGGAGCAAGAACTGCAAAAGCCCGAGTATCAAAATCGCCTGCGTATCGGTACATTTTCTGCGGCATCCAACGTGACAGGCATTCGCACGCCCGTGCATGAGATTGCCCGCATGCTGCATCGCTATGATGCAATTGCCTGTTTTGATTATGCGGCCTGTGCGCCCTATGTGGAAATCAACATGAACCCGCCAGTCACCCCGGAGGGCGATGGTTCACTTGATGCAATATTTGTTTCACCTCACAAGTTTCTCGGTGGACCGGGTTCCAGTGGCATCCTGGTATTTAACAAGCGTATCTATGACGAGTCGTTGGCGCCGAGTGTTGCTGCCGGCGGAACAGTCGACTATGTCAGCCCCGAGAATCATGATTTCATTCGGGATATTGAAGAGCGTGAAAAAGCCGGCACACCGGGCGTACTGCAGACCATGAAAGCGGCGATGGCATTCAAGGTCAAGGAACAGGTTTCCGTTGAATTGATCGAGGCGAGGGAACTTGAGCTGCTCACTCGTGCCATGGAACGATGGCAGCAAAGTCCGCGAATCGATATTCTGGGTAATCCTGATCCGGCTCGCCGGGTCGGGATTGTCTCTTTTAATATAAAGGGTACTGACGGCCGGTATCTTCACCCGAAGTACCTGACTGCTGTGTTGAATGATTTGTTTGGTATTCAATCAAGAGCTGGCTGCTCCTGTGCGGGACCATATGGTCATCGGCTACTTGATATTGATCATGAGCATTCGGAGCGCTACCGCAGCTGGATATCAAAGGGCTATGTGGGTTTGAAGCCGGGGTGGTGCCGGATCAGCTTTCATTATTGCATGGATGACGCCGAGGCGGAGTTTCTGATTGCAGCGATAGAGTTTCTGGCTGCCTATGGGCAATGTTTTCTGCCTTTGTATCATTTTGATTTGATGTCAGGGTCCTGGACTCACAAGGATGGCGATTCACTGGATGAAACACTGTGTCTGGAGTCGGCCATTGATGCCAATACATGCTGCAAGACTGCGCGATCGATGGAAGATCGGCAACTCTTGTATAACAGGTATCTTGGTGAAGCACGGAAACTGGCGGACAAACTCTGTGAATCTGATCCGGTGCGCAGCGTGCAGCTCGAAGGAGAGATGGGTGAGCTGCAGTTTTTCTCTCTTGACTGTTTGCCTGTCGTGGCTGACTGAAATATCCTGAAAGTGTATTCCATTGTCCGGAGTACACCGGTTTTCTGAAGAGACACACACTATGGCTATTATCCCCGGACTGTTTCTGGCAGCGGCATTGGCCGTATTCGGCCACTATGCATCATTGTGGATCGGAGTAGATCTGATGGGCATGCCCAAAAGCCCGGTCAGCCCGATCATGATGGCGATTTTGTCGGGCATTCTGGTTCGCAATGTCTTTAATTTACCGGCCAGTCTTGATTCCGGCATTCGCTTTTGCCTGGTGCGGATACTGAGACTGGGGATTATTTTGCTTGGTATACGGCTGAGCCTGGGCGAAGTCGGTCAAATAGGTCTGCAGAGTTTGCCGGTGATTGTCGGCTGTGTTGTTGCTGCTCTCGTTATCGTGACCTATGTAAGCCGGTATTTCGGGCTGACTGGACGCCTGGGAACCTTGATTGCGGTCGGAACCAGTATCTGCGGCGCGACAGCGATCGTGGCAACAGCACCTACGATTGCTGCACGTGATGATGAAACAGCTTATGCAGTAGCCTGTATTACCCTGTTCGGTGTGATTGCAATGATTGCCTATCCTTTTGCTGCTCACTGGCTGTTTGATGCAGATGCATTTCGTAGCGGCTTGTTTCTGGGGACAGCGGTTCATGAAACTGCACAGGTGGCTGGAGCGGGGCTCGTTTATCAGGAGTATTTTGGTGATCCGGCTGCACTCGATGCAGCGACAGTCACCAAGCTGGTCCGAAATCTCGGCATGGTCATCGTGATTCCGGTCATGGCTGTGCTCTATCATCGCAGGTCATCCGAAGGCGCAGAAGCACCACCGTGGTGGTCGATGGTACCTTTGTTTATTATCGGCTTCGCTTTGATGAGCCTGGTTCGCACCGTTGGCGATATGGGAGATAGTGCATTCGGGTTCTTGTCTGCTGATCAATGGCATGACATTGTTGTAACAACCAAGAAAGTCGCCGAGTGGTGCCTCGCTATCGCGATGGCAGCTGTTGGTCTTGGAACGAGCATCAAGAGCTTGATGAAAATCGGCCTCAGGCCGCTTGGTGTCGGGTTGTTCTCGGCCGCGTTGGTCGGGCTGGTCAGTTTTTCACTGATTTCATTGTTGTATTGAGGGGAGGCGTTTGAAATGAGCTCCAGAAACACAACCGGAAAAATCGAACGTGGGATTTGTGAGCTCTACGCAGATGACCCCGAGCGCGCCGATGCGCTGGTTTTTGGTCGTCGTGTCGACAAAAACCGGCGGGGCTTTCTGAAAAGTACCGGGCTGGCCGCGATGGCGGCAGCTGTTGGTGCTGTGATTCCCTATCAGCGAAATATGCCCGGTGGATTGATTCCGGCTGCGCTGGCGGAAACGACTGATGCTTTCGTCATAGAGGGAAAAGATGGTCTGACCGTATTGAATGACCGGCCGATCAATGCAGAAACTCCGGCGCATCTTCTGGATGATGATGTCACACCGATTGATCGTCACTTTATCCGTAACAACGGGCATCCACCGCAATCTGTTGATACAAAGACCTGGATGCTGGAGATAGACGGTGAAGTCGATACTCCGCTGCGTCTGACCATTGATCAGCTCAGGGAGCAGTTCGAAGTGGTCAGCCTGAAGCTACAGCTTGAATGTGACGGGAACGGGCGATCTTCTTTTAATCCTCCGGCGAGAGGCAATCAATGGTCGGTCGGCGCTATTGCCAATTCCGAGTGGACTGGCGTGCGATATGCAGATGTGCTGCGCGCCGCCGGCATAAAATCCACAGCGGTGTATACCGCGCAGTACGGTGCTGACACGCATCTTTCCGGACAGCCTGACAAGGATTCGATTTCGCGAGGTATGCCGATTGAAAAAGCACTGGACCCCCATAATCTGATCGCTTTTGAGATGAATGGAAAGCCGATTCATCCGATGAATGGTGCTCCGTTGCGAGTGGTTGCACCAGGCTGGCCGGGTTCATGTTCACACAAATGGCTGCAGCGTATCCGGGTTCGTGATGTCGTTCACGACGGTGCGAAGATGACCGGAACCTCATATCGTGTGCCGAAATATCCGGTAGCTCCCGGGCAAAAAGTACCAAAAGAGGATTTCAGGATCATTGAATCGATGCCGGTCAAATCACTGATCACCTGGCCACAGAGCGGGATCGAGTTGGCCGCCGGCACACGGAAACTCGGTGTTCGCGGTCACGCATGGGCGGGTGATTATTCTGTCAGCAAGCTGGATGTATCCATCGACTTTGGTGCCAGCTGGATAGATGCGAAGCTTGATCGAGCACCAAACCGGTATTCCTGGCAGCGCTGGCAGGCAGATATCGAGTTTCCCGTGGCCGGCTACTACGAGGTGTGGGCAAGGGCAACAGATGAGCAGGGCAATCAGCAACCATTTGCGATCGCCTGGAATCCGAAAGGATATTTGAATAATTCACTACACCGGATTGCATTGCGGATCGCTGCGTGAAACGGACTTTTTGTCTGTTCGCAGCACTCCTTTTCAACGGCATGAGCACCGGGGCTGCGGAAATGCCCTGGGACGAATTACCGGAAGGGAACGGAAGAACCCAGGTCTATGCAATTTGTTCTGCATGCCACTCCTTTGATATTGTCGCAACTCAGGGACTGAGCCGGGATCAATGGGATGAAACCCTTGTCTGGATGACCGAAAAGCAGGGAATGGCAGAGTTACCTGCGGAGATTCGTGAGCGCGTACTGGATTATCTTTTTCGTGCTTTTCCTGCGGAGCGCGAGAATTTTTCACAGTAGCGTTGTTCGGTAATAATGATAGCGAAAACCCCCGATAACCCGAAAAACCATCAGGAACCGAAGTTCTATTCGCCTGCAGAAGAAAGAATCAATATCGGTTCTCATGCAATCGGGCTGCTGCTCAGTGTGACCGGTTTGTTTTTTCTGGTAAACCGCGCAGTTTCATATGGAAGCGTTCTGCATATAGTCAGTTTCGGTATTTTCGGAGTTAGCCTGATTATTCTATATGCAGCTTCTACCGTATATCACAGTACGAAAGAACCAATACTCAGAAGAAGACTGCGGGTGCTGGATCATGCCTCAATCTACGTACTTATTGCCGGAACTTATACGCCATTTACACTATTGGTTCTGGGCGGCTGGGAAGGCTGGGCGATTTTCGGTGCATCATGGGGCATGGCAGTTGTCGGAATAATGTTAAAGCTGTTTTACACGGGGAAATATGATCTGCTTTCCACGCTGATGTACATATTCATGGGCTGGCTGATTGTTTTTGCTGCCAAGCCACTGATCGAGAACTTTTCTGTGCCGGGATTGCTCTGGATGTTAACAGGTGGTTTGGCGTATACGGTCGGCGCGGGGATCTATAGCGTTAAAAAAATCAGATTTAATCATGCTATTTTTCACCTGTTTGTTTTGCTGGGAAGTGCCAGTCATTTTGTATCGGCTTATTTTTATATACTTCCGGGGTGACCGATTCGGGGCTGTCTATTCGCCGTCGACGCAGTAGAGCTCGTATAGCGTTGCCATCATTACTTTTGCCTCATCGCTTGCCAGCGAGTAGAAAATAGACTGGGAAGATCTTCTGGTTTTGACAATATTTTCCTTTCGAAGGATGGCGAGATGCTGGGAAAGCGCGGATTGCCTGAGTCCGACATATTCCTGTAATTCGGCAACTGATTTCTCTCCCTCGGCCAGGTGGCAAAGAATCATCAGGCGCGATTTGTTGGCCAGTGATTTGAGCATCCGCAGGCGGAGGAGGTGTGTTCCTTAAGTAGTGCACTATCCAAGAAGCTGTTCCTTCTCTATTGTTCGATGTTGCACGATGCTAGCCACAGCCGTCGAACCCATCGGCATCCATTTTTTCCTCATAGGCTGTTGCCACTTCTGTACCGGGAACCAGGGTCGACTTGACCTCAATGACCTCGCCGGCTGCTGCTGACTTTGCCGGGCCAACCCACTTTCCTGGCTCAACGGTGGCACAGGATTTCCCTTCTTTGACCTTGCGCCCGACTTTTTTAGGTGTAAATGCAACCAGTTGCCCGGCTATTGCTGTAGCAATTGTTGTCATCCCCAGCTTTATTTTAGCCACAAAAAGTGGTACCAATCTGTTCATCTAAACACTAATCAAACGGGATACACGAACATGGCTGACCAGATTCTGGATGCAAAAGGACTTAACTGCCCGATGCCGATACTCAAGGCAAAAAAAAGCCCTGAAGTCGATGCCTGCTGGTGCAACACTCGAAATACTGGCAACCGATCCGGGCTCTGTTGCGGACTTTCAGGCCTTTTGCCGTACGACCGGGAATGAATTGGTTGAGCACTCGGTAGATGACAAGATATACAGGTTTCTGATCAAGTGCACCTGATTGCACACCCCGGAACGTTGGAGGCTTCAGTTGCTCCAACGGAGATGGAGTAATGACTGACTTTCTTCTGGCAAATGAACCAGCGATTCGCCTGAGCGTTTTTCTCGGCGTTCTTGCTGCAATGATTCTATGGGAAGTGGTGGCACCCCGCCGGGATCGTCACTGCTCCCGCTGGGTTCGCTGGCCTGCCAATCTTGGCGTTGTCGTTCTGAATATCGCCCTGTTGCGGGCCGTGATTCCAATGGCGGCAGTGGGGTTTGCTCTGTACGTGCAGGGATCGGGCTGGGGTTTGTTGAATCAGTTCAATGTCCCCTACGGACTCGCGGTTGTGCTATCCATTATCGTTCTTGATCTTATTATTTATCTGCAACATGTCCTGTTTCATGCGGTGCCGGTTCTTTGGCGATTACACCGTATGCATCATGCCGACCTTGATTTCGATGTCACCACGGGAGCACGGTTCCACCCGATTGAGATCTTTCTTTCCATGGGTATCAAGATGTTTGTTATCGTCGCGCTTGGGCCGCCGGCACTGGCTGTGCTGTTATTTGAGGTGCTGCTGAATGCAAGTGCGATGTTTAATCACGGAAATATTCGCCTGCCGGTCAAGTTTGACCGGATACTCCGCTGGGTTTTGGTGACCCCGGATATGCATCGTATACATCACTCGGTGATTCCGAGCGAAACGAATAGCAATTTTGGTTTTGAATTGCCCTGGTGGGACAGGCTGTTCGGCACCTATCAGGATCAACCCGCGGAAGGGCATAGCAGGATGATGATCGGGCTGGAGACATTTCGCTGTGCCAGGGATCTGCGACTTGATCAAATGCTGCTGCAGCCGTTCCGCGGTAAGGCTGAGCATCATGCTGTCAGAAGGCATTGAGTTATTGGAAATCTGACATGCCGTTGATGTCAGAGGATAGGTGCCGGTTACCCTTTCCGGCGGAGTAAAGCGCACCGCAGGGAGCCATCCGCAGGAAAGGGTAACCGGCACCTATCCTCGGGATTGAACCACCTGCCTTGATGGTTCTCCCGTCTCTTATTTTTTGAATCGTCGTGCCAATCGTCCGGCATCACCTGCCCGATCCCTTTTTGCCGGGATGGCTCCCTGCGGTCCGCTTTATTCCCTGCAAAAAGGGATCGGGCAGGTAATGCCTTGGTTGGGTACGGGGTGTGGGGTTCGTGGAACCGGGGGAGGGGATGGCGTGGCCGGACACTGATGGCAAGATGAAAGCCTCGGCTGTCACACCTGTTTCATTCCTGGAATACTCTCCTGAGCGGGTCTGGTCACTACCTGACAGGTCTGACATTTCCCTTCCGAATCGATTTTCGCATTTTTCTTGCAATCCAGCCCGCCATTAGTCGTGCGAACGGGGTGACTGGTGCGCCGGTATAGTATTCCGCATCGAGCCAGTTTCGTTCTTCCCAGTAGGCATAATTTTTCAAGCCCTTCTGGCCCCGGGTCATGTTTTGCATGGCTCGAAAATTCATCAGCTGCGGGAATTTTGGTGACCCGAGTTCGCCTTTGGCAATTTCGGCGACAAAAGTTTTTGCGACATCTTCTGCAGCTTCGTCGACGCGCTGAAGATACCGCTCTTTGTGCATTTGAGAACTGGAAATTCCCATTCGACTAACGACATCGCAGCCCCAGGCAGAGGCCGTACCCTCAAGAAAATCCAGAACAACCTTGTGACCACCGCCCGATGCAGCCGCGATAACAATCGCCTTTTTCCCGAAGAAGCTCGGACGATTTCGTTTGTACATGAAATATTCAACGAAATTTTTCATCAAGCCGGTTACATTGAAGGTGTATACCGGGGCACCCAGGATGATCCCGTCGGCGTGATCCATTTTTTCGGCAATCGGCCCGATGAGGGAATATTCCGGACAGGTTTCTTCGCCGGTAGTGACACAAGTCAGGCAGCCGTCGCAGAACGGCAACCCGAGTTTCTGAATAAATATAGTTTCAACTTCGGTCGCCCGGATTTGGCTTATTTTCTGCTCGATGAGCCGGATTGCCTTGAATGTCTCGCTTTCCTCGTTACGCGACGAGCCGATCAGTGCGAGTAATCTCAGAGGTGCCATGGCGTTCTTCTTCAGGTAGAGAAGTCAAGAAGACTACAATGTACGTATTTTTATGTCATCAGGGATGATTCGATATAGCAACCGCCCGCAGAAGCAGCTGGAAGCCCCTCCCACAGTTCCCTCCGATTTAATGTTGTATCAACTCCCCATGTCGGGCATTGTTCATAACAAGATATATTCATAATCAGCAAGGGGAATCTTGGCCGAAGCACTTCAGGTCCTGCTTCGTGATCTTGGCGGCAGCGTGCGCGATCTGGCGCCAATTGTTCTCGTCATTGGTGCCTTTCAATTCTTTCTTTTTGATAGTGACCCGGCGGGATTGCTGGAGTTCGGTGGCGGGATTGTGCTTGTCGTCCTCGGCTTGACGCTGTTTGTCTATGGTCTGAAGTTGGCCCTGTTTCCGCTGGGAGAACAACTGGCCTATTTGCTGGCGAAAAAAGGCAGCGTCTTGTGGCTGGTGGCCTTCGCATTTGCACTGGGGTTCGGCACGACGATCGCGGAGCCGGCACTGATTCTTGTGGCTTCAGAGGCTGCCGAGATTGCTGCACAGGATGGGATTATCGAAGTTGCTCAACAGGCCAAAGACAGCTATTCCCTTGGGCTGAGGATGACAGTTGCACTGGCTGTCGGTTGTGCGCTGGTACTGGGAGTGTTGCGTATTATTACCGGCTGGTCATTGCCCCTGATGATTGGTGGCGGATATGTACTGGTGATCGCTATTACCGCTTTCGCGCCGGACGAAATCATCGGTGTTGCATATGATTCCGGTGGTGTAACGACATCCACTGTCACGGTGCCGCTGGTTACAGCGCTTGGCGTTGGTTTGGCATCCTCACTGGAGGATCGTAATCCGATGACAGACGGTTTTGGGCTGATAGCTTTCGCCTCGCTCACACCGATTCCGTTTGTCATGGTCTACGGGATGGTTATTTCATGGATTGGTTGATGGATATCTTCGGCTCGGTTGCCGGAACAGCACTGGATGTCTTGCCGATTGCCGTTTTGTTGATGGGGTTTCAGATTATTTTAATCGGGGGGCTGCCACCGGCCTGGCGTAAGCTGATAGTCGGGTTTGTGCTGGTCGTGCTGGGTCTGGGGCTCTTCATGACAGGGCTTGAGCAGGCGCTGTTTCCGCTCGGGCGACTAATGGCGGCGCAACTTACTGATCCGCAGTTTTTAGGCATCACCGGGATCGATGATGCGGTAGTACAGTGGGATGCCTACTATTGGGTCTACATATTCGCTTTTATGATCGGCTTTAGTACCACCATCGCAGAACCGGCACTGCTTGCAGTAGCGATCAAGGCCAACGAAGAGTCCGGTGGCGCTATTGGAGTCTGGGGGCTGCGTATTGCGGTAGCTATTGGTGCTGCTACTGGCGTGGCTTTGGGCTGCTATCGCATTGTTACCGGCACACCCTTGCACTACTACATTATGGCGGGTTACTTCGTAGTGGTAATACAGACGGCTTTGTCACCACGAATGATTGTGCCACTGGCCTATGATTCCGGTGGTGTCACAACATCAACTGTGACAGTGCCTATTATCACTGCACTGGGCCTGGGGCTGGCCGAGGCGATTCCTGGCAGAAGTCCGCTGCTGGATGGTTTTGGTCTGGTGGCATTCACCTGCCTGTTCCCGATTATTTCGGTGCTTGCCTATGCCCAGTTTTCCGCATTGGCAACCGGTTTAGGGAATCGCAGAGCAGGCCAGTGGTCCAAGTAATAGTTACTGCAGAACATTTTAGAGAAAAGTCAGGAGAAAGATCGTGCATTTCAAGCTATTGGTAGTCTTTGTAGAAGACAGCAAAACTGATCTGATTGTTGATGCGGCGCGCAAGGCTGGCGCGACCGGGTGTACCGTGATCAATCACGCCAGGGGGGAAGGCCTGAAGCAACCGAGGAGTTTTCTCGGGCTCACACTGACTACCCAGCGAGATGTAGTATTGCTATTGGTCGAAAAGCACATGAGCCGAGAGATCCTGGAAACAATCGGTCAGGTGGGGCAGTTCGATGAGAAGCCCGGTACCGGAATAGCATTGCAGATTGATGTTGAGGATGCCGTCGGTGTAATGCACCAGGTAGAAGAGTTGGCCGATGTGGTGGAGGGAAAGATATGAGCGATCTGAGCAGGATTTCGATACGAGACGTGATGCGTCCCGAGGTGACTACTGTGGACGGACGGATTGATGTCCTCGAGGCAATGAAAGTAATGAAGCGGGTGGGTGCTACCTGTCTGATGGTTGAGAAAAGGGATGAACACGACGAATACGGGATGCTGGCATTTTCTGATGTGGCGAAGCAGGTGATTGCAAAAAACCGGGCACCCGACCGGGTGAATGTATTCGAGATCATGGCCAAACCAGTTGTTTCAGTTCGGCCGGATATGGATATTCGTTATTGTGCCCGGTTATTCGAGCGTTGCGGTATCAGTCATGCGCCTGTTATTGAGGGGGAGAAAGTGATCGGGATTGTCAGCTACTATTTACTGGTACTGGGCGGACTACCGGATCTCGATGGTTGATCAATAACCGGAAGGATGAATTGCTGGCGGGCCAGCGCCGAGTCAATAACCTCTTCCGGGTAGTAATGAATAAAAACTGGCGGGCGGTAGCACAGGAGATCCGGGTTCGATTCGCAGAATTCGTTCCAGTCGTTTGAGTGGCCGCCGCCCCTGCGCTCGTTGATCAGGATGATATAAAACCAGGTGATGGTTTCGTGGTATTTTTCCGGAACACCGAGATGTGCAGTCAGTTTTCTCAGGCCTGCTGTGTATTTTGCAATAGCCTGCGCAAGATCAAATTGATTCAGGTAGATCCACGCCACACGGACATGCATCGCGTGGTCAAACTGCTCCGGGTCAACAGAACAATTTTCGAAAGCCGTAATGAGTTGGTCATCTGTCTCGCACAAATGGATGTCTCCGATTCGGGTGGCAGCATGTTACCACCGTACATGG
>JAJRUG010000097.1 GCA_024277915.1 Gammaproteobacteria bacterium
ACTGGCTGCTCTTTGCTCGTAACCGTCAAGCTTGTCTGTCAGTACCTTGATTTGCTCGGCGGCATTTTCAGACTCAACCCCGGATTTCGAGATAGTTTGAGCGTGGTTGGCAACGTCGCTGCGCGCAACTTTCAGTGCAGCCTGCAGTTCACGAATTTCCGTATCCCTGGGATCCTCATGGTCCGGCACCGGTTTTTTGCGTTCCAGATAGTGGCGCATAGCGAATGCGCCGCCGAAAAAAGATGCAACGCATGCCAGTAGAGCCAGTATTGAGTACAAAATTGACATAATACGGAGTATTTTTGCACAACCAGATCGCCATACCCTAGGTCACACGGCCTTTGCTTTCTGTGGGCGGGTTCTCACATTGGTCATTTCCACTGCATTTTGCTTGCCTGCCTGTCGATCAGGCGACCGGTAGATAATTTTGCCATCCATGCCAATCGCCATATCGCTGTTGATAATGGCATTTCGAATCGACTGACCATCCGGGATATGAGTACCCGGCATGACGATGCATGAATGCATGAATACCCCTTCGCCGATTGTTACACCATCTCCAAGTACCAGCGGGCCATGCAGGGTTGCATCGGCAGCAATTTCAACACCTTTGCCAATAATCGCGATACCACTGGTCAGGCATTGATCCTGCATCATTGCACTGGTTGGTAGTTCAATATCTTTGAACCGGCGTTCCATACCGTCCAGATGGGCCAGGTAGTAACTGGTAATAGAATCCAGGGTCGAATACCCGATCCGACCGAGCTCAATGCAGCGCCAGTTTGCATCGGCAGGTAGTGGCGTCTGCTGCGGCCAGTCAAGTACATCCAGATGCAGATCTTGTTGCCGGCACAGACAAAGGCTGGCCGATCGTCCTCCTGTTGTGGCGACTACCTGGGTTGCCAGTACACTGCCAGCCGCTGCCAGAAAAGATTTTGTGCATTGACCGCGCAATACATCGCCCCTGACGGCCAGCAGTTTCTCAGGCAGCTCTGCACCGAGTCTTCGAGCGATATGGCCCGGTGTTTCGCCCGGCCGGGCCGTGGCATAGCTTAGATGCAATCCTGATGTAGTGCCGTTGCCCAGTACTTTTTTGGTTTGCTTATCTTCAGATCCCAGAACGACTATGGCCGACCGTACATTTGCGTTCGCGAGATCTTCAAGCGTATGGACGATCAGTGGTTTTCCCAGGATCGGCAATAAAGGTACTGCAGTACGATTCGTCAGCGGTAATAATTCATGACCTTTTCTTTCTGCAAAAACGATTGCGTGCACTATGGTTTTCCCCCGGAAATTTATGGTTGTTAAGCAAATATTTAAAGCAAAAGTCGTGCCAACACTTTTCGGTGCCATATCGAGGCAAGATGACCAGATATGGGCTTATTTGGATTTTTTTGCGGGGCTGTTCCAAGATGCAGCGCATTTTGCGAAAGGTATGAAAAACAGATTCTCGATTTGCAAATACACAGCGCGTGCCAGATTTTTCTGCAGAGGCTGTATCTATTGCTGAAATGGGACAAATATCCCAAAAAACAAATAGTTGTGAAAATAATTTGCGGTTCTGGAAATACCTACTATGATTGAATCTTCTTTGGGGAAGCTTCAATCAAACTGGTTTTGCTGTGGTACACAAGTTACCGCCACTGAGAGTGTGAGTCATAGCTGGTTCGGATGAATCTGATTAAGGGTTTGATCAGTGCTGAAAACAGTTGGTGATTTTGAAGCGGGAAGTCGCTGGGATAAACAGATCCTGCGGGGGATTTTCCAGATTCAAACTGAATGCAACTTCGGTGAAGACCGGGAAGGAGCATTCGCCCGTATACTGGAAATACTCATCGAGACCACAGGCAGTGAGTATGGGTTTCTGGGGGAACTAGTGACCGACGGCTCAGCTGATTCAGTGATCAATGTTCTGGCGGCCACGGGTTTTTTTCTGGATCTGCAGATTGCAGGTGAAGGTGCGGGATCCGGTGCCAGTTTTTCCGATCTTCAGGCGGGCTATCCATTGATAAGAGAACTTGTCGAGTCCGGCAAGTCATTCATATCTGAAGATGCGTGGGTTGAGCGCTTCATGGATAGAGAAATGGCAAACGATACAGGTACGGCACAGTTTCTGGCTATTCCGCTGATGCATGGGAACAAGCTGATTGGCCTGGTTAACCTGGTTCATAGCGGGAGCAGACCAGATCAAGCGTTATTGGATACCCTGGAACCGCTGCTGCGAACAGTGGGTACGCATATGGCAGTCGGTAAATATGCTCTTTGCGATACCTCCGCACCCGGCACATCAGCCGGGAATCATGACCTGATATCTCCCGACGCAATGACTTCAGTCGAACCTGCCTGGTTTACCAGCGCTGTTCACGATTTGCGGGCGCCATTGAATGCAACTCATGAAGTATTGCGCCTGCTCGGTGACGGAAGGCTGGCAGATCAGGACAGCGAACTGGTACAGATTGCCGGGGATACGATTAATTCACTATTGAGCTTCGTAGACAACACACTGGATTATTCGAAAATGCAGGCCGGTCGGCTGGAGCTCCGGCAAGCGCCGGTGATGGTCACCTGGGTTATCGATTCAATCATGCATCTGCTTGGTGTGCGGGCCGCCGGTGCGAAGATACAACTCAGCAGTATTGTTGCGGCAGATACGCCTGCCCTGGTGATTTCTGATTGTGATCGCATGCGCCGGATTCTTGTGAATTTGATTGACAATGCCATCGTCCATTCTTGTGCAAGTCATGTCAGCATGTCAGTTCAGAAGTCAGGGAGCGGGGGGCTTCGTTTCACGGTGACTGATGATGGTACAGGGATCAGCGAGCATGACCAGGCTGATATATTTGAAGAGTTCCAGCAGGCTTCATCATCCCGGAAGGGCAGTGGTCTTGGTCTGACAATTGCGCGTCAATTGGTTCACATGATGGGTGGTGAGATAGGTTTTACGAGTCGTGTAAATGATGGCAGCAGTTTCTGGTTCACCATTGCTGCACCACAAGCTGAAAATGCTTCTGATCAGCCGGGGATTACCCGGGAATTTGCCGGCTTGAGGGTAATGATTATTGCCGAGACTACACCACAACTCGAAGTCTTGAGGCAACAGCTTGAAGAATGGGGCGTGTTGGTTCAACCGGTACAATCAGTCAATGATCCGGCCGTTGAGCAGTTTGCTAACGATTCTGGCGGCAGCAAGGTAGTACTGGTGCATCAGCAATCGGGAGCAGGTCAGGCCTCGGCGCTGGCCTCTTTGCGGGTTCAGGGCATCGGGCTGATATGGCTTCACAATATTGAAGAAACGTTTGAGTTTCGTCCCGAAACAAAGCTTGATGCGCGTTTGCCTCTGCCAGTCAGGCAAATCCAGCTGAGACGCCAGCTGGCTCGATGTAGCGGTAGCGAAAATGCAATATCGAAACGGCGTTATACACCTGAGTCAGTTCGCCCGTTATTGCCGTCACAGGGTGTCAGTATATTGCTGGTTGAGGATAGCAGAGCCAGTCGTGTGGTCGGTGAAAATATGTTGCGGCAATTTGGCTTTACGGCAGGTTCTGTAGAGAACGGCCGGAAAGCTGTTGAGGCAGTATCCTCTCACCACTATGACATAGTGTTGATGGACTTGAATATGCCTGTCATGGATGGCATCGAAGCAACCCGGCAAATCCGTGCTTTAGATGGGTCGAAGGGGAAGATACCTGTTATTGGTATTTCGGAGAGGCCATCCGCTGAACAGGAAAAAAAGTGGCGCAGGCTGGGCCTGAGTGATTTGATTGCCAGACCTATTGCCGGTGGATCCATTATGGATGCCCTGCTTAAATGGCTGCCGGATGATCTGTGCTTGTCAGCGGACGTCAATGCAGGTGGCGATTCCAGAGAGTTGTCCAATCCGATTCGGGTGAATCAACACGTATTCCAGCAGTTGATGCTGGACGCTTCGATAGTGCAGGCTCCTGAAATGGTCGATGTCTTTACCAGGGAACTGTTTGAGCGCTCCGGGACTATCGGGGCTGCCATACAATCAGGCAAGCTTGATGTTGTTTCACGGGAAAGTCACGCGCTGATCAACAGTGCCAGGGTTTTTGGTGCTACTGCCGTGACCGAAATAGTGGATCGCTTGAACAATGCCAGCAGACAGGAAAATATGCAGGGCGCAAAGAAGCTGGCAGAGGAGCTTAAACTAGAGTGCGCTCCTACTGTTCGGGCATTCAGACAGCTGCTTTCATCCAGACAGCCGAAAACTGCTCCCGGTAGCAGATCACACCTTGATAGCTGAGCTTCCAGCAGGTCGGAGTGTTCTGCTTGTTGAGGATAGCCCGTCTCAGGCAATTGCCTACATGGCTTACCTGCAGGGCGAATCATATTCAGTAACCCATGCTGCGAACGGAGAGGCAGCACTCAAGTACTTTGAGCATAGTGTTCCGGATGTTGTTGTGCTGGACCTGGGCCTGCCCGGTATCCAGGGTATGGATGTGCTCAACTCAATCCGGGAAAAGCATCTTTCTTGCAGGATAATTGTGATTACGGATCACAGCTCTATAGAAGTTGCGGTAGAGGCAATGCGCAATGGTGCTTTCGATTTTGTTGCCAAGCCGTTCGATGCGAAGCGACTGAAGTCGGTTGTTCAACGAGCCGTGCCACAGGAAGACGATAGCCAGAACAGTCGCCAGGAGCCTGTTAGTAACAGTCGTACCGGGTTTCACGGTTTCATCAGTGCGTCTCAGGGAATGGAAGATGTGTATCGACTGGTGGAAAATGCTGCCCCCAGCATGGCGACAGTATTTCTTCGCGGCGAAAGCGGGACGGGCAAGGAACTCTGTGCACGGGCAATCCATGATGAAAGTACTCGGTCAAGCCAGCCCTTCGTGGCTATAAATTGTGCTGCGATTCCCCACAGTCTTATGGAGAGCGAGGTGTTCGGGCATGAGAAAGGTGCTTTTACCGGAGCAGATCGCTTGCGGGAAGGAGCCCTGGCGCACGCGGATGGAGGCACCCTCTTCCTGGACGAGATCTGCGATATGCATCTCGACCTTCAGGCCAAGTTGCTGCGGATTGTTCAAACCGGAACTTTCCGGAGGGTAGGCAGCAGCAAGACGCTGTTGGCTGATGTGCGGTTTATTTGTGCAACCAACAAGAATCCTCTTGAAGAAGTTAAAAGAGGGCGTTTTCGTGAAGATCTTTATTACAGGCTCCACGTTATTCCAATCGCTCTTCCTGCATTACGTGAAAGGTCATCGGATATCTTGCCGATTGCCATGCATTTTCTTGGCCTGTTTTCCCGGGAAGAGGGGAAGTCTTTTCGGACCTTTTCCCCAGAGGCGGCAGAAATGTTTCAGGAATATCGCTGGCCGGGTAATGTTCGGGAATTGATGAATGTTCTCAGAAACATTGTCGTGCTTCATTCGGCCGATATAGTTCATGTTGAAATGTTGCCATCAGAATTGCGTGCAGCGAATACATTGGACGACATACCTGAAACAAAAATCGCCGGGCAATCAAACCCTTCATCCCGCAGGTACGAAGCAAATTCTTCCCGTGAACCAAGATTTCATGATTCAGATGGCGAACACGAACCGCCGATTCGGCCGATGGCGCTGGTCGAGAAAGAGACCATTGAAAATGCAATCAAGCACTGTGGTGGAAATATAGTGCAGGCTGCCGGGCTGCTGGGCATGAGCCCTTCGACAATTTATAGGAAACGCCTTTCCTGGGAATCCGACTAGCCGACTGCTGAGCCCTGCTCAGCTATTCTCTATACCTGTCAATATTCTGGCGAAAATAAACTATTTTTCGCTAATTCGTCAAATATTTGGCGAATTAGCGAGGCAGTTCACATAATTCATTAGCCTGATCAATAGACTTCCGGGTGAGCCGTTACAGAAACGCCAATATTTTGGCTTTTTGGGGTTCATTTTGTTCTTACAACGATTAGGAGTTGGGCATGAAGAAACTTCAGAATATCTCTCGGAAGGTATTGATCTCCAGTCTCGCGATGTTGCCGCTTGGCAGTTTGCAGGCTGATCCAATGAATATTACTGCCACGGTGCTGCAGGTTTGCGAGCTGGGTACGATCACCGATGTTGCTTTTGGCAACCTGCTTCCGGGCAGTGGTGTTGATGCCAGTACCTTCAGTACTGTGCAGTGGCGCTGTTCGGCCGGCACAAATGCTGATATCAGCATTGATGAGGGCGGTAACGGCAACCGGACCATGAATGGCCCTGGCGTGGATACAGTTGCTTACGATCTGTACCAGGATGCTGGCTTGACGACTCGCTGGGGCTCGATTCCTGCGGAAGTCTCTAACGTCAATGGTGCCGGCATGGCTGCTTTTAACAGCGCTACCGTTTACGGTGAAGCATTGCATGCTGATTATGTCGATGCCCAGCAGGGTGCATACAGTGACATCGTCGATGTGCTGATTACCATTAACTAACGCCGATGATCAGGGGGAAAACACTGAAGTCGGCATCGATTGCTGCTGTCGTCGCGATTGTCCTCAATGGCGTTGCGCTGGCCGGGTCAATTGGTATCGCTCCACTACGCGTTGATTTCGACGAAGTGGAACGTAACTCGGTAGTTCGGGTTGTTAATAGCGGTACGGAAGTATTGTCTATGCAGGTAGAAGCTCTCGACTGGTCCCAGGCCGATGATGGCCGGGACCAGTACGAAGCCACATCTGATGTGATCGTCGTACCGCCGATTTTTTCGATTCCACCTGGAGAGACCCAGCTGGTCCGGGTAGGGCTCCTTTCCGAGCAACCACTTGAAACGGAGCAGTCCTATCGACTGCTGTTCACCGAGCTGCCTCCTCCGATGAATAACAGGGCTGTAACAGGCTTGCAGTTACGCATGCGGGTCAGTATTCCTGTCTTTTCTGCGGCAGTGATTGCCGATGAGCCTGAACTTGAATTTATTGAGCACGAGTTTGTTGAGGATGGACGCCTTCGTGTCAAATTGCGAAATAATGGCAAAACGCATATTCGTGTTTCCGAGCTGACAGCTTTCGGCCTGATACTCGATGGGAATCTTGAACAGGGTTCTGATCGAGAACTCAAATTGACTTCGGCGAAGTATTTGCTGGGGGGGGTCAGCAGAGATTTCTTTTTCGAGGTTCCGCAGGACTACTCGATTATTCGGCTGGTTGCCCAAACCGATACAGCAGGAATACGTGAGTTTGAAGTCATGGATTCCAGCACCCGGCTGCGGGCTGTGAATGAAACAGTGGGAACTCAGGGCTATGAGGTTACGACAGCTCGCTGATTCTATTGCTGGTTTGAGTCTCGTCCTATTGGTGGCGACAGCGATGGCTGAACAGAACGATCAGTTATTGCTTGCCGCAGTGACTGTTAATCATATGCCGCAGGGTACGGTGGTGATGCTTTGGGATGGTGGTACTGAATTTTCAGTACAGGCAGCCGATCTCGAAAAGTGGCGGGTCAGGCAACCCTACCCCGAACCGGTTTGGAGAGATGGAAAAGCTTACTATCCGCTGAGGTCATTTCCCGGAGTCGTGGCGGCATATGATGCGATTGCGGTTGCTGTCGATTTCAGCATTCCACCGCAGAATCTTGAACCCCTGTTTTCGATAATGCGGCAGGATGAGTTGCGTGCAGCTACCTCGGATACCGGCATCTACCTGGACTACGACTGGTCGTACACAGATACGGCACAATCGACCCTGGCAGGGCTGGTTGCTCCAACGGTATTCACGAATCTTGGCAGCCTGAAGAGCGAACATATCTATCGTGGCTACGATTCATTTTTCAATGACAGTGGGCTGCAGGAGGGCTGGATTCGACTGACCTCAACATTTACGCGCGATGACCCTGCCCGCATGCGCAGTTATCGTGTGGGTGATATCACCAGCACACCTGGTCTTTGGGGCGGCGGTTATCGACTGGGCGGTGTCCAGATAGCCACCAATTTCTCGACTCGCCCGACCTACATCACTTTTCCGATACCCTCTTTGGA
>JAJRUG010000098.1 GCA_024277915.1 Gammaproteobacteria bacterium
CCTTCAACACATGCTGGGTGTAGGTGTCGAACTTGTAGCGTTCATCGCTGTTGGCGGGCTCTCTTGAAATCGCGTTGTGGTTCGGCTCGTAGGAGGTGATGATACCGCAGTACTGGCCAAAAGACGTGTTCTGAAACAGCCGGAAATAGTGGCAGGCGTCATAGATGGAGGCCGCCACCAGAATGGCCGTGCCCCGATCATTGTTCAAGCGCGGTTTGAGGCTAAAATCTTCGATGATGTTGGCGATAATGCGTTGCTTGCGCTCGCCCGCGCTCATTAACTTTTCCATGTTCGCCCAGGCTTTGCGAACCACGGCCTTCTGGAAGTTGTTCAGACCCCTGGTCTTTTGCTCGAACCAGGCGTCGATGGCTTTCTGTGAAGTCAGGCGTTGCGGCACATCGCGGGCCTCGTACTTGAGGTCAAGTACCACCTTGTCGGCTACCGCCTGATGGAATTTATAGGTATGGATGTAGGTACCAAACACCTCACGGGTAGTTTTCCTGTCTTTACGCAGCAGTGGGGTACCGGTGAAGCCGATGAAAATGGCGTCCTGCATCCAGCGTTTCATCTGTTTGTTCATATCGCCACCCTGGGTCCGGTGACATTCATCCACAAAGATGTAAAAACGCCCGTAAACCGGTGGCGGGTCGCTCTTGAGATCAAGATCGAACTTGTGGATCAGCGCACAGAGCAGGCGCGGGGTAGTCGCGCCGAGCTTCTCGACAAACTGTGCCCGCGAGGTGATGC
Organism: Gammaproteobacteria bacterium; assembly: GCA_024277915.1. Classification (GTDB taxonomy): domain Bacteria; phylum Pseudomonadota; class Gammaproteobacteria; order Steroidobacterales; genus JAJRUG01. The sequence goes on from JAJRUG010000098.1 coordinate 748, forward strand.
GTGGTGACGGTGCCTCCTCGCCGATCACCCCGGCGTTACGCATCACGCCCACAATCTGCTTATCCAACTCGTCGCGGTCGGTGATGACCAGGATGCGCGCATCAGGATCGTGCTCCATCAACCATTTGGCGATCAGCACCATGAGGATGCTTTTACCACTGCCTTGCGTATGCCAGATGACGCCACCCTCGCGCTGTCTGACCCGTTCCTGGGCCGCTTTAACGCCGAAATACTGGTGGGGCCTGGGCACCTTCTTCTGGCCCGCATCGTAAATAATGAAGTTGCGGATCAGGTCCAGGAGCCGCTCTTTGCCGCACATCTGCGCCAGCGGCCTGTCAAGCAAGGCGCCAGCAGCCAGATAGGTGCCTTGCGCATCTTTCACCTCATTATGGTGTATTTCCTGATCCTTCCATTCGACAAAGAACTGCTCGGGCGTGCCGGTGGTGCCGTAACGCAGTCCCTGAGAATCGCTGCCCGCAAAGACGAGCTGAACCGTGCTGAAAAATCCCTTGTTAAAAATCGCCTCCTGGTTGGTGATCAACTGGCGAACGCCATCGGCGACTTCCACCGAGCTGCGTTTGAGTTCGATCACAGCGATGGCGATACCGTTGATATACAATACCAGATCGGGGCGGCGTTCATGGCCGCCCTTCAGGGTGACCTCCTCGGCCAGGGCAAAGTCGTTTTCCTCAGGATGCTCCCAGTCGATCAGGTGTACATCCTCATGCGGTTGACCCGGCGCCAGCAACACCTTCATCGGGTAGCGCAACAAGTTATAGGTGCGCATGTTGGCCTGGTAGAGGGTGACGCCTGTGGTATCAGCGGCGGTCTCCAGCTTTTGCAGGGCGGCAGAGATGTGGGCATCCGAATAGCCGCGCTGTTTCAGATTATCTCGTAGCAGCGCCGTCTCGATACAGCGATTGTTCTCTCTTTTTTGCCAATCACCGAGATAGTCGTAACCCAGATACTCAGGATGACCCGAATCGGTAAACAGCGAAACCACACGGTTCTGCGTTGATCGTTCTGAACGCGGTTTCTCACTCATAGAGGCCCTCCTCGACAGCGGCTGTCAGTTTCTGATCCAGATCATCAATGAAGCTTTCAAGGGAATCAACCGAACAGGTTTTATGAATGCGCTTTTCTGATTTGCTGAATCCCAACCCAAGAAATAACGCAGACAGAACCTCCGGAAGTTCCTCTTCAAACGAGACCCAGAGTCGGTATTCACAGGATTGATACTCTATATCCAACACCAACGAGAGCCCCATATAATCAAAATGCAATTTTATGCCAGGCTCTATATCTGCCGTATTGCTTTCATAGTACGCAGGGCGAAATACATGATACTTCCCGCTATTACTTGCTGGCGTCACTACATTTTTGTAAAAGCAGTAGCTAAACAGTTCCGCATGCGCGCCATTGGTTTGAATTTTACTGAGCAAATAGACCAAACCATTTCCCGCATGACGAATCATTCTTTTGCCGCAGTATTCAATGGCGGCAGGCGTTTCAATCAAGGCAGCACGCCATGCATCAAGACCAGAGGCAGAAGCAATAATGCTGTCCAATTGCTTGCTGATATCCGAAACCCCAGAGAGCGACGTCCACAGTTTCTTTAGTACTTTTCCTTGTGATGATCCTGATGTAGCATCTCGCAGCAGCCGTTTCCAGCTTGCCTGGTCCGATTGCTGATTAACCAGGAATGATTCATTCTGACGATAGTCCAGCAGATAATTACCGAGCGACAGCAATGCCCGCTCCCATCTGAAGTCCGGAAGACTGTTCAATCCCTTGTCTTCGAACATCGTAGCGGCCTTGTCAAGGTAATCGCTGAATGCGGCCTGATATTTCAGGGTGTCATCAGTGTCCACCTCGATCTCGGCGAACTTCAACAGGAACCCAATCTGCCCCCGGAAGTAGCCATGCCCTTCCGCTTCGTCAATCAACAGCTTCCAGCTTGCATCTGCCAGAAGAAGCCGTGCCTTTAATTGCTCTTCCGCAACCTGCGGCCGAGAAAAACCACTGATACCGGTTTCAGGATCAGCCAAATATTTCAGGATCATTGGCATGTGTGGCGATAGGTTCGCAAGCGAAGTGAGACTCCTTTGGAAGTCCGATGCCCTGTTATATTCCGTATTCACCGACAGGTTGAACACGACCCGCATCCACTCCTGAAACGCGGCTGAATCGAGTGCGTCTTCATGCGCCCTGATAAACTGCGCATAGGCCGTGAGTTGAACAAGGTCGTCATAGCCAAGCGTGGTCGGTTCATTCAAGACCTTTTCAAGAACCGCTTTCTCATCAAAATAACGCGTATCCGGAAGCAGCGGGACAAACTCACCCGTTTCACCGCTCCAGGCATCCAGCAAGGCGATCAGCGTCTCTGCAAAGGGAACATCCAGCCAGCCGCGCTGCTGAAAGAAATGGTAACTGTTCTTCTGAAATCGTGATCGTAGGTCTCTGATGTCATCAGTGAATGACGGACTATCGGTGGATCGCGTAATCAAAATGACTACCCGAAAGACATTCATTACCGCTTCATCAAAGACATGGCTGTTCGGGTCACGGAATGGCCAGAAAAAATCCGCCCAGCGGGTATCCATCCGCCGCGCAAAGTAGTCAGCAATCGAAACCGGCTGCCCATCAATCTGCCGGGGCTGCTCCGTGAACTGGTCGCGCAGTATCTGCTCATAACGTGCCTTGAAGGTTTCAAATGGCGTCAGCGGCTTGCCGCGCGCGTTCATTTTGATGTAGAGGTCGTCCGAAAGGCCGAAATTGTTGAGATCCAGCAACTGGAATGTGATGGCTGGCTGCGCCGCATCGGTTAGCCGCGCATAGAGACCCTGCGTGCCCTTAAAGCGGGCGTGTATGGCATCCAGCATAACAAGCGCCGACTGGATCGTGGGATCAAGTCGCCAGCTTCGGAAGTACCACGGCTGATCCTGCAAAAGCGGACCCAGGTACTCTATCTCATCTGGTGCTTGTTCCGGTGCAAAGCGCACCAACTCGTCGAAAAACTCCTTGCTGCTGGGACGAACCTGGTAACTGAACCTTGAGAGCCCTCCGTCCGCGCAAAGATCGCCAAATGCCTCGCTGCATCCATCACGCCAGGCCAGATACCAATGCAGCAGAAAAAGCGTGGTCAGGCGCTGCTGACCATCCAGAGGCTGAAAGCTGGTGCGGTTCTCACCTTCGACACTGCCGTAAATGAAATCAAGATTAAGAGGCAATGCCGCCGAATCCACGGGCAGAAGCAGGGCATCATGCAAGGCAGCAAGAAACGCATCTCGCACTTCTTCCTGGTCAAGCCGCCCCTGGGCATAGTCTCGCTGGATCAACGGCACGCGGATACGGCCGTGTCGCGCAAGCAGCTCACTGAATATCAGTTGTGCGCCATTTTCGCTCATGCGCCAGCCTCCCTGTCCTGCAAAAAGAAGTTTGTCAGGGTCTCGACAATTACCTCACCATACGCTTTTGCATCCTGCCTGCTCCAGAACATGACATTGTCCACCTGGGCACTGTAGCACTTCAGAAAAACATTACGGGTACAAAGCGGAACGAAGATACCGGATTTATCGAGTTCCAGCAGGCGCTGCCGCTTCACGGCGAACACGGCATTCTTGTAGCTGCGGTTGGTGCTCTGGTCGAGTAAGGTCAGGTTAGCAAGGCCGTCCTCACCGCCCTCATCATCTTCTTGGAAATAGGTCAGCACGCGATCATAGAGTGTGTCAAAAATGGCATCGGCATCTTCTCCTTGCGCAAGATCCAGAAACTCATCGATCTTCTGGACCAATCCCTCATCATCTCCGCGTGATGCAATGTAACCCCGACAGTGTTCAAGCCAGTCCTTGCGTTCGTTGTGGCGCACCGGGCGACGCACCTCGACAGAGCGCACATGCTCGATATCCCAATCCTCATTCTTGAAGCTGTCGAACTGGAATCGCAGATTGGAGCGCGGATCTTCCAGCAAGGTAGCCAGGTTGAATAACAGAAGAATGGTGCGAATGGCCTCGGATTCACTGCCATAGCTGATGTTCTCGCAGCGTTCACGGATGGTCTGCTGCAATGCCTGCCCGTCCAGTTCATCCAGATTACCGCCAACAGCGCTGGCAAACGCCAGGCGGCGCAATGCGTGGGCAAACTCGCCATTGCGGCGTGCCTGGGCCGACTTCAACAGATCATTGATCGCCACGCCCTGATGAATCAAAAAGCCCTCCACATTGAACAGCTCCCGGTCCTCATACCACTCTTCCAGCGCCATGAAGGTCTGTTTAACGCCAAGCCATTCCTGCTCTGCGGACCGTGCCTCAAGACGTTCATTGAAAACATGGAATGCGCCATAGGCATCCTGCTTCAGCAAGTCGTTCATTCCATCCGCTGCAACCAGTTCGAAGATCAGACCGATCCGGTTGTGCCCCGGTGCTGTATCATTGCTCAAGAAATACCAGAAGGCATCGTGTTGCAGTGCCTTTTCCAACTGATCCCATTCGTGGGCAATGCGCAGCGCAAGCCCATGCCCCTCATCCTCGGCCGCCGCGCGGCGCAGGAACATCGCCCGGATCAGCTCGTCATTGGTGAGGGGGATTTTGCCCACATTCAGGCGGGTAAATGCCGCAACGGGATCGTCCTGATCCTCCAGTTCAAACCAGATAACCTTGGTCTTGTTAAGCAACGCGGATTTTATGTCTTCAACCTCACTTTCATGATCGGCAAACCACTGTTCGATGGACTGGATGGCATGGTACAGGTGGAAAAAGTCAACATTTTCAGCAGCCGTGTTCTCGTCAGGATTATCCAGGAAGCCATCCAAACTGTGGCGCGTTTCATAAGCCAGCGAGTACAGTTTCTGCCGATATTTTTCCGCCAGTCGCTCATTGAAATGGCGAAGAATCAGAAACAGTGTCGTCAATCGTTGCTGTCCATCCACGACCTCAAACAATCCATCGGCTCCTGCCTTGATAACAAGCGGTTGCAAGCAATAGAATTCTTCGGGCTGCGGATTCGGGCGTCGCGTGAAGTCACGAATATCGTCGAGCAACTGAGTGACTTGCAGCTGGGTCCAGCGGTAGCCGCGTTGGTAAGCGGGAATCCAGTAGCGTGCCGATTCACCACCAGCATCGGTCAGCAGGGTATTGATTGGGCGCAGTTGGATGCCGGCTTCTTTCATACCAGTCTCGTCCTGCCGGTCAGCAGTTCCTGCATCATCGCCTGCTTGATGGCTTTGGTTTTTTCGCGGCGCTGTTCAAGGGCGGCGATTTCGGCATCCATGTCGGATAAGACCTTTACGATAGACTCTTGTTCATCTATTGGCGGGACATCCAAGACAAACTTTTTCATGTCTGCTCCGTATATATGGAACACCGTGGTTCCAGTTACAAGGCGCAGAACCTGAGTCTCTTCTCTTCGTATTATGTAGCTCAAGAAAACGCCATTAATGCACTTTGGATTTGTCCGTAATACTAATATGTCACCACCAAGCACAACACCATCCGACATTACACAACTTGCCTTGGCCAGACCTCTTGGCGTTACATCTGATGTTGGCATAAGCACATCATTGGCGATTGACCGGAACTGGTCAGGCACGCTAGCAGTTCTACTGATGGTTTCATTTATTTTTTCAGAATACTGTGTAAATAACTCACCGTAATGTACGCAGGGTTCAGTTTCATATGGATCTAACGCGCTTTTTGGTAGTCCTTTTCCCTTAAAGAAGCTCGCCTCTTCCCCTAAAGTCTTCACCTCCCACTCCCCCTCAAACCCCGGCAGGCGGATATTCTTTTTTAATTGAGAATTGAGAGTGGAGAATTGAGAATGATCATGTGCCACACCTCCAGTATTTTCAATTTTCAATTCTCCATTTTCCATTTCTTCCCCCGCCGGAGGCGTCAAAAGAGCCTGCATGGCGGCCTGTTTGAGGTCGCGCTTCTTGGCGATCAGGCGGTCGAGACCATCCAGCAGGGCATCCACGTCGCTCAGGGCGGTGGCGATGGCGCGTTGCTCGGTGAAGCGTGGAAGCCATATCTCAAATCTCTGAATAAGCTTGGTATCAAGTACTCCAGCCGTATTTCCAGCTGAACTGACGAGCTTGAGTAAGTTACTTTCACGGCCCAGTATCGAGTAAGTTAGAAACTTGGGGAAAACACCTTTTTTTGGGATTAGGGCTTTCACGTCTTGATTGAAGCACACGGGAGCACACACGATACCTGCACGAATCTC
>JAJRUG010000007.1 GCA_024277915.1 Gammaproteobacteria bacterium
AGAAGGTGGACAGCTTGAAGATCCAGCCGGCTTCGTACAGCGGTTGAACAAGTTGTTAATGGAGATGAGTACCGGTTAACAGCACTCAAATTTAGTAGGCAATACCATAAGGGGTGGCGAATAGATCGTCGCCCCTTTTTCATTACAAATTTGGGGCACCGTTTGTTGCTGGCTAGGAGGCTGTTGGACTTACCGACAGCCTCCTAGGCAATATATTGGACAAGGTCACTTCAAAGGAGTAGAACGAAAAGATGTATCTCATCAATACAGAGCAGGTTAATTTCAGGCGCAAGATCGCGCTTCATGAATGGGGCAGCGGTTCCTTACTAACCCCAGTGTTAAAGCATGCGGTATGAATAGAGCCATCCCGAAAGCAAAATTAAGCGCTCCACGGCTGAGTAGAACCTACCCACGTGCACGCCTGTTTGAGCAGCTCGATGCTGCCCGGAAAGTCCCACTGATCTGGCTCTCGGCCACGGCTGGCGCAGGCAAGACTTCGCTGGTTGCCAGTTGGGTCAAAGAGAGGGGATATAACGCCCACTGGTATCGGGTGGACGAGGGTGACGTCGATGTCGCCACGTTTTTCTACTACCTTGGCCAATTGGATATAGAGGCGGGTGGTACTCTGCCGCTGCTAACTTCAGAATATCTGGCTGGCCTGCCTATATTTACACGTAATTTTTTCCGCGAACTGTTTGCACGCATCAAGCCTCCCGGTATTCTGGTGTTGGACAATTTTCAGGATGTGGGGGCGGCAAAAAATCTGCATGAGGTTCTTCAGGTTGGCTGCGCCGAGATTCCCACTGGGGTCAATGTCATTGTCATTAGTCGCGAAGACCCGCCCCCGGCCTTTGCCCGCTTACGGGCTAACGGTGCCCTCGCTCTGTTAGGCTGGGATCAGCTCCGGTTGACCGCACAAGAGAGCAGCGCTATCGCACATCTCTACGCCGAAAATACGTTGAATATCGTCGATGCCCAGGCCCTGTACACACAAACTGACGGTTGGGTGGCAGGTCTGGTGTTGCTGGCGGGGCAGGGCCATCCTTTTGTCGCTACAATAACTGGGCATCCGGAACGACAACCGCAAGTCGTGTTCGACTACTTCACTACCGAAATTTTTAAACAGCTTGATCAAGATACTCAATGTCTGCTCACTTACACCGCCCTACTGCCCCGGGTCACTCCTGTGGCAGCACAGGCCCTCAGCGGGATTGACGGCGCAGCCACCATCTTGCAGGCGGTATATCAGAGGAATTTCTTTACCGTGCAGCACCCTGGCCCGGTATATGAATATCACCATCTTTTTCGTGCTTTTCTGTGCCAGCGTCTTAACCAGTCTCTGTCCGTAGAAGAGTTGAACACCCTCTACCGGCGGGCCGCTCAGTCGCTGGTGGATGACCATCGAGCGGCCGACGCTGTTGAATTATTGTTAGAAATAGAGGGCTGGGAAGTTGCCGTACCCCTGATTCTCCAACAAGCCCAAAGTCTGCTCGAACAAGGGCGTGGAGCGGTTTTGGTGCGCTGGCTGGATAAACTGCCTGATACACTCATGCGAAAAACCCCTTGGGTGTTATATTGGCGCGGCATGGGTGAGATAACAACGAGCCCCTCTGAGGCACAGGTTTATCTCGAACGTGCCTATGCCCGGTTCAAGGCCGATGATGAGTTCACCGGCATGATATTGAGCTGGTCGGGAGTGGTAGATAGTTTTGTCTACGAGTTGCGTTGCCTGGCGGGGCTTGACCACTGGATTGCCGAGGCCACGGCAATCACTGTCAAAAAGCTGGAAACCCTCCCCAAAAACATCCGTGATCACTTTACCTGCGGACTCTTCATCGCCTTGATGTTCCGTCAACCCCAACATCTGGATATCAGCCAGTGGGCAGAGCACACCCTGCAAATTGTGGTGCATGGCCATGACCCTTGGCTTCGCACGAAGGTGGCCCCCTTCCTAGTGATGTACTACACCACAGTCAACTGGAAGCAGGCGAAAATAATGCTCGACGCCTTGCATGGGCTCATGGGTCGGCCGAGTGAACCCGCCGTTGTTTCCATCACCTGGGCGGCCATCAAGGGACTTTTTCAGGCCGTTGGCGGCAATGTCTGTGAGGCAGTAGAGCGTCTACATGATGGTTTGTCAACGAGCGCGGTGGCAGGCATTCGAACCTGGGAGATGCTTTTGCTCAGCCAAGCTGCCATTGCCTCATTGGTGCGGGGCGGTTCTGCGGAGGACTATTTACAGCAGATGCGTTCCTCACTGGTTGACGAGCGTTACGTGGACTGGGGTGTGTATCACTACATTATGGCTTGGCAAGCGCTGGCAGAGAGTGATGTAGAGGAGGCCTTGGTACAAGCACAGTTGAGTGAGAGCTACCTCTCTGTATCAGGCACGATTTGGTTTGAAGTGTATCTGCGAGTAATGAAGGCCCAGTGCCTATTTTCACGTGGTGATCGGGCACTGGCGCTGGCGCTTATTGAAACCTGTGCCACCCGTTGGTCGTTAGAAGGGCATGCGGCTTGCCTTGTTGGTATGGCCAAGGCCTGGTTCGAATACCAGCAGGGAAACGAATCAGCCTCCTTGACAGCTCTGCGCAGCACGCTGATCACCATCGCGGGTACGGGTGATTATGTCAGCAGCTTGTTGCCGCAACAGCAGGCGGCGTTATATGGCCTTGCGCTGGTGCATGGTATCGAAACCGAGTATGTACAGCGCATGATCCGTAAACTACGCCTGCCACCGGCTGAGCCACAGCATGCACCCGAAAACTGGCCCTTTCCAGTCAGGGTCTATACCTTGGGGCGCTTCAGTTTGTTACTTGATGGTCATAATTTGATAGCGGGAAAGCGGGTTCAGACGAAACCGTTGGAACTCCTCAAACTACTCATTGCGTTGGGTGGGCGTGGTATCAGTGATGTCAGATTGGAGGAAATTCTGTGGCCGAATGCTGAGGGTGATGCGGCCCACCGCGCCTTGATTACCAACCTACAGCGCCTGCGCAAGCTGTTAGGCCTAGCGGAGGCCATTGATTATACCGATGCTCATCTGAGCCTGAGCACGCGTCATTGCTGGGTGGATACGTGGGCTTTTGAGCGAGCTGTGGCCCAAGGGGGGCAGCAGGAGCTGGCGCAGGCAATCTACAAAGGTGCCTTTCTCTCTGAAGACAGCAACCAGTCCTGGTTTTTGTCTGCTAGGGAGCGCTTGCAGCACAAGTACACCCGCAGCCTCACTGAGCTTGGTGCGCAGCACATTATCAACGGTAACTGGGACAATGTCATCGAACTCTACCAGCGCGGCCTTGATGTTGACGATACGGCTGAGGTGTTTTACCAGGGCTTGATGCAGGCCTACGCCCGGCAAGGCCAGCGGGCCGAAATGGAAAAAACTTACCGACGATGCCGGCAGGTACTGACTGCACGGTTCAGCATTGCACCCTCATCGCAAACCAGTACCCTATATCGGCAACTGTGTGAAAAGTAATCAGGCAACGGTGGGTGTTTTGTCACGCTATATGCGAGGCCGCCAGCGTTTTCTGTTTATTTAAGTGGATTCGGAAATGAATATCTTCATTAGATTGATCGCCTTATTTTGAAATGATCACACGCTCACCGCTGGTCAGTTCCACTGCCACCACGGCGTTTAAACTGTCATCAAGCACCAGCACTCGACCGTTGGCAAGATCCAGCACGATGTCCCGCACTGTGCCGAACAGATTTGCCGCATCCGGGGTTGCTGCATCGGAGAGAATCGTGCGTGCGCCAGTGGTCAGATCTACTGCCAGCACGGCGTCTAATCTGAAATCAGCCACCAGCGCCCGGTTGTTGGCCACGTCCAGCGCGATTCCCAGCGGGTAGCTGAGCGGGTTCACCGCATTCGGGGTTGTTGGGCCGGAGAGAATCGTGCGTACTCCGGTGGTCAGATCCACTGCCACTACGGCACCCAAACCGCGATCAATCACCAGTGCTCGATCGTTGGCAACATCCAGTGCGATGTCCCTCGGGAAGCTGAACGGGTTCACTGCGTCCGGGGTCGTCGTATTGGAGAAAATCGTGCGCGCCCCGGTGGTCAGATCCACCGCCAGTACGGCATTCAGACTGGTGTCGGTCACCAGCGCCCGGTTGTTGGCAACGTCCAGTAAGATACTGCGTGGTGCGATGAATGAATTCGTTGCGTCCGGGGTGGCTGCATCGGAGAGGATGGCTCTCGCCCCGGTGGCCAAGTCTACCGCCACTACGGCGTCTAGGCTTGTATCAACCACCAGCGCCCGGCCATTGGCAACATCCAGAGCCACGCCATTCGGATAACTGAAGCGGTTTGTCGTATCTGGCATCCAGTCATCAGACAGCAGGGTGCGTACCCCGGTGCGCAAATCCATCGTTACCACTGCGTCCAATCCGGCATCCGTTACCAGCGCACGGTTATTGGTCGCATCTAGCGTGATGGCGTTCGGGGTGCGGAACGGGTTTGCTGCATCCGTTGTCGGTGCGCCGGAGAGGATGGTGCGCGCCCCGGTGGTCAGATCCACCGCCAGCACAGCATCCAGCCTAGAATCCACCACCAGGGCTCGACCGCTGGTCGCATCCAGCACGATATCCTGTAGGATGTTGAATGAGTTCACTGCATCTGGGGTCGTTCCATCGGAAAGAATTGTGCGCGCCCCGGTCATCAGATTCACCGCCACTACAGCGCCCAGATTGGTATCAATCACCAGTGCCTGATTGTTGGTGGCGTCCAGCGTAATGGCCCACGGGTAGCCGAAAGGGTTTGCCGCATCCGGGGTTGCTGCATCGGAGAGAATCGTGCGTGCGCCAGTGGTCAGGTTCACTGCCAGCATGGCGCCCAGCCCGCCATCAGCTATCAGCGCCCGGCCATTGGCTGCGTCCAGTACGATGCGCCGCGGATACCCGAATGGGTTTACGGCGTCTGGGGTTGTTGCATCAGAAAAAATTGTGCGTGCCCCAGTCATCAGGTCCACCGCCACCACAGCGTCCAGACTAGTATCAACCACCAGCACCCGATTGTTGGTAGCGTCCAGCGCGATGCCCTGCGGATGGCCGAATGAGTTTATGGCGTCCGGGGTTGTTGCATTGGAGAGCATCGTGCGCGCCCCAGTCATCAGATCCACCGCCACGACGGCGTCTAAACTGGAATCAACTACAAGTGCCCGGTTATTAGCCGCGTCCAGCACGATGTCTTGTGGGGCAATGAACGGGTTCGCCGCATTCGGGGTTGTTGGGTCGGAGAGTATCATTCGCGCTCCGGTGGTTAGATCCACGGCAAATAGCGCATCTAATTCACTATCAAGCACCAGTGCCCGACCATTGGCACTGTCCAGCACTATCGCATTCGGAGTGACCAGGAGCGGATCACTGAACGTGACAGTGAGCGTAGCGGCTGCAGAATCGGTGTTGGAGAACTCGTCAGTGGTTTCTACCGACAGTGCATTATCGCCTAGTGTCAACGGCACCACTGCGCGCCAGTTTGCAAAGCCGTTGCTAGTGGTGGCATCTACCCCGCCCACTGTCACCCGAGTGATTGTGCTGGCGTCGCTCGCGGCGCCGGTGACCAGCACGCTGTCGGTCTGGGTGAGGGCGACGGTAGCTGGGAAGTGAACCGCTGCGGTTGGTGCTGTTGTGTCGCCTACGCCACTACCATCTCCTCCTCCACATGCGGTGAGCAGCAGGCTAAACAGAGTAAAAATGCAGGCTGTATAAACTCGGCTTGTTTTTTTCATTTTTGCTATTCCCTTAATAGGCGATAACCATACAGTGACCAGGGATGTCCTGACCCTCGATGTTGTTGACGTGTTCCTTACATAAGCCCGTCGATAGCAAAAAACCAGTTAACGGTGCTGGTGTTACCCCCACTGTCGTTCACGGACAGGGTAACCTGGTAGTCTCCACGATCAACGAAGTTGAAGGGGCGCATTGAACCAAATCCCGTTTGCGTATCAATAAGAGTTCCTGATAAATAGATTTTCCATGTGCTTGGGAAATTCTCCCCCCCGGGGAGGGGGTTGTCGTCACTCACCGTCGCACTGAATACGAGCCGCTGGCACCAACCGTTACCGGGCTCAGAGCCATTGACGTCAACCGGGCATAAATCAATGTGGTAAGACGCGGGTGGGTTGTCTAACGGATCATCGTCCGGAATGGCGGATACGGTCAGATTTGTGATTGACGGGGGAATATCCGTCGTGTCGGGATTTACCCGCAGCTCTACCACACTCATGCCGGTTGCCCCCTCTTTGTCGGTGGCGGTAGCAATCAATGTGTAACTCGTAGGCGACAACGGCGACAACGTACCAGCCGGGATGGTTGTATTGATGCCGACGCCACTCCATACCGTCGTGGATGCCACCCGCACTTCCCATGTCACATCGGCGAGGTTGTCGTTGATGTCGGTGGGGGTCGATGTGAGCGCAATGGCTTGCCCAGCAAAGAATTCCGCAGACGCTGGGGGCGAAGTGATGGTGATGTTCGGTGGGTCGTTGACAACATTAATTGAGATGGTGTCACTGATCGTGTAGGGGCCATCGGTTACTGTGCAGGTAATCTCGTGAACGCCAAGGCTGAACAAGGGGCCGCTATTGCTGGAGGCCGACGTACCGCCGATCGCCCCGTCGAGACTGCTGGACCAGGCAAAGCTTAAATCAGCGGCGTCACCGTCATCTTCCACCGCGCAAAAAAGTGATGCATAAGCAGCCCTCAAAGAGTACTCAGCGCCTTCGCTGGGAGAGGTTATCTGCGCGAAGGGTGGTGCATTTCCGCCAAGTGCAGCGCGAACCGCCCCGTAGGCATTGACCCAGCGATGCACGCCTATCCCGCCTTCCGTGTGTGCGTTGTCGCGCATTACAGCCCAGACACCTGCCGCATTTAGCGATGGGTTGGCCGCTTTAATCAAGGCGGCGATGGAAGCAACAAAGGGCGATGAGAATGAGGTGCCGTTTACAAAAATGGCGTTAGTGCTGCCACCATCAGGGTCGTCATGTACCCAAACAGAGTAAGGCGCATAAATATCTACCGAGCTATTTGATTCGTGTTGTTTACTGCCCCACGAGCTGTCCGGGTGCTTATCCCTGCTGTCATGTGCCATCCCGCCAACACAGGTCACCCCAGGCATTTCGCAGGGTGCAATGTAGCCACTTTCCCAGCAACCGAAGAAACAATCCTCGGCATCGATGTCGAAAGCACCATTATTGCCTGCAGAGGCAAACACCAGTATTCCCGCGCCGTGCAATCCAAGGCCAATAGCATCGAGTGCAGCGCATGCTCCTGTGAGGCAGGCACCGGAGGGGATATCAACCGAGGCGGAGATGTTGATGATATCGGGGAGTGTGCCAATCGCCGCTGGAATGGTTACAACGATGTACTCAAGAATGTCCCAGAAATTCGGGGTGGGGGATTGCATGAAAATTGGAAGAGCCACTTCTGCGGCAGGCCCCGCGCCTCCCAGACCATCGTTAAAAATAGACAGTGCTGTGGAGGCAACAGCCGTTCCGTGCCACGGACACGGATCGCCCGCACAGTTGTAGGGGTTCGGCGTGTCGAGTGCGCTTGCACCTGGTAGCACCGGTGCAGCATAGTCAGCACCACTGCTAAAGCCTGCGTCGATAATCAGAAACCTGATCTCGTTTCCCGGGGCGGGAATTCTCCCCGCATCATGCACCAGTCGCGCCGCCTCGGCGGCTCCAATATCCTGGAGCGAACCACGATCCATGTACGGCCATTGAAAGGCATCTTGAGTATAGCCTGCACCGCCAGTCGCTGTGGGTGACTCCATCATGCTGCGTCGGCTCAGATCACTCCCGTCACTCTCATAGGTCAATAGAAAATTGACACCAAGCTGGGTACCCACGGTTTCCTCTTCGCGTGCGATCGCCGTGAACGTGGCTAGCCCGCGTTGTGACGAGATGCTGTGGTGGGCATCATTTTCACCACCTCTGTCCACAATTAAGCCAGCAAGCTCGGTGGGGGTAGCTGTGGCCGGGTCGATCCGCAGGAGATAAAAAGTGGGGAAGTCGGCTGGGATGCCGGCTATTGCTGGTGGAGCAATCTCCTTGAGTACCACCGCATTCAAGCGTGTTAGCAACGAACTGAGTTTACTTGGGTCATCAAGTGCCACGATGACCTCATCCTCAACAAAATCCGCCTGATTACCCCTGTCATCTGAAATCGAAGCGACAGCACGACTGCCTGTGCCATCAATAAATGTAATTGTTTCTACAGCTGGCCCAAGCGCCTGATCTATTTCGAAGGTGGGAGCAGCGGTATCCGAATTATTTGGGTTATTTCCCGAGCCGTCACAGCCAATTAGAAATAACGAAAGAAGTGATATCGCCAGAAAAACAGGGAATAATGATTTCATAATGTTGACCTTCTGCATATGTAAAGGATCTCCGTGCGTGAGTCGCCCCACGCACACTTCACCACCAGGATAATGACGACCAGTAACGCCGGAGTAACAAACTGGCCAGAAATTTGTGCGTGCCTTTGGCCTTGTCCCCAATGTATTGGCTTCCTCCTTTTCTATCTTTTTTCATTTGAGTGCACCCTGTTGTTAACCAGCCTTCTTTATCTCGATATGATCACGCGATCCCCGCTGGTCAGGTCTATTGCCACCACCGCGTCCAGATCAGCATCAACCACTAGTGCGCGACCGTTGGCGCTGTCCAGCGTAATGCCAAGCAGGTAGTTGAGTGCGTTCACCGCGTCCGGGGTTGTGGCATCGGAGAGAATCGTGCGCGAACCGGTGCTCAGATCAACGGCTATTACGGCGTCTAACGTAGCGTCCACCACCAGTGCTCGGCCATTGGCACTGTCTAGCGCAATGGTTCTTGGATAGTCGAATGGGTTCGAGGTGTCCGGGATTGTTGGCCCAGAGAGAATGGTGCGCTCTCCTGTGGTCAGGTCCATCGCTACTATGGCATCCAAGCCATCATCGGCAATCAGTGCCCGGCCATTGGCTGAATCCACCACGATACCTTCCGGAAAGCTGAATGGGTTCGCCGCACTGGGCG
>JAJRUG010000099.1 GCA_024277915.1 Gammaproteobacteria bacterium
ATAGGACTTTTGATCTGATACATCTGCTTTATTCAAGACCGTTCCAATGATCGGCGTGCCCCCGAGAACCGAAATGGCCTTTTGCAGGTCTTCCGCCTTTGTCACACCGTTTTCTACTACCATCAGCATTGCATCTGTGTAGGGAGCAAATGCCAGCGCATCATCCGCGGCCAGAATTGGCGGCAAATCGAATATGACCAAGCGATCCGGGTAACGGGCCTTCAGCTCATTGACCAATGCCACCATTTTCGGCGATCGAAGCATCTCCGCAGAATTGTGGATACCTTCCCTACCGGGCAATACAACAAGCCTGTCTACTGCAGGCGTAAAGAGGACTTCCTCAACAGGCACATCATTCAGGAGATAGTCACCGAGGCCATACTCCGGCGTATAGTCAAAGTACTTGTGAATACTCGGCCGTCGCAGATCAAGATCTACAAGCAACACTGTATGCACTACTTCCATCGCGAGACTCGTCGCAAGATTGATGGAAGTCAGCGTTTTCCCGCATCCAGTCGCCGGACTGGTCACGGAAAGAGAATTCCATGAGTTTTCCCGCAGTGACCGCAGCACTCGAGTTCGAAGCATCCGATAAACATCGCTGAGCTCATGGTGCGGTACACCGGCCACGAGGCGATTGCGGAGCAATGTCTCTTCGGAAACCTCTATCTGTTTTGTTCGTTTGTAGCGGATTTCCATTGTCGACTGCTGCGCAGGAACACAATCTTCAGAAGGTTCAATTGGCTCAGCGTGGCGACCGAGCCGCCGCACAGCCTCAGCCAGCTCCTGTTCCGCCCTATCCAAGGCCTGTTGGATTTTTTCCATTTAAATCTGAGTCCTACAATAAGCCCAGCTGGCGCAATGCAGTATACCAAAGTACATCAAGTGGCCGCACAGCAAAATGAGTGATCAACATGAGCAATACTAATGTGACTGGCACACCAACCAGCATTAATAGTCGTACGCGGCGACTGTGAGCAAGATCCTGCTCATTGGCGATAATCGGTATCTCCGCAATCAGAAAAGCACCAGGAATAGCATCGACCATCCGAGCCCCCGAAATCGCATTACTGATTGATTCCCTGATAGCCATAACCGCGACACCGCCTACGACAGAAATAAAAAGCACGAGCAGCAATAAAGCCGCCCGGTTCGGACTGGATGGTTCCAATGGCAAGTTCGGCGGCTCGACCAGCGTAAACCGCTCACCCTTACTTTGAGTTTCAAGATTCTCGCCCATCTCGGCGCCAAACAGCTTTCCCTGCATCGTCAGGTACCGAGTGGTCGCAGTGGAAAGATCTCTCTGTAACCGGGCCAACTCGCGCTCGAGCTGTGGCCCGCGCAGCAATCGCTGTTCATATTTTGCAAGGCTTTCTTGAAGCTTCACCTGCTGTTCGCGATAGGATTTCTCGTTCGCATCAAGCTGCTTCAGGCTGGCCTCAACCTGCAGGTAAGCCGGATTGTCGGCAGGCGGCAAATCAGACATGCCGGAACCGGAAGCCACCGTCACTTCTGACTTCGCTGCCAACGATTCCACCAAGCGCTCCAGACGCTTGACCTCCGGGTGCTCAGCTCCATAGCGTTCCTTTGCAGTGAGCAACCTGGCCTTCGCACCCATCAACGCAGCCATGATCTCAGTCAGGTCTTCCTGGATACCGGTACTTTGCTGCAATGCCTGGATATCACGACGGGTACGAACAATATCCGGATGATTCTCGCCATAACGCCCTTCGAGAACTGCCAGCTGAGTCTGCAACGCCTTAAGCTGTTCCTCGGGAGAAATGACAACAGAGCCATCGGATAAAACCATTGGTGCAGTACGGCTAAGCTGGGACAGTTGCGACTGCAATAGAATCCTGGACTCTTCAATCGACTTAAGCTGGCTGTTGACCTCAAGCAGATCCGAATCGACCCGCTGCATCATCTGGATATTCAGGATGGAAAGTTCCGGCAGGCTCCCTTCATTCTCCTCCTTGAACTTTGCCAGCTTGGTCTCGATTGACTGGACCTCGGCACCGAGACGCTCGACTTCCTCGGCAAGAAACTGGCTGGTCTCTGCCGTTTGAACAGTTCTGGTACGGACGTTCTCATCGAGATAGAGAGACACAAGTTCATTGGCCACTTTCCGCGCTACTGTCGGATTTTTATCCTCAAACCCCAACATGAACGCGATGGTACTGATCGCTTCGCGTCCTGTAGCCGGATCGGTTGTTTGGATATCAACAAGATCCAGATTAATCTTTTCCCTCACTTCATCGACCAATAACAGGGTAGGCATGTACTTACGCTTGTCGGCATAAAGATCGAATTTCTTGATAATATTGGCCAGATTGGTCCGTGTCATAACACGTTGGCTGATAGTCTGAATCTGGCGGGCACCGTATGTTGTGACGGTTGTCTGAATCAGCTCAACAGGAACCTCCGGCTCCTCGATCAGAATCGTCGCGGTAGAAGTGTAACTATTCGGCAAAATAAACACGATAACCGTACCAACGATAAAAATACCCAGCGCCGTCAGTAGCGCGAGCTTCCGGTGCCGTTTTAAAGCCGCAATAAGTTCGCCAACCGATTTGCCTTCATCGACAAATATGTCTCTCTCTTCGGTCATGAAATTCCTGTGACAGTCCCCTGAAAATCGTATTTTCTGAACCAGATCATTTTTTGATAATTACCATGGAATTGTAGCTACCCTACCCCGCTAAGTATGTGATCTACAACCCGAATACGGGGATAGCGAGACCCCGCAAACACCCCATCAACCCGTCCAATAATGAAAAAGCCCAACCGGGCGCGGATTCTACCACGACCAGCTATAGCAGTCCCAAGGTATGGGAAACAAGAAAAATCCCGCCAGAACAGGCCATTAGAAGGCAGCCTGTCACCGGCGGGACCTGTTCCGATGCTGCTATCGTGTCAGGCGACGTCTGAACAACCCCAGCAAACCGAGTCCGCCGGCCATCAGCCAGGCTGCCGCGGGCACCGGAACCACCGCGGGGGGTGTGACATCCGGCCCCGTGCCGCCGGGCGGGGTAATATAGAAGTCCGGCTCATCGGTGTGCTTCCGGAAGAGCCACTGTACTTTCCATGCCAACAGGTATTCGCGCCTCAGGGCCCTGACAAAAACGCCACTGCCCCGCCGGTCCGAACGGGCCGGCAAAACGCTGGTACGTGAATCATAGCCACCGAAAGCACTCTCACCACTGAACAATGCGACAACGTCGGACCGGTCGGCTTTATCTATCCCGGGCTCCAGCCACCACGGATTCTGCTTCCATCCGCTGTTCTCTCTCCATGTCGAATCACCCCGCCACCACGGGTTTCTTTTCCAGCCGGAGCTTCCGGCCCATAGCGGTTCATTGTTCCACCAGGGCTGCTCTCCCGCCTCACCCTTGAGGCTGCTGCCCTGCCGCGTAAACCGCGCCCAGCCGTTGCCACTCTGATTCGAAGTGTCAGATTTTTGCTGCAACGACCTTGCCGGCCAGGTAGATAAATCAGACTCAAACACATGGAAACTGATACGGGATGCACTGGCAGTCTGACCAAAAAAAACAGCAGCCAATATCAGCACAGTAGACAAAGACACACTTCTCAGGTAGTTCATTTTTATTATTCCTCCGCCTTGTATCGGCGGTATTGTTATTGTGACCGAATACTCTTTGTTCTTATCCTCTTGCATAAGAGCCCCGGCAGAACAGGCCGTTAGGGGGCGGCCTGTTACTGCCAGGATCTTTCTCTTCTGCCGGGGATTCAGCTTACTTCCGCATGATCCGCCTCCGAAACAGCCCCAAAAGACCAAGTCCGCTGGCCATCAGCCATGCCGCCGCCGGTACCGGTACTACCGGAACATCGTGGTAATCATCCTGATGCCACTCATCCATATCATCATCCATCCATGGTGGATCGTGTTCGTCATGGGAATCATCATCCCACTCGTGGTCCTTCCAAATCGAACCGTGTTCATCATGAGAATCATCATTCTCATCATGGGAATCGTCATCCCGCTTGCTGTCCTTCCACCATGAGCCGTGTTCTTTATCGGAATCGTCATCCAGCCACCAAGAGTCATGTTTCCAATCGGAGTCTTCATCGTGTTCGTCATCATCATCCGGCCAAAACGATCCATCCGGCCACAATGGTTTTCCATCTTCCATATCGTGACGGTCACCAAGGTGTTTCAATACTTTTTCCCAGTCATCCTTGTCATGACCCGGCTTGCCTGGCTTCTTTGAGAAAAGCGGGGAAAAGCCGTGGGAGGCGTGAGACTTGACATCACCAGGCTGGACCACCGATGCATTGGCAACATGGCCGGACAACAGCAAAGTCAGCAAAAGTGCCGCAGATCGCGATGCGATTATTCCGTAGTTCATTATTCTTACTTTCCCCCGCTTTATGGAGCGGTATTCTTTTCCGGTGGAGACTGGTTGTTGTATTCTTTATCATTGCCGACAGGTCGGCTTTTCTTTTGACAACGACCCTCCACCTTCAGATCGTGTCTTTCTGCGTATTCATCAGCTATGGAGCGCTCTTTAGCATCTCCTCAATCTGGCAGGCGATTTCCTCAATCGCCCGGGAAGCACCGGCATGTCCTTTCATTGCCTTTTTCCCCACACGAATTTCTACATTCGACGTGCTGAACCGCTCCCAGCGGCTGTCCTCAAAGCCAATCACGGCAGATTTGCCGTTCCCGGCAGCACTCGTACCCTGTCCATTGGCTGCATCGTTACCGTTCAGGGCCACATCGGGTATTGGCAGACTGTCCAATTCAGCATCTTCGGCGAACGTCGCCATATCCAGTACAGCGCCGATCTGAAACTGGCCACTGTCTACGCCCCGGATCTGTTCCGGTGTCAGCGTGCGCAATGCATCGATAACCCGCTCCGGGGCGACCGCCGGAAAAAAGGTGCGCAAGCGATTGCGGATACGCAGCCGCCGCACTTCGATCTCGAACGTCAGCTCGTTCGACAAACGCGCCAGGTGGCGCAGATCCGCGATTGACAGATCGGCCAGGAATTTCCTGACAACACCCAGATCCGGGAACTCGGATTTCAGCACCGTCCGCAACGCGGGAATAACCCGCAGCGCATCCAGGTCCCGTTGCGGGTACCGGGCTCCTCGCCCGCGGTGAGAGGGGCCGGCCAAAAGCCCCTTGGAAACATAGTCGCTGATCGTACGGCGCGACAGCGCTGTTGATGCCTCTAAATCGACCAGGGAATATGTTCGCATTTATTCGGAGTCCTGTTTTTATACTATTATTGATGTGGACAATTGACAACTTAACGAATTTAACAAGGTAATTCAATTCCGATTTAACCCGGAAAAGCCTGTCAGTTATGGATTATAAATAAACTAAGTGAAACTTCACATGCAAGATATTAATAAATGATAATTTTCTATTAAAATGGTGCAGTTATTCATGTTGTAATTATGTAAAATTGATCGCCGAATGGATGGCCTGCTGCTGACATAAGAAACCGGATTTGCGCGCCTGCGCGAGCCGGCGATCAGGCAAAGAGTCGTTATGAAGAACAATGGAGAGTTGCCTTTCCCGGCAGGAAAACAGGCGTGGACTACGGCAGTGGATTTGAGGCGAACCGGTTTCGCAGCCGGTCTGATAATGCAAGTTGTTCCGCCGTGAGCGTGGTGCTGTTCTGCACAGCCATCAGCCAGACAAAAGTCACCCGGTCAACGAGCGCACGAAATCGATCCAGGTGATGGCGGTCCGCGTCTGTTACGACGCCCAGGTAGCTGTGCAGCAGGGTTTCAGTCAACGATGAAGAAAGATCGTGATACTGACTGACAACAGCGAGATCGAAGAACGGATCGCCAATAGCCGCATATTCCCAATCAATCAGGCGTAACTGTTTGCCGCCGGTCAGAATAAAATTGGCGGCGATCGGATCATTGTGACAAAGACAGCTCGTGGCCCGATCTGAAGATACTCTCCTCAACAGAGCGTCCGCTTCGGCAACCGCGTGTTTCACCTCGGGCGAATCCAACCGGGAGGCATAGCAATCAATGCGCCTGCGCAATGCGAGGGGCCGGCCGGCCGGGCTCATTGCATGCACCCGTTTCAGCACGGCAGCGACGAGCGAAAGAAACTCAACTGATTGAATTTCCTCATTATTCAGGCTGCCGCCATTGAGATACTCCGTGACGAGCAGGCCCTTGTCAGGCAACGCTACCACCAGATCCGGGCCCAGGCGCTCACGCGCAACTGCCCGCAATACTTCGGATTCGGTATGCCGGTCAAGCTCAAGATCGGCTGCGATACCGGTATCAATCCGCAGCACATAATGGTTGTTCTGCTTTTGGATCAGATAGTGATGCGATGCAACGCCCTTGCTGAGCAGCTTTACAACGACGGCGCCGGCACCGAAACCGGAAAGACTGTCCAGCGCCTGCTCCGGTCTCATATCCGTACCTCGTCATAACTTTTACGCCATGCACGGTAACCGAAAACGATCAGAACAAGGTATACCACGAACAGTACAGCCGTCAGATAGAGTTCACGGCTGATATACAGATACACGGAGACACTGTCGATTACAAACCAGTAGATCCAGTTCTCGAGTACCTTTTCAGCCGCCATCCAGGTCGTGACGATCGCCGCCCAGGTCGTGAAAGAATCGAGGTACGGCAGCGCAGCAGCGGTATAACGATCAAGCAGCCAGCCGCTGGCCGCAGACAGGACAATGACGGTTCCGATCGCAAGGACATGTCTGCCCGGCACCCAGACGCTGACCGGCAGACGACTGTGATGCGGCCCGCCGGTGCGCCATTTTTGCCAGCCATAAGCCGCGATAGCCACATAGAACAGCTGCAGCGCCGATTCCATGTACAGCCCGGCGAAGTACATCAAAAACAGGTAGATGACGGTGCTGATAATCGCGGCCGCCCAGCACCAGATATTCTGCCGGATCGCCAGGACAACATAGGCCAGTGCAAGCAATACCGCTGCGGTTTCCCAGGGCGAAGCAGCGAGAATGCCCTGTGCAATCGCTGCCGGCATTACTGCCGGAGCCTTATCGAGGATCGGATCCAATCGAAGGTACCGTAGCGATAGGCAGGTCTGCATTGAGATACTTGACGACAAAAACCGCCGTGCCCTCCTGCTCCATGGCAACCTGCATGCACCGGTTAATGCCCCCGGTTACGGCGTCGAACTCGCCGCGCACCTGGGTACTGAGCTGGTTGGACACGATTTCAAGCCGGTCACACGTCCTGAGCGCGAGAATGAATGCCTTTATCCGCGGCACGAATGTTTCCTGCAGTGGATACATGCTGATTTCAGCCGTAATTCTCATATTTTGCCTCCGGGTAACATAAGGGATAATGCGCCAGCCGATTTTCCTGCACACGGTCTCAGTAACGATAGGTGGCCGTAATCCCGAAATGGCGCGGATCGCCCAGACGAGTGTAACGCGTGGGCGGAAAATCCGGCGGCTCGTTGCCGAAGAAAAACCCCCGCACCGTATAACGCTCGTCGAAGACATTCCTGGCCCATAGATCGATCGACCAGTTCTGCCACTCCCTGCCGACTCTCATATCCGTGACGGTATAGGCACTGGAACGCTCGTCATGGCTGACATCGTAGAAAAAGGCATCCTTTCCGGTCACATCGATGCGCGCAAACCAGCCCCGCCTTTGCCGGTACAGCGCCGATACGGCAAAAGTATAGCCGGGTGCATGAGCCAGCTCCCGGCCTTCAAGCTGCGGTCTGGCGGAAAAAGTTTCGATTTTGGTGTCCAGCAGACCCACCGAACCGGACAATTCGAATCGTTCCGACAACGCCCAGGCAACTGTCGCTTCCAGGCCGAAATTGCGGCTGTCGGCGGCATTGTCGGTAAAGAAAATAAAAGTCGTCGGATCGTTGGCAACGAGCTGAACCGGTATTCTGATCTGCACATCTTCACGATCCTGCCGGAATACACTGAGATCCAGCGTCAAACGGCTGCCGGTATCCGATGTCCGGATCCCGGCTTCGTAGTTCCACAGGTATTCGGGATCGAACTGAACCTGGCCGGGCATCACGTTAAGGTCGAGCGCAGAGAAATCAATGCCTGCAAAACCGAGGTTGAACCCGCCGGCTTTGTACCCCCGGGCAATACGGGCGTACAGCTGCGTACGGTCCGACCATTGGTGATTCAATGCCAACCCCCCCCCGAGCATGTTGTCGGTTGGATTGAAGCGGTTATCGCTGTTGTCCGTATAGTCGGCGGTGCGCTGTTCCCAGCGAAGCCCCAGGGTCAGCCTGCTCCGGGTTCCCAGGGGGATTCCCAGTTCGCCGAACACCGCCAGGTTGGTCGCTTCGTAGTCACTGTCCGCGACGACATCGAGCAGGCAGGGAGCGCAATAGACACCGTCATCATAGATACCCTGATCGGCCCGGTTGATCGACTCCTCGAGGCGCAGCGCGTAGACACCAGCCAGCCAGTTCACCCGGCCGCCGAACAGCGCTCCTTCCGGTTTCGAAACGAAACGCAGCTCCTGGTTCAGCGTATCCCGCCGGCGCTGCGATACCTGTGTGAAATCGTAGGTAAACGGCGCCCAGAAACCGTCGTTGCCCCAATCGGCATCGAAACTGAATACAATATCCGAGCGGGCCGCACCGGTAATACTAACAAAATCAAATGCATCCGCCCCACTGTAGGTTACCCTGACGGTACCCCCCGTTGACTGCTGGGCATCCTTGCCCGGCTTGTCCGAATACACCGTCAGGCCATTGTCGATGGCCCAGGCGTCATAACCGTTGTCCAGGTCCACATACAGCCCGGCAAGATCAACCTGCCATGCATCGTCAGGCGCCCAGCGCAGTTTCGCCCGACCGGAGAACTCATCCCGGCCGTAGGTATCATCCCGGTTCAGGTAGACGTTGTTCCTGAAGCCGTTGCTCTGGTACTGCTGGGCAGCCAGACGATA
>JAJRUG010000100.1 GCA_024277915.1 Gammaproteobacteria bacterium
GGCTTTCGACCCGACCCCAGCGCAGTTTCGCTCTCGACACCCGGGTCGACAGCTGCTTGCCGACATAATCGACCTCATCCAGATCGAGTCTGCTCCGGGCAGATTTGATATTAAGATTCGCGCTTTGCAGTTCCGTCCGGAATTGTCCCAGGCTAAGCCTGGATTCCTGTATCCCCGCTGTCTCGTTTGCAATCATTTCAACGTGACGGCTTTCAAGCTGTATTCGCCCCCCCGGCACTGAAGCTGATATCACCCTGCGGTACTGCAACATCCAGGCTACCGGAATCCAGAATTACACGGGATCTGTCACTGTCCGGGTCGTACTCAAAGATCAGTTCGCCGCGTTTATTGTGGACCGCGAGGATATGGCGGCCATTCCTGGAAACGATAGCGCTTCGAAACGCTCGGCCAGCTCGATGAGATCCGGCAACAGAGTTTTTACCACGTCACCAGGTATGTAGCTTTGCCAACCGTAGCGAAGCGAGGCAGTCAGCGTGGTATCGCTCAGCGTCAGGTATTCCAGTTGCCGCCCCCATTTTTCCTGGAATACTTCCAGGAATTCTGCCAGCGACTCTGACTCTGCAAGCTGCCGTGCCAATCCCGGGGCGGCATAGCGCGTTTTGAAAAAGCGGTTAAAGGACGAGTAACGGGATTCAACCTGTTTCATGCCAGAAGGCGGGATTTTGCGATGAAACGGCAGGGTACTCAATTCCACCCGTTCAGGAACATTGAGCTGCACTTCAATTCTTGCCTGCTCGTCGGGTAATATCCTGACTTCATGACTCTCGTATGTTCCTGCGAGCTGACCAATCTGGTAATCAAAATCCGGCGCTATAAACTCAAGCCCCAGTGCCTGCCCATATTCGCCGAATTGCTGTTTTGCCTTGCGCCAGCCAAAGCCACCCATATCAAAATAAAGTGCCTCTGTTACCATGAAAAAGGCAAGCAGACCCGCCAGCATGACTAATATTGGCTTGAGAGTTCTCACCGCAGACAGGCCTCCCGGAACTCAGGTCTTACCCAGAACATCTTCCAGCATCCCGGCAAATTTGTTCAGATCGGGCAATAACTGCTCGAGATCCTTTGCCGGCACATAGCTGTTCATTCCGTACTTTAACGACAAACGGATGCCATCCTCCGAGATTTCAAAAAAATCCAGCTTGCGCTTCCATCGACGACTGAAAACAGGGAGATAATCCAGTGCTGCGCCGCTGTTTTCGATCTGGCGTCTGACCTTTTCCGGCTTGCTCATACTGCGCGTGAGAAAGAAACTGTCGAACGCGCTGTTTCCGGTATCGAAGTTCTTTTTTTCGTAAACTTTTGTACTTAAAAATACGTCAGGCAAGCCAGCAGTGCTGAAAAGGATTGTTGCATTCCTGTCCGGGGAAATGGTGACATTTCTACCCTCGTACTCGCCTTTGATTTCCCCAATCTCACTGCGATCCCGAGAAGCCGAAAACGTCAGCCCGAGAGTTTCTGCTACAGCCGGAAAATCCCGTTTGGCACGTCGCCGGCCAATACCAAAGAAGTCAAAAAGGAACCACTCACTGATACCGTAAATGACCCCCAGCAAGCCCAGTATTCCTGCCAGTGTTGCTATCAAGCCATCCATACTACTCTCCGTCCCGGTTCCCTGAACTTCAGACCAACACTCTGTCAGGGGCCTACGATGACTTTTGTCTGGCTGGGAGCCACCTGCATCCCGGCTGGCATATTGGCACTCGCCCCATTATGAGCGCTCATCGAAGTCAGGTGAATACAGGCCTGGCCCTCGACTTTTACCTTCGAGCTCCCTTTCTTGTAGGCCACCTTGCCCATGTTCATGCCGGACATGACACCCTTGTTCACCCCCGCCTCATCCCCCATCGAACGGGACATCTCTGACTTCATGGTAACAACCTCCTTGTTAGCAAACTTGACCTTGCTCGCAGTTTTTTTGGCCTGATTCACCATCCCCGTATTTGGATATGGAATTGGCACAGGTGGAGCCGGCGGCGCCGGTGTAAGACAGACATCCGGCATGGCAAAACAGGTGCCACCACCTTTTGTTGAAGCAGGAAATATTGCTGTCATGGTCTTTTACCTCCCGGGACAACCTTAACCAAGGTTAATACGTTCGCCATCAATATTAAAACTGTCGCTGGCCTTGAACTTTACTTTTTCCGATTTCAGGTAACAGCTGCCTGATACCAGGGTGCGCATTCGCCCGGCCTTGAGCTGGCTGAGTTGCTCAACGCTGTGGTAAACATTCTTCGCTTTCTGTACCAGCGTCCCGGCGACTGTTTCCAGGCGCCCAAGGGTGAGCCTTGCGCGCGTCACACTGGCGGAAAACTGTTTACCTTCGTAGACAGCCCGGGCGATGGACAGACTCGCGACCCTGGAGCGAATATCCAATGCATCACTGTGTGAGCGAATCTTTCTTTTGTCGATATTCAGCCAGGAACGGACATGCCCCAGGGCATCCTGCACATGCAGGGCAACCTGGCGACGCCCCCGAAGATCGACAGCATTGCCGTCAAGCTGTATATCACCACCCGCACTCAGGCGGATATCACCATCAACCGTGCCGATCTCCAGGTCTCCTGATTCGACCAGGACACGGGCGTTTTCAGTGGCTGGATCATATTCAAATATAAGTTCATTGCGTGGTGAAAAGACCTGCAGTACCGTTTCTCCGTTGGTCCGGCACAGCTTGCCCCGGGCACCTGATGAGATTCTGAATTCTTCTTCCCCGGCAGTCTCCTGCACATTCTCGGCAACGGCCAGCACACCGGTTATATACGCCGTTCCGTTCTGGCTTACGTTGAGCAGCACCTCATCCCCTTCGTGCAGCGTGGATGACAAACCAGACACAATCCGGGCATCGAGTTCAACGGTGGTGCCCGCCTCATTCTCCACCACCGAAACATGGGCCTGTTCCTGTTCGACAGATACAACATACCCGGGACCAATATACCCGGGCAACACCGCTGCTTTTCTAAGATGCGTCACATTATTCATAGCCAAACCCCTTCAACTCGATTCGTGGGGAAGTTCTGGTGGCAACCAGTCTTCCGCAATTGCAAGATCCTGATCTGTTTCCTCTATCAGCTTCCTGTTCGCCCCGCTCCAGTTTGCACCCGTATACTCGGTACGATGAAACCTGGCCTGCTGGAGATCGGTATCCAAAAAGTTCACGTCACTGGTAACGGCCCGGGAGAAGTCTGCGTACTTCATGTCCGCACCTTGCATGACAGCACCGCTACAGTCGGCTTCCGTGAACTCCGCCCGCTCCGCCCGAACCGCAGTCAGGTCAGCCCTGCGCAGACTTGCTTTCAGAAAGCAGCAGCAACGCAGATCAGCCGCAGTGAGCTTCGCGTTATCAAGGATTGCGCCGGTAAAGTCCACCGTGTGGCAATGGGCGCCTTTAAGTGTGCATCCTGTGAGATTCGCTCCGCTCATATTGGCCTGCGAAAAATTGACTCTGTCAAGGCAGGTGAGCGCGAAATCTGCACCGCATAAATCAGAATCCGTGAAATCGCATCCGGTAAGATTCATGTTTTTGAAAATGCACGTTTTCATATTGCAAAGAATGAAAGCGGTTTTATCAAGTCTTGTTTTTGTGAAGTCCACCGCCATGAAGTCTGTTGATTCGAAACGTGCTCCAGACAGGTCTGTACCCTCCAGAACGGCCCCACCCACATCACCTGCACTCAGTGTCACTGCGACCAGGCGCGCGCCCCTGAGGCTCGCGCCGGCAAGAACAGTGCCCTCCATCCGGGCACCGGACAGATCTGCATTCTCAAGACATGCGCCAGAAAAATCTGCATCTGCGAGCACAGATTCCCTGAACTGTGCACCACTCAGATCTGTCCCGGAGAAATCGGTGTTTGAGAGATCCATGCCGCTCAGATTGACCCGCTGCAGCTGACAATTTTCAATCGTCATATCAGTCAGTTTACTGCCGGCAAACGAGACACCGACAAGATTGCATTCGGAAAATGTTGCTCCCACCAGAGAATACGCGGAGAAATCCATATCCTGTAAATTGCAGCGACTGAAAATACATCCATCCAGCCGCTTCGGTAAGCCTGCCAGCGTTCTCAGATCGATGTCTTCAAACAAAACCTCGTCGAGGCTTGAAGTGGAGAAGTCGACACCTGTCAATGCAGTCTCGCGGAACTCCGTGCTGCGGAGACTGCAGGCCTGAAATTCGGCATCCTCCAGGTCTGAATTTTCGAACACCACATATTCAAGATCTGAATTATGGAATCCGGCATTGCGCGCGCGACAGGCCTCGAACAGCACCCCCTTGAGCTGTGCATCGGGGAACCTTGCCCCTCCCAACGTGACCTTATCAAATTCGGTTTTTGTCAAACAGGCCTTTTCAAATGAGGCTGATATCAGGCTCGCATCACCGAAAGCGAACCCGATCACGCCCGCTGCCTGAATCTGTTCAATCATACTTGCCGGAACCCCATGCTCCGGCAATGAAATTTCGACCTTGTCCGGATCAGTCACAGAAATGATGTCAGCCGAGAAAGACGCCCCGGTCAGGTCCGCGCCATTAAAACTCGCCTCCTCCGCATTGCAATTGAGGATGACCGCTTCCGAAAGATCAGCCGCAGTAAAATTACAGCGAACCAGGCTCGTCCTGGTGATAGCCGCATATGACAGGTTTGCGCCACTCAAATCGGCAGAGTCCATCTGACACTGCTCGACCATCAGCCCGGCGAGATTTTCAGATTTCAAATCGACAGCTTTCAGATCTGCATTATTCAGCGATAACCCCCGGGCGCCTTCGTCAGCGCTGGTCCCGGACAGTAGTTCTTCAAGCGAACGTACAAATGGCATCTGCTAGCCCTTACCCGCCAACTTTGTCATCTTGAGGTTAACATTTTCCATTAGAGCTCCATCCAGGTATGTCTCAAGCAGTTCAGCACCGTATAAATTGGAGCCTCGAAGATCAGCGCCCGTCAGGCTGGCTTTCTCAAGAATTGCTTCAAACAGGTTCACCTGGGTAAGGCAGGCCTGCTGTAGATTTGCCCCGGAAAGCCTGGCCTGCTTCAGGTTGCAACAATCAAGGTTGGCGCGACACATCATCGCGCCGGCAAAGTTAGCGCCTTCCATTTTTACATGCGAGAAATCAGCCTCATTCAACACGGCATCCACCCAGATTGCACCGTGGGCAATTGCTCCGGAGAAATTTGCAGCAGAGAAATCACAACCGCTGGATGCCCTGAGGTCCGTCAAATCGGCTCCCCTGAAGCTGGCATAGATCGCCGCCGCTCCCTCCAGGTTTGCCGAGCGCAGGCTGGTACCGCTGAAATCGGCATGATTCAGGTCTGCCAGGCTGAGATCCGCAGCATCCAGATTCGCCACTTGCACCGAAGCACCTCGCAGCCCGGCCCCTGAAAACCCGGCCCCTGTAGCCTGGACATTATCCAGTATGGCTCCATTCAGGTTGCTATCCGCGAATTCAGCCCCTTCCAGTATTGCACCGCGCAAATCGGCTTTCTCCAGGTTTGCGCCGGTAAGATCCGCATCCCTGAGACAGGCACCACGAAGGTCGGCTCCGCCGAGGTCTGCGCCGGCAAGCTCAGCTGCTGTCAAATCTGACGCCGAGAGATTCGCACAGGACATTGGTACGCCGGACAGTGCCGCGCCGCGCAGATCCATCTGTGGCAATTGAATACCTGCCAGATTCAGGTCTGTCAGGTTCTCTTCCTGCAAACTCTGCCGGTTTCCCGCGCGCTGCTCCACAGTTTCGCGCGTCAAAACCGCTTCTTCTTCTGTAGCGAAACCGAGCTCTTCGAGCAGTTTTGCTTCGTATTCCTTCTCCTGCTGCGAAGGTTCCGGAGGGTTATCCATGTCAATGCCCCGGGCTGCCAGACCGGCCCGGACCTGCTCCATCAGTGCAGCGATTTCCAGTTCCTCTGCCTCATCATCCGCTACGGCTTCCTCGATCTCGGGAAATTCGTCCTCTTCGTCCCACTCCTGTTCAATCTCCAGCAGGCGACGGGTCAGCAACTCGTAGTAATACTCCACATCAAGCGCCTGAGACTTCAGGTCTTCCGAGACAACAAGCACGTCCTCTATCTCTTCCAGCTGCTCTGTTTCGACTTCGGACCAGCCGCGCCAGCTCAGTACCAGTTTCTCTGCATCTGCATCCACCCACAACGTATCAAGGCTCATCTGTACTTCATAAAAAGAGCGGCGGCCGTTATCGGAAGGCCGCCTGGCGCGAACGAAACAGCGCACTCTTATCCCGGGAAGGCGGGACTGATAAACGGCATGCTCCGGATGCAGATTCTCGAGCACGAGTGGTTCATCACCCGACAGAAACCCGTCAGCCTGCATCGCAGGCGGAGCTGCATTGAAATGAGTCCAGTCGATATCCTCGGCAAGCCAGGGCCAGCGCGTTTCCAGCCACTCTTTTTTGTAGGAGCCGACTTTCTCCGAGCGCGTCGCCCACTCGGCCCGCAACGGCGCCAGGCCGGCGGGCTCCGGACGGTGGTCCGGAGAACCGATCAACTGCGCCGGGTCTTCGATATTCGGTAATGGCCATACTGTTACACCGCTTTCGTGCTGGACTTTATCGGCGCCCTTTCCACAAGGGTTTTCCTTTATATCCGTTCCGCCGTAGCTTTTCTCGTAGCGAAGCTCCATCGATGAGAAAGGCTCGGGGCCGGAAACATTCATAAAGCCCGCCTTACTGACCCAATAGCGGTCACCGAACACCAGCAGGGAGTGTGAGTACTGCCCTGCGGAAAAACGAACCGGGCAGCGTGTGGTACTGGCGCCACCAGGCACATGGCAGGTACCAACCAGCATCAAGTCCGCGCGCGGCTTGTACCAGGCGAAGTCGGATGCGTAACGAATCCCTCCGGTCTGTTCATCATCATCGGCATAGAATTCGTCACCGGTGGGAAACAGCTGATCTTCTGCAGGGACCACAGTTCCCCCGGGAACCAGGTCGAAGGTCCCCTTGACGATAAAGGTCGCCGTATGATTCGGGTAGGACAGGCGACCCGGAAAATATGCAAACTGGAATGCAGTTTCGTTAACCAGATCCAAGGTGTTTGTTCCTGTGCAAGCCTGACTGCTACTTGCTGGCAGTCAGGTTTGGATGTTTAAGGGTGGTTTTGATCTCAACAAGGCTTCCATCGCCCTTGAAATGCGATTTTGTGCCGATTTTTATTATCTTGTCTGACTTTATCGCGACGTTCTTCTTACCCTGAACCTGGATACCACCGTTATCGTATATAACAACTTTCGCGGTCTTGCTGAACAATTGAGCCCCGTTTGCATCGAGTATCAACTGCGCCTCATCACCGGGGCCACCGATAAGCCAGATTTTCTTCTCGGAATCGTACTTGATCTCATCCTTTGACTTCCTTTGAACCTTCAGAAGATTCTTGTCGTATTCCTTGGCAGCGTTGAACCCCACCTTCCCGCCGACAAGTGTCTCGTGCTTCAAGCCCACAAATGTGCTGGTGGTTACCCCGGCGGTCATCTCAAGCTTTGCCGACAGGTTAAAGCTCTCTTCGGTACCCACCATGGTTTTTACCTTGTTCCCTGAGGTATGCTCATGCCAGTCGCCATCGGTCTTCTTGTCAAATCCCATCTTGCCGGTCGAGCATTTCCCCATCTCAAAGGAGGTGTTGTTCTCCGGCGCAAAAAACCGGATAGAGCCCTGCACGGCATCAATCTTGATTTCATTACCGCTTTTGTCGATCAGCGTGATTTTCTCTTCTCCACCGGCACCATCCACCAGTATCTTGTTGCCGCACGACTGCTGGATGTGGATGAACTGGGCGCCATCTTCTCCCTCGAGGATAATCTCATTATCACCAAAGTCATGGATAATGGATTTGGTCTTGTTGGCAGGGAGTTCCTGCGGTGGTTTATTATCCCCGTTGTAAACACGGCCGGTGATAATCGGCCGGTCAGGATCACCCTCCAGGAATTCAACAATGACTTCGTGGCCTATATGAGGGACAAACATCCCTCCCCACCCGTTCCCGGCCCATATCTGTGATACGCGCACCCAGCACGAACTGTTCTCATCGTTGCCGCCCTCACGATCCCAGTGGAACTGGACTTTCACCCTGCCATGCTCATCCGGTGCAATCTGTTCACCCGAGGGGCCCACAACAACCGCAGTTTGCGGCCCCTGCACCACCGGCTTTGGCGTCACGCGCGCGGGGCGAAACGGCACCTGGCTGTCAATGGCCGTGAACTGGCACTGGAAAACCATTCCTGCACCACCATCTGATCCACCGTAGTGACTGATTTCACAGGCAGCATCGATGACGAGGTATTCTTTGTTCTGGTCTTTCCTGGGATGCATGTCCAGCTTGAACAGGCCACCGGTCGCCATGATACGCAAGTCGGTGACACCCTCGACCTGGTCCTGCTGCACGTGAAGTTCCTGAATACGGAGTTCGGCATATTCTCCATTGCTGCCTTCAAAGCGATCTGCATACTCCCCCGGGTAGTCATAGATTTCATACTCCGAACCCGCGTGTTTTTTCGGTATTTGCTCGCGCACTCTGAGAGACGCATTTGGCCGCCTGAAATCATAGTCGTTCAATGCATAGGCACCCGGCTGTACCTCGCGACGGATAAGCCATGAGGACACACACTGCTCTTTTCTCAGGTTGGCACTGGCCACCGGGTAATACATGACATCAGCATCACGGATAGCCTGGTGCGCACTGCCGGAATCCGCCAGCACCAGGGTATGCTTGCCGTCTTCATGAATGAAGAAGTAATAAATCCCTTCTTCTTCCATCAGGCGGCTGACAAAATTGAAATCCGTCTCCCGGTACTGGACACAGTAATCCCACGTCTTGTGCTCTTCTCTCAGTTCATCCTGTATATCGCTGAACCCCTGGTCCTGGAAAACCTGTTTGATGATATCCGGCACCGACATATTCTGAAAAATCCGGCAATCAGCGGTGCGCGTCAGGAACCACAGCCAGGGCCGCAGCGTTGCGTGGTAACTCGCACCGCCGTCCTCTAGCTGACCAGTCTGTGAGAACGTACTGACGATGCCATTGAAATAACGGACGCCACCCGTTCCATCATCGAAATGTGCGGTGACGTTCTGTCCCAGGATGTCGTCAATATTGATTTCTTCGTTGTGGCTGAAGAGTTCCAGCTCGTACTGGAACAGGCGTCCCAGTGTCTCGTGTCCCTGCAGCAGGGAAATGGCCAATTCATCCTTAAGCGGCGTTTTTAGTGTCAGGGTGCTTTTTTTAGCCATTGGGAATCCTTCCTGATCTTGATGATTAGTTATTCTGTATATTCTTAACTACTAAGCCATTCCAGCTTCTTCATACACCTTTTCTACTTAACTAATTATATGCCAATTGGGCGTTTAATAAAGCAATATTAAGAGCCAACCAGCCCCCTGTTCCGCCAGAATATTCATGTATGCAACAATGGGTCAATGCCGCAAAATAGCATTGCATCTTTACCCACAGGTAACCACGACAAGGAGCGCTACCGATGAGTGGCCGTATCGAGTTTAGCTTTGAATTTTCCCGCCCGCACGGCGGTCCCGGACCTCGCGAAACCGATTCGATGCAGATACTCGTACTGGGTGATTTCTCAGGCTCATCCGGACTGCACGAAGGCAACCCACTATCTGCACGCCGGATCCACACGGTTGATATTGATAACCTGGATGCGCTGCTAAACCGGATCGCACCTGTCCTGGAACTTGAACTGGGCAAAGACCTGACAATCCCTGTTGCATTGTCAGAGATGGATGATTTTCATCCCGACAACCTGTACCGGAAACTGAAAGTCTTTGATGAGCTGCGCGATATTGTCCGGCGACTGTCGAACAACCAGACCTTTGCGGATGCAGCTGCACAACTGCGCGCCATGCAGGGCTCAGCTATCACTGAAACAGAAGCGGAAGAGAAGACTGCTGAAGCTGCAGCAGCCAAGGAGAGCGACAGTTCAACTTTTGAACGCCTTCTGGGTCGTTCAACCGGGGTAGATAACTCACAATCCAGCCAACATGCCCGTTCCGCTGTTGATAGATTGATTGGTGCAGCCATCAAAGACCAGATAGTGCCCGAGGCCACCCCGGAACAGGGCATATACATGGCTGCTGCCGAAGACGCAATCAGTAAACTGATGCGCCAGATTCTGCAGCACCCTGAATTCAGGGCCACTGAAGCCCTGTGGCGAGGCCTCGAGTTTCTGGTAAGGCGCATCGAACTGGACGAAAACCTGACACTTTCTATCTGCGATGTTTCCAGGGATGAGCTGTTGCATGATTTTCAACAGGCCGGTGACAATCTGGAACAGTCCGGGCTGTTTCAACGGCTTGTCACACAGGGCGTTCAAACACCGGGTAATTCACCCTGGTCGTTGATCGTCGGGGCATACACGTTTGACGCATCATCAAGTGATGTGCCCCTGCTCGCTGCGCTGGGCGCCATCGCTGCACAGGCCGGCGGCCCGTTTCTGGCAGCCGCCAGTCCGTCCATTCTCGGCTGTCAGTCTCTGGCGGACACACCGAACCCGCACGAATGGAACCCCGAAGAGCAGGCATTGGATAACTGGAACGCGTTACAACAAAGCCGGCTGGCACCCTGGATCGGGCTGGCATTACCGCGCATGCTGATGCGCCTGCCCTATGGAGAAAATACCGATGGGATCGATGCTTTTGACTTCGAGGAAGTCATACAAACCGGCAATGTGAAAGAACTGCTGTGGGGGAACCCGGCTTTCGCCTGTGCCCTGTTAATTGCACAGGCCTTTACCTAGCGTGGGCGACAGATGCAACCGGGCGATGTCCAGGATATCGGCGAGTTACCGGCCTACAGCTACAAGGATGACGGCGAGTGGAAAGTCACGCCCTGTAGCGAGGTCTATCTGACGGAAGCAGCAATAGACCGTATTCTTGAACACGGCTTGATGGCATTGGTGAGTCTGAAGAACACCAATAGTGTGCGACTGATACGGTTTCAATCAATTTCAGACTCTGAACCCGCACTGAACGGGCCATGGGAAGGTTAGGTGTTGTTGGTCACCGCCCGACCCTGATGCTGCCTGTCCCGCATGGCATTCTCGCAGGCACGTATGGTCCTGGAATACTCATGATAGAGCCTGAGATATTGGGGATCTGTTACCATAACTTACATCCCTATACTGATCATCAAGACTACAGAAGCCCCTCATTAATGCAGATAAAATAACAACATGCTCACCACAGCGAATATCAACCCCGTGCGCAACCATGCCTTCCTGGGAAGCCTGTTGCCATCCTTCTGGCAGATAGTGTCGTGCACATACAGAGTCAGAAAGATGCCGGACAACACAGCGAAAACTATCTCGACAAAATGATCCGGCATATTGTGATCCTCCCGACTGGTTCTGATTACCAGCCCTGACCCAACAGCCTCTGCTGGCGAAAACCGGGGGCACGGGTTTCGAAATACGGTGCACCTGCCTGCAAAAGTACCAGCTCAAGTGCCGCTGCGCTGCGCTGGCGCTGAAAACCGCTTCCCAGCACGGTGACACACTGCTGCTGCGAGACAGGCTGCCCGACGAGATAGCGGGTTCCCGGCTTGAAGTTATCTTTGTTGCCCCCCCACCACTGCTGCACCAACGCTGTCTCAGGCCAGGGTAAATCTTCATCAGGATCCAGTGCGACATCCTCGTCCTCGGGGTTTTCCGTCGGGCCCGCCGCGAATCCTTCGGGCTCCTCACCCTCCAGGTTCTCATAGGCCAGATCCACACCCGTGATCATGGTGAACGCCTCACCGGCCACGCGGGCCAGTTTCGGCACCTCCATCTGCCTGATCAGTGCCGGAATGTACGACGGATCGCCGCAGGCCCCACAACCCGCCACGGCATGACGCTGCAGTGTCGGCACCTGCCACAGATCCTTCAACCAGTTATGCGCCGTTGCCCCGTCCAGCAGGCGCACTACCAGCCTGAACGTCTGCGAACGGAAGTCCGTTACAACCCCCATCAGACTGACCAGTGGCTCGATCGCCTGTCTGTCGCCCAGCAGCAGGCTCGACCAGGCTGACCAGAACGCACACAGCGTATCATCAGAATGCCAGTGCTCCCGAAGCATCGGCACGCTATCGTGGCACTGCAATTCTCCGGCTGCCTTGAGTGCGCGCATCCTGAGCAAGGGATCCCCGCTTTCCATCGATTGCTGGAGTATCGGTCCCGGGTGCTGGCGATGAATCGCCGCAGCGGCAATACCCAGACGGCGGTAGGTGACTGAATTTGCACCCAGGAAACTCTGTACAAGACCTGATATCCGTTGAAAATCGACCCAGCCCAGTGCAGAGATCAAAGCGCGGAAGTTCTCCGGCGCCAGCAACGCGGTTTCGATAACTGCATCAATCTGCTTGCCATCACTGCTGTCGAAAGCCAGTACAGCAGCAACAAACACTTCCCCGGGTTCGCCGATTTCCAGTGCTACCTTGCAGACATCCCAGCCCGCCTGTCCAGCCACGCGCAACCCATCGATATGCGCATCAAGCCGGTTATCCAGATCGGCAAGATCCTTCAGGGTATAGTGCGGCGAACCCACCGCAGCATCACGTAACAACCAGAGAAACGCTGCGTCTTCCGCATGCCTGTCGACGATAACCGGGATAGATTGCCTTTGCACATTCATACAGATATGCCAACTTAATTTGGTGGCTGCAGTGAGGTTCCGTTATCAATGCAGCCCTGTATACGCTGTTTCCAGGCGCGCTGCCGGTCCTGTTTTGTACTGTGATCAGTGTCAGCGTCGTATTGATTGTTCAGCTGCTGTGCCCGATTGTTGGCCGCACGGGTAATCCGGTTTTTCTCTCGCACCAAAGCCCGTCTTGAATTCGCACGCACAGCGCGTAGCTGCCTGAGCATGTCCCGGTAACACAGCCCGGCAATATCGTAATGCCCCTGCTCGTGTGACAGCAGTTCATCATTGCCCTGACCGCTCACCACCCAGCTTTCCTCCCGGTTAACAAACACACGTGCACTGAGGTCATCAAACCTGAACTGGCTGTTCTCCGAGACCCAGGTATAAGAGAGGCTCATGCCATACTTGATCTCTGCGTCTTCCGACACTCCTGAAGGCCGACTGGCCCGTTCGGTAAATTCGTCCCAACTGATAGACCTCGGCCAGCCTGATAAGGCAGAAGTACTGGCACTGGCACTGTCACCACTATTTAGCGTCTGGTACCCCAGAGGCTGTGCAGGGACAAACCCTGCCCGTGGCGAATTTCCCGGTGCGGGTTGAAGTGCAGGACTGCTTCTGCGAGCGGGTGACGGGTTTTCACACATTATCGA
>JAJRUG010000101.1 GCA_024277915.1 Gammaproteobacteria bacterium
CATCAGGACAGTTTTTCAGTAGCGGTGCTGTGCCCGAATGTCGAAGCATTCAATATCGACGGGGTTGAAGTGCCCGTTACCGTGCGGCTTTCGGATCGGTTTCAGAATCCGGTGCCGGATGGCACGGCCGTGACGCTCAATGCCGAAGGCGGCTCGATTCAGTCTCAGTGTACGACGGGGACCACGTCGACCCAATCAGGCGTCTGTTCAGTGACCTGGACAAGCGCCAATCCGCGACCGACTAATGGGCGGGTATCGATTCTGGCCACTGCCATTGGTGAAGAGACGTTCTCCGATGTAAACAGCAACGGGCTGTTTGATGATCCGGACAGTTTCTCGGACATCGCTGAACCTTTCCGGGACGACAACGAGAATGATGCCTACGACTTTGGTGAATTCTTCCTGGACTTCAATCTGGACTCTACTTTTAGCCCAGGAGATACCCTGTATAGCGGCTTGCTTTGTCAGGATACTACGGGGCGTTGCAGCCCTTCCTCGACACTGGGCATCAGCGGCAACAATGTCATTATCATGTCGGGATCAGGGGCGGTTATCACTGATAACCTAGGTCTTCCGGCCTTGGGGGATGTTGCGTTAGCCGCACCCGGCTCAGTGACATTTTTGGTGAGTGATGTCAGATCCCAGGTTATGCCTGCTGAGACGACAGTCTCAGCTTCTGTGACTAACGGGTCGCTGGTCGGCCCCGCCAGTTTTACCATGCCCTGCACTTCATTCGATGGCCCCTGGGCATTTACTTTCACTGTCGACGGAGACAGTACACCAAGTACTGGAACCCTGCTGCTCGAAGTCACGACCCCTGGCGGGATTCTTACTCTGGGCAGCATCACCGTCACAGACTGACAATTTATCGGCGCATGTCCGATATTGGGTGGTGGCTCCGGGCTGAATCATCCAGGAGCTGTCATGTGTATTTGCTAGTGGATTCTTCGCATATGGTCGCCAATGTGCTGCATCGAAGCAGGCGCAATGCCCCGCTTCCTACCGCTTGTCTGGTGCCAACGACCGTTGGTCAGAAAATCTGGATACATTTTGCCAAGATGTGATACAAATCAGCCAATACACAGCATCTTGTGCCATAAATGTGGCAATGTACCCCATGAACAGACAGACCAATAGCGCCTCTGCGCCAGCAATTCGATGTATCGGTGGTTTTACAATCATCGAACTGCTTATCACGCTGTTTATTGTCTCGATCGTTGCAATGATCGGTGTGCCTGCCTACCAGAATATTACCGCCGATACGCGTATCACATCGACGGCCAATGACCTGATCACCAGCTTTATCCTGGCCCGTAGCGAAGCAATTAAAAGCGCGAGCTTCGTGACAGTATGCAAGTCTGCGGATGGGGTCACATGCGGTGGCAACGCTGTCGAATGGGAGCAGGGCTGGATCGTTTTCTCAAATACATCTGGTGCGACGGCGGGGGTGGTAAACCCGGCTGATGTCATTATTCGCACCTATCCAGGGGTCGATGACGGACTTACGATTCGCCCGGTTGCCGGTGCTCCGGTAGATGGATTTGTTACATTTCGGCCGGCGGGAACTTCAGGTACAACACTGCAGAACCACAGCGGAACCCTGACGCTGTGTGATTTTCGCGGTGCGAACACTGCCCGCGGAGTCATTATGATGAATTCCGGCCGGGTGAGGATTTCACTGGACGTAGCGCATGACGGCAATGTTTTGGCATGCCCCTGAGGTTAGCAGGCAGATGGTGATCAGAAACAAAAAGCAATTGGCAGGATTTACCCTCATAGAGGTCCTTGTATCCATGGTCATTCTGGCGGTCGGCATTCTTGCGCTGATCAGTTTGCAAATCAATGCCATGAGAAACACCGAGGGTGGCTATATGCGGGCCCAGGCATCACTGATGGCCTATGACATTACTGACAGGATGCGCGCCAATACTCCTGCGGTCACAGCACAGAACTATGATATTGCGCTGCTTGCCGCGTCACCGGTTGCCGTAACCTGTCTCGGTATCGCGGCTAATTGCACTTCCCAGCAATTGGCAGCTTTTGATGTTGAGCAATGGCGAACAATTCTGGCCAACTATCTGCCGACAGGCACCGGTGCAATCGGCACGGTGCCCGGAGCAGGGACAACGGTGGTGACCGTCACAGTACAGTGGGTCGATCCACTAACGGCTGATCCGGCTAACGCCAACCTGGGTGTCGAGACACTCACGATCACCACGGAGTTGCCGCAATGATGAGTGAAATCAACTGGCAGGCTCAGCGGGGCTTTACGCTGGTCGAAATTATGGTGTCCGTACTCATTACGGGGATCATGATCATCGGTGTCGGCACATTATTGAGTTCTTCAAGTCGAGCCAGGCAAGTGCAGACATCGGTTTCCTCACTGAATGAAACCGGCCGCTTTGCTGTTGATACGCTGGCCCGCAATCTGCGTATGGCCGGATACCGGCAAACTGACTGGGCTTTGGGCGCAATTGCTGACCCGATTACAGCAGTCGATGGTTTACCGGCGGATGGTGGCGATAGCATCACCATACAATACGAAGCGGCCCGGGACTGCAATTATCTGCCGACTGCAGCGGGTGTGGCTGTCAATGTATACGCTATCAATGCAGATGCACTGGAGTGCAATGGCCAGCCTGTTGTCGACGGGATCGAGCAAATGCAAATCTACTTTGGCGAGGATATCGACAACGATGGTGTAGCCAACAGGCTGCTTGCACCTGGTACAGCGGGGCTGGAAATGAGCCGGGTTGTCAGCGTGCGGATTCATTTGTTGACACATACCAATGCAGTCAATGTGGCATCTGTCAACGCTGTAGGGGGCTACTACTACGATAATGCAATTCAACCCGCAATTAATGACGGGCAGATAAGGCGTGAATATTCTCTGACGATTGCAATTCGCAATCCGATGTAGAGCGCTACAACAGGAAAGAACAATGAGACATCACACACTTAATAATAAAAAGCAAGAAGGCGCGGCATTATTTGCCAGCCTGATGATATTGTTTCTGATGACAATCATTTCCCTGACGGCCACACGATCGTCAAACCTTGAATTTATCATGGGGACAAATACACAGAATTCGGCGGAATCTTTGATGCGCGCCGAAACTTCCGTTCTGGCGGGGGAGCAGCGTATCGTACTCAACTTTTTCGGGGCGCCTACAATCGATTTCAGCGCAGATCCTGATGATGGACTGTATCTGGATGCGGAAGTTGTGATCGATACGGTGGACTGGGCAGGGTTTAATATTGAAACTGCACTGGTGGACGGGGTTCTTCGGGAGTATGTACTCGAATATGTAGGCCCCGCCCCTTTAAGCGGCGGCTCGCTTGCGATGGGAGCAGGTGCCGGGGCAGGGACAAGATACCTTTATCAAGTGAGCGGCCGGGGCAACTCCAGCCGCAGAAGCACGCGCGTAGTGCAGACCGTATTCGCAACTATCGAATAGATGACTGAAATTAGTAACGAGGAGGGATACTCGTCATGAAGAAGAAAAAAACAGGTTTTTTACTGATTCCAGCCGGGATTATAGCGGGGCTCGTTCTTGCGGCGGCTATTTTCGTGGCCAATAACCAGCCGTATGGATATATTTCGGCACCGGTTTTGAGTTCACAGAACTTTACCACGGGCAATGTGGTCGCCTATACACCCTGGTTTGAAAACGGTACTTTTCAGGGCGATATCCTGTCGTTTCCGGTTTCTGTTACCGGAGAGCCTAATCTTCTGGCTCCTTTTTGGCGGGCATCTGTTCAAGTCAGCGCGCAGAACTATCTGACCGGGCGGCGTATCGTCACGACCGACGGTGCGGGTACAGCCATACCATTTCTATGGGGATCGCTGACAGCTGCCCAGCAGGCACAACTTGGTTCATCTGCCTTCGTTAACTTCGTGCGCGGTGATCGCAGCAACGAAGGCTCATTGTATCGGCAACGATCCAGTGTGCTTGGCGATATTATCCATTCCAATCCGCAATATGTGCAGAAACCCGTTGGTGGTTATGTATTTGACAATTATCTTGCTTTTGCGGCTGCGAATGCGACCCGGCCGGCTCGCATTTACTCGGGCCATAATGACGGCATGTTGCACGCCTGGGATGCAGTTACCGGGGACGAGGTCTTCGCCTACATTCCATCGATGCTGATAAACGGGTTAACCAACCTGGGAGATCAGCCGTATATCCACACCTACTACGTTGACGGCCCGCTGACAGTGGAAGATGCGTATTTCGGTGGTACCTGGCACACAGTACTCGTGGTGTCACTGGCTGCGGGCGGCAAAGGGCTGGCTGTACTTGATATAACCCACCCCACGGTTGTTTCAGAGGCCGATGCCGAGAGCAAGATACTCTGGGAAGTGACCCCGGCCAGTGCCGGCCTGAGCAATCTGGGTAATACCTATAGCCGCGCCTCTGTGGTTCGCCTCAATAATGACCAGTGGGCTGTTGTTATCGGTAACGGCTATCTCAGCACCAGCGGTGCTGCATCACTATTGGTACTGGATATCGAAACTGGCAGTGTTATCCGGGAACTTATCGTACCGGATGCGGTTGCTAACGGCCTCAGTAGCCCGACATTAATTGATACGGATGGTGATATCCGTGTGGATTTCGCTTATGCGGGAGACCTCAATGGAAATATCTGGAAATTTGATCTGAGTGGTGCCAATCCTGCTTCCTGGTCAGTGGTCAATAGTACGCCATTCTTCCAGACCGATATTACCAGTGGCATCAGGCAACCGATTACAACCGCGCTTCAGGTTGGGAGCCATCCTGATGGTGGCTACATGATATACGCAGGGACCGGTCGTCTGTTTTCAACAGCCGATGCGATGGACAAGACTCCGCAGGCGGTTTACGGGCTGTGGGACAATAATTGGTCTTCCGGCGATTCGACTATCGATCCGAACCTGCTGGTTACCCAGGAGCTTCGAAGTGCCACCCACGTCGGCACGGGTGCGGCAGTGCGTACATTGTCAAACAATCCGGTGGACTGGAATTCCAACCAGGGCTGGAAAACAGTTCTTGAAATCGCCGGTGCTTCAGTGCTGGATCAGGGTGAGCGTGTGCTTCAGGATCTGCTGCTGCGAGACAATCGCGTGCAGGTGATGAGTTCAAATCCGACGCTGACAACCGGTGATAACTGGTATCTTCAACTGGATGCGTTTACTGGCGGCGCACCATCGAAAACCATCGTCGATATCAATGGCGATTTTGCGTTGTCTGTTACAGACAATGTTGATGGTAATGGCGACGCTACGGTGGGTGATACCCCCGAGGATCGTGTCATTGGCGAATATCAGAATTTCGGTCTGGCTTCCAGGCCAGTCATCGGTATAACCGGCCCACGAACTTCAGCCGCGCTGATTAACCATCTGGTAGCGATCAATCCTAGTACGACTAACCCGTTCCCTGATGATCCGGGTCTGCTTGGTGGCCACTTCGATCTGGACACCTCATCACAGATTTACCCGTTCGACGGCGGCACGACCGACGGGCATATTAACCAATGGGATGACAAGTATGCTCAGACAACAATCAACTTTTTCGATATTCTGGATTTGAACGAAGACCCCCTGTCCAATATTGATGATGCATTGAAAGGTGTTGATCCGAATACACCGTTTATCCTGACAGTTGCCAATGCCAGTCTGTCTCCGGGCGGTGTACTG
This sequence comes from Gammaproteobacteria bacterium, assembly GCA_024277915.1. GTDB lineage: Bacteria > Pseudomonadota > Gammaproteobacteria > Steroidobacterales > JAJRUG01. The sequence goes on from JAJRUG010000101.1 coordinate 5,678, forward strand.
GAAATCAACGGTGCCAGTGTTGGTGTTGTTGAGTACCAGACGTTGATAACACGCTATCTGAACGGCTTGCTTGGTCCCGGTGAGACGTTCCCGATATACAAACTGACTCCGCCGACAGCAACGGAAGCTGCGGCAGGTGTGATTCAGCTTCAGTCATTCAAACTGAGCTTCGATGCTTTTGCTATCCTCAGTGGTGATCTTATTCCGACCAATACGGGTTGCGTACGCTCCAACAATCCGGGTGCTTTGGGAGAATACCGCAACGGAGCGCTTATGGTACAAGCGCTGAATGCAGCCAATGTGCAGCAGAACTATGTCCTTGATGTGCCTACCAGTACCTTTGTGGGCGCAAACAATTCCGTGAATGCGAACCTGGGTTATGCTGTTTCCGGACTTTTCTGGGAGGCCACGGTATTCTGGCATTGGGAGGGCCCTTGTTACGGAGAGGCTGGTTTTGATGCTCTGTTCCAGGCCTGTGTGATTCAGCAGACGGCAACCTGTACCAAGCAAAGTGACGACAAGGAAAAAGACGACGACAAGAAGAAGAAAGGCAAGAAAAAGAAAAAGAAAAAGAAAGATGACGACGATGATGATGATGACGATGGAGATGGTGACGGAGATTCTTCACCAGGTGATAACTCACCGCCACCTGCGCCATCTGACCCTGGTCACAGTGTTACTAACACAACGGTAGCTGACGACAATGATGTTGGTCGGTTGTTCTGGAGGGAGCTGGTACCTGATAACTAAACCCCGACAGGTTAATCTGCAGGTGGGCTGAGCGGAGCATGCTCAGCTCACCACGGGACCTGACCCGGGAATTAGCTAACTGGAATAAACTGCCATGAAATCAACTCCAAGACCTATCTCGATTTGCCGCAGAAGCAGCGGATTTTCATTGATAGAGATTATGGTAGTGATTGCCATCATCGGCATTCTTGCCATGATCGCCTACCCGTCATACATGCAGAGCGTGCGCAGTAGCAATCGTTCGGATGCCCAGACGGCAGTCCTGACAACGGCAAATAGCCTGGAACGTTTTTTTGCTACCAATGGCACCTATACCATAAACCTCGGTCAGTTAGGCCTGATTGTTGATGGAGGTATCGGGTATTCTGAAAATCGCCACTATACGGTTGTTGTCGCAGCCGGCCCTTCCGGGAATATCGCGACCAGCTACACGATTGTCGCAGTGCCCGCCGCCGGAGACATACAGACAGGGGATATTGATTGTCCGCAATTTCTGCTTGATTCCCTTGGTCTCAGGGTGCCCGATCCGGCTGTCTCCCGCTGCTGGTAGCGACCTGGTTCCAGTACTGTCTGCGCAGACACCGAATAGTCGCCGGGAAATCCCTCCGGGCGGCATTTTTATTTAACCGTACACTGCTTACCGGGGTGATTGCCCCTTACCCTGCCGTACCGATTGGTTTATGTTTGCAGTTGTGAGCGATCATCAAAGCATATTCCTGATCGGGCCTATGGGGTCCGGCAAATCAGCCGTCGGCCGTCGGCTGGCGCATTTGCTTGGCTGCGATTTTCACGATAGCGATGAAGAAATAGAGAACAGGACCGGTGTTGATATCCCGTATATTTTTGAGAAAGAGGGCGAGGCCGGCTTTCGTCGCCGCGAGTGCCAGGCAATAGGTGACCTCACGGCTCTGCCCGGTATTGTGCTTGCGACTGGTGGTGGTGCTGCCCTGGATTCCCGGAACAGGCAGTATATGGTTTCCAGAGGGACGGTGATCTATCTGTACGCTTCCGTCGAACAGCAGGTTCGGCGGACCGGGCGGGGCAAGGAACGGCCACTATTAAAAAATGGTGAGCCTGCGCAGGTGCTTGAGGAGCTGATGAAAATACGAGATCCTCAATATCAGGCTATTGCTGATTTTGTCGTGGATACCGATGGGCGAGACGTATCGGATGTTGCACGGGATATACGTCAGTATTTGTTAAGCAAAGACGGAGCCGGGAGGCTGAAATCGACATGATTACGCTGAATGTTGATCTCGGACGTCGCAGCTACCCTATTTTTATTGGCAGCGGTATTCTGGGCACATCCGGGCTCTTGACACCATACATCAACGGGCGCGACTGTCTCATACTCAGCTCAGAAACAGTCGCGCCTATTTATCTTGAACCACTCCGTGCAATGCTCGGTACCAGCCGTACCGAGGTAATGATCCTGCCGGACGGAGAAACGAGTAAGAATTTTACTTGTCTGGAAAGTATTCTGGATCTTATGGTCGAGAAAAAATATTCTCGCGACGGAATAGTGATTACGCTGGGTGGTGGAGTCATCGGAGATATTGGCGGTTTTGCTGCAGCGATATATCAGCGTGGCGTGGATTTCATACAGGTACCAACAACCCTGCTTGCCCAGGTAGATTCTTCTGTCGGTGGCAAGACAGGTATCAACCACCCGGGAGGCAAGAACCTTGTTGGCGCTTTTCACCAGCCGCGGTGTGTGCTGTCAGACACCGATACACTACGGACATTGCCGGATCGCGAGTTGTCAGCAGGCCTGGCCGAGGTTGTTAAATACGGGTTGATTGCAGATGCTGATTTTTTTAGCTGGCTGGAAGAGCAGGCGAATGGACTGCTCAAGCGCGAACCGGCAGCGCTGGATTACGCAATCAAGCGCTCTTGCGAGATAAAGGCAGGAGTGGTTGTTGAGGATGAAACAGAGCAGGGTATCAGGGCCATTCTCAATTTCGGACATACCTTCGGTCATGCGATCGAGCGCTGCATGGGATACGGAGAATGGCTCCATGGTGAGGCTGTCGCCGCAGGCATGTGCATGGCTGCCAGGTTTTCGGAGCAGCTTGGGTGGAGCAGTACCGATGACTCACAGCGGGTTCGCCACCTGCTGACCCGATTAAACCTTCCTTGTCAGCCACCACCTTTGAATCCTGGTGATTTCATGGCTGCGATGTCAATGGACAAGAAAGTAATTGGTGGAGAAATTCGACTGGTTTTGATGGCCGGGATCGGGAACGTCAAGGTTACGGCAGACTATCCTTCTCATGAACTGCTGGATATGTTGAGTGGACAGTTCATCCGCTAACCTGCAGGCTGTTGCTCCTTATGCGGCTCATGAGAGTGTCAGCCGCGGGCGCCGTTATACGGAACAGAGCCATTTTTACAGAGGTGAGTATCAGCGTGATCGGGACAGGATCATCCATTCGGCAGCTTTTCGCCGGCTGGTCTACAAGACCCAGGTCTTTGTTAATCACGAGGGAGACCACTATCGCACCCGGTTGACGCATTCCCTGGAAGTTGCCCAGATTGCCCGGACAGTCGCAGTTTGCCTTGGGTTGAATGAACAGCTTGTTGAGGCGATATGTCTGGCACATGACCTGGGTCACACACCTTTCGGCCATGCCGGACAGGAAGCATTGAATGACTGCATGGAGCCGTGGGGCGGGTTCGAGCACAACCTGCAGTCGCTTCGGGTCGTGGACGAGCTGGAACACAAATATGCAGATTTCCCCGGGCTCAATCTCACCTTTGAAACCCGGGAGGGTATCCTCAAGCACTGCTCAAAAAGAAACGCACGCTTGCTGGGGGCTGTCGGAGAGAGATTTCTGAACAGGCAGCAAGCAGGCCTGGAGGCACAGCTGGCAAACCTCGCGGATGAAATCGCATACAACAATCATGATGTGGATGATGGTTTGCGCGCCGGGTTACTGACTATCGAGGAATTATGCGCTGTTGAACTATTCAGGGAGCAATATGAGGCCGTACGCCGAAATCACAAAATGATTGACCGGCGTGCGCTGATTCACGAAATAGTGCGCGGTATGATTAATTGTGTAGTGACAGATCTGGTAGATACCTGCCGGGAAAAACTCGAAAAAGAAAACCCGTTGACGATTGATGCTGTTCGGGCGGTGCCGCAACCATTGATTCAATTCAGCACCAGGGTTAGCGGGCAGCACAGGGAGCTAAAGAGATATCTGAATCAAAGTCTCTATCAGCATGAGAGTGTGCAGCGAATGTCCGCTCAGGCAAGTGAAGTAGTAACCGGGCTGTTCGAACGTTTTATTTCCAATCCTGACACAATGCCGGAAGAGCATGCGAGTCGGGCCGGACTATGGCAGCAGGAATCGGGGGATGCGGGTCAAGCCAGGGCAGTTGCGGATTACGTGGCGGGCATGACAGACCGTTATGCTTTTGCCGTTTTTGAAAAACCTGATAAATAGAGGAGAGAACGTGAGTACAGAGTTGAATTTAACGACCAATCAGCGTGACAGGCTGATATTTGCCATGGATGTCCCGGAGACCGAGCAGGCGCGTGCTCTGGTGGAGCAACTCGGAGATTCGGTCAGCTTTTACAAGCTCGGGCTGGAACTGATGATGGCAGACGGATATTTTGAATTGGTCGATTGGCTCACGGGTCGGGGCAAGAAAGTTTTTGCTGACCTGAAATTTTTTGATATTCCTGCGACAGTCGGTGCGTCGGTTCGCCGGTTGGCAAAAAGAGGGGTGACTTTCGCCACTGTGCACGGCAATCAGGGCATCATGGAGGCAGCCGCAGAGGCCAAGGGTGATGTGAAAATCCTGGCCGTGACGGCGCTGACATCTCTGGATCGCGGTGATCTGGATGATCTGGGATTTCAGTGTGATATCGGGGCGCTGGTACTTTCCAGAGCCAGACGGGCTTTGGAGTCAGGTTGTGATGGAGTGATTGCGTCGGGGCTTGAGTTACCGGCGTTGCGAGAGGCGCTGGATCGACGACTGCTGGTTGTTACCCCGGGTATCCGGCCGGTCGATAACAAACCGGTAGCGGATCAAAAGAGAGTGGTTACAGTGGAACGGGCTTTTTCTGACGGGGCAGATTGTATTGTTGTTGGGCGGCCAATCAGGGATGCAGAGGATCCGAGGGCTGCGGCTGAGGGGATACAAGAGACGATTGCGGGAGTACTTGGTTAAAAATGATAGTCGAGATTTGATCTCGTAATCAGTGCTCGAATACTCCCGGAAATCTAAAATACCATTGATGTCAGAGGATACGCGTCGTTGACCTTTGCAGCGGAGTAAAGCGGACCGCAGGGAGCCATCCGCAGCAAAGGTCAACGACGCGTATCCTCGGGGTACACCACCTTGGCATTTGTGCAGATCACGCATCAGTTTGAATCAAGGTGCCAATAGCCCGGCCTGCCCTGTCCGATCCCTTTTTGACGGAATGGCTCCCTGCGGTCCGCTTTATTTCCTTCAAAAAGGGATCGGACAGAGCAGGCCGGGGTTTGCCGCGAGGGTTCTGTATCGGGGGGATGACGATGTGGGCGGGAGCTCTATCATGTCTTGACGATCACGGCTAGCTACTGGGTTTTTTGCAGGAGGGGCAGGAGAACCTGCCAGACGTTATCGAGGAGCCGGGGCTGGGCCTCGTCGTTCGGGTGGATGCCGTCACTTTGCATGAAATCCGGATTGAGTGCTACGCCATCCATGAAGAAGTCGATTAGTGCAACATCATGGGCTTTAGCCAGTTCCGGGTAAATATTGCTGAAAGCCTTGGTGTAGGTTTCACCGTAGTTGGGGGGGATTTTCATTCCTGAGAGAATGACCTCTGCATTATGCGCTCGGCTCAGCTTGATCATTTTGGCGAGGTTTTTGCGGATCATTGGTATCGGCAGAGCGCGCAGACCGTCATTGCCCCCTAGCTCGATAATCACCAGGCTGGGTTGATGTACTTTCAGTGACCGGGGCAGCCTCCGCAGGCCTCCTCCGGTCGTATCTCCTGTGATACTGGCGTTCACTACGCTATATTTATACCCTTCGTTGTGCAGCCGGGTATCGAGCAGAGATACCCAGGCGTTTTCCGGTTCTACTCCTAGTCCGGCGCTCAGGCTGTCACCGATTACCAGCAGGGTTTTATCGAGGTCTTTGGTAGCAAGCACAGCCGTCGACCAAATGACAGTGAGCCAGCCGATTAGCAACAGGGTCAGAATTTTTGATATGCCGGATTTCATGAATAATGCTTCAGTACTTAAAACGATTAACCTCACCAAGCAGGTTAGCAGCCCGGAAGGGCCTTTGACCATATTGAATGACGTCAGTCTGGAGATCAATGCAGCAGAGTCGGTGGCGCTGGTGGGGCCATCCGGGGCGGGTAAGACAACATTACTTGCATTGCTGGCAGGTTTGGATAAACCGACTTCCGGGCGGGTCTGGATGTGTGGCGAGGAGATTACAGCGCTCAATGAAGACGGGCGGGCACAGTTACGCAGCAAGCATGTTGGTTTCGTGTTCCAGTCTTTTCATCTGGTTGCATCTTTGTCTGCGCTGGAGAATGTCATGTTGCCGCTGGAGCTGGTCGGCGATGATCAGGCCCGCAATCGGGCGCTGGAAGCCCTCACGGACATCGGCCTGGGGCCTCGTCTGTCGCACTATCCAAAACAGCTTTCCGGTGGTGAGAAACAGCGTGTGGCCATTGCGAGAGCTTCGGTTACCCGGCCCAGCGTCCTGTTTGCCGATGAACCGACGGGCAATCTGGATACCGCAAGTGGTGAGAGAATCGCAGAGCTGCTGTTTCAATTGAACAGGCAGCTGCAGACTACCCTGGTGCTGGTGACCCACGATCGGACATTGGCGGCACGCTGCGATCGGGTGCTGGAACTCGAGGCCGGCAAGCTTGTGACATGAGCAGTCTGCGATATGCATTGCGTACCCTGAAACGTGATTTTCGTGCCGGGGAACTGACAGTACTGGCAACTGCCATGATCGTTGCAGTTACTGCAATGACAGCTGTGGCGTTTTTTACCGATCGTGTCGGGCGAGCTGTGAAAGCGCAGGCCAGCGAGGTACTGGCAGCAGACCTGGTGATTCGTTCACCAACCGGGATTGATGCGGCCATATTGAAGCGAGCAGCGGAGCTCGGGCTGAAAACAGCGCAGACGCTCTCCTTTCCAACAGTGGTAATTTCCGGAGAGCAGACTTCGCTGGCTGCTGTTCAGGCGGTTAGCGATAACTATCCTTTGCGAGGCCGGCTACTTGTTTCCAACGAAATATTTGGTCCTTCTGAAGAAACAAGCGCGGTGCCCGAGCCAGGAACCGCCTGGGCGGAAGCGGGGTTGCTGTCACGCCTTGGCATTACCACGGGCGATGAAATCACGCTGGGAGCTCAGGATTTTCGTATTGTACGGGTGTTGCAATTCAAGCCGGACCAGAGTCTTAGTTTTATCAATCTGGCGCCTGGCCTGATGATCAATCTTGCCGATATTCCGGCGACCAAGGTGGTCAGCCCGGGCAGCCGGGTGACATGGCGACAGATGTTTGCAGGGCCGGAAGCACGTCTTGAAGAATTCACCAGCCAGATCAAGCCGACTCTGCAACCGGATGCCAGCATCAGGGGTCTTGAAGATGCAGGGGACCAGATCAATGCAGCGATCGACAAAGCGCAGCGCTTTTTAACCCTGGCCTCCCTGGTGACAGTCATACTGGCGGCTGTCGCAACTGCCATGGCGGCCCGTCGGTACGCATTGCGACATCTCGATACCGTAGCCCTGCTGAAGAGTATCGGGGCATCACAGGCATTTATGCAGAATGGCATACTGGCACAGCTGGTTTTGATTGTTTTCGGCACTACCATTGCGGGAACAATTACAGGCTATGTCGCTCAGTTTGTGTTAGCAGAGATTCTGGTGGATGCACTTGATATTGTGCTGCCTGCCGCTGCGCCGGACACAGCGCTGCTCGGCTTTCTGACAGCAGCGACTATTGCGATCGGGTTCGCGATGCCTCATTTGCTGGCGCTGAAAACAACAGCACCCTTGCGAGTATTACGAAAAGATCTGCCGCCGCCACAACTGCGTTCCAGTGTGACCTATGCAATTGCGGTGAGTGCACTGTTAATAATGGTTTACATCATTGTCCGCGATCTGACGATGCTGGTTCTCGTCTCTGTGGGGCTTGCGGCAATGTCTGTAGTGGCAGTTGGTATTGGCTTGCTTCTGATAAAACTATTGACCCGTTTTCGAGGTGCAGCGGGTGTTGCATGGCGATACGGTCTGGCAAATATTTCCCGGCGAGGTGGGGAAAGCGTTGTTCAGATTGTGGCATTTGGCCTGAGCTTGATGGTTCTTTTATTGCTGACCGTTGTACGTAACGATCTGTTGCTGGAGTGGCGAGATAGTCTTCCGGATGATGCCCCCAATTACTTTTTGATCAATATTGTTCCCGAGCACTGGCCGGGTATCTATGAGCTGATTAATTCAGAACTGGGGACTGATCCGGATTTTTTGCCAATGATCAGGGGTCGTATTACTTACATCAAGGGCGTAGCCGCTGCCGAGCTTCAGCAGACAAATCCGCGGGGCGCTGGTTTTACCCGGAGAGAGGCAAATTTAAGCTGGGCAGCCGAGTTGCCTGCCAGCAATAAGATAACTGATGGCACATGGTGGGGAGCTGATTATGATGGCGCCATGCAGGTTTCCCTGGAACAGGGCGTTGCCGGAGATCTTGGAATTGCAGTTGGCGACACAATCGGTTTTAACGTGGGCGGTGAGGAGTTCACAGCTCCGGTGACCAGCATACGTTTCGTTGAATGGGATTCTTTTCAACCCAATTTCTATGTCATGTTGTCACCGGGTGAAGTCCACGAGTTGCCACAGACCTACCTGTCGAGTCTCTATGTTCCGCAGGAGCGACGGGACATTCTCAATCGCCTGGTGCGGGAGTTCCCCAGCGTTACAGTCATCGACATGGAAGTTATCCTTGGCCAGGTTCGCCAGGTAATGGATCGCGCATCCATGGCTGTTCAATATGTTTTTCTCTTTACACTGCTGGCGGGCGTGACTGTCTTGTTAGCAGCAATTCAAATTACGCGTGATGAGCGGCGCTTTGAAAGCGCTATTCTTCATACGCTGGGGGCAAGCCGGAGCAAAATTCTTCAGGGAGTCGCGGTGGAATTTATCGTGCTTGGCGGTCTTGCCGGTGTACTCGCCGCCGTCGGTGCAACCGGCGTGGGATGGTTGCTGGCCGAGCAGGTATTCCAGCTCGAGTACGCGATCAGCCCTGTCCTGTGGTTGTCCGGTCTGCTGCTGGGTAGTGCTGTGGTGGGCATTACCGGAACCCTGGCAACACGAAAAGCTGTTAATGAACCTCCTGTAGTAGTATTGCGTGATGGCTGAATTGCGCGGGGTCGGACCAGCATAACCATCTGATTAATAAAGTTATTAATCAGAAAATTGCCCATTCCAAGGGCTTAAAGTGGTCATTTCAGCATCAAAAAGACAGCTTTAAGGAACAGTGCATGGCCTACACAGTTCCAGTTTCGTGAGTGTCCATTTTGATATCAAAAAGGGTACTTTAAGGGCAAAATTCGGCATATAAATTGTATAAATACCTTATAAATAAATAGGTTATCGAGGTCCGACCCCGCTGCAAACTGCCGATTACACTACCCGGTTTCTTTTGTTGCCTTGCAGGAATCCCTGAATATTCTCTACCACTTCATCCAGCGCCCGTTGGCGGGATTCACGAGCTGCCCAGGCAATATGCGGTGTGACAATCAGGTTAGGTAACGAAGTCCCTATTAGCGGGTTACCATCGATGGGAGGCTCCTGTGCGAGAACATCGATCCCGGCACCGCCGATTCCACCTGTTTTGAGGCTGTCCAGCAACGCATCCGGATCGACCAGACCACCCCGCGCCGTATTGATTAGTAGTGCATCATTTCTCATGAGGTGCAGCGCATTCGCATCAATGAGCATGTTGGTATCGTCATTGAGTGGACAGTGCAGTGTGACGATATCTGATTGCTTCAGTAAATCCCGGAAACCAACCCGGCGGATACAATTGTCCCGGACCGCAGTAATTGAAGGTTTGTGATTCCGGTATGGGCGTTGTGCAGCAACAACTTCCATTCCAAATGCTTGTCCTGCCGCGGCAACCCCTTGTCCCAGCGCGCCCAGGCCGATGATTCCCAGGGTTTTTCCGCTGAGTTCGCGAATAGGAAAATCCAGCAGGCAGAACTGCGGACTGTTCTTCCATGCGCCATCGGTCAGTAGCTTCTGGTACTCCCTGGTGTGCTGCGTCAATCCAAGAATCAAGGCAAACACATGTTGAACAACTGATGGTGTGCAGTAATTGCGAATATTATACACAGCGATATTCTGGCGCGCAGCGGTATCAAGACATACATTGTCTGTCCCGGTGGCAACCAGGCAAATGAGTTTTAACTGTTTTGCATTTTCCAGTATGGATTTTCCGAGGCCTACTTTATTAACGATAATGACTTCAATATTTTTCAGTCGCTCACCAATCTCCTGCTCTGTGGTAGTACCAAAAAACTCCATGCCCGGTAACAGAGCGTGCAAACCATCGGTATCGAGATCCGCAGGCCCCATGGTATCGAGATCGAGAAAGATTGCTTTCACGGTGTCATCTGAGCTGGTTGCTAATCTGAATCCTGAAGTCCGCGCGCGATACCATTTACACTGGCTAGCAGTGCTGAGAGGATTTCATCGTCCTGACGATCGCCTTCTCGCCATCGCTTCAATAAATCGACCTGGAGCAGGCTCATCGGGTCAATATATGGATTTCTTAGCCTGATAGCCCGGCGCAGCGTATTGCTGTTCTCCAGCAACACATCCTGATTTTTCACCAGCAACAGAGATTTGACGCAGAGATCGGACTCATCTTTGACCGTTGGGAAGAATTGCTCGTGCAATTCTCCCGCGAGCACCGAGTACCGTGCGGCGATATTCAAATCACTCTTTGCCAATACAGTTTCAACGTCAGCCAGAAGTGCGCGGAAGAAATACCAGGACTCGGCCATATCCCTGATAGCAGCTCCGCCGAAGGTATCGATTGCATTCGACAATCCGGTTCCAAAACCATACCACCCCGGGAGAATATGCCGACTTTGAGTCCAGGCAAAGATCCACGGTGTAGCACGCAGGTCATCAATGGTGTGAATTCGATTATGGTTATCGCCAAGGCTGGAAGTAAACGCGCCGATCCGCATTCGCTCGATTGCGTCTACTGGTGTTGCCCGGCGGAAATATTCGAAAAAGTCGCTGCAATCATAGACGAGGGATTTGTAGGTTTCACGGCTGGTATCGGTAATGAGACCCATGATGTCATGCCATTCCACCCCCTCTTTTGGCAGACTTTTCTGCGGCATCGCCGTTACCAATGCAACGGCGCTGGTGGCTTGCTCCAGCGTTCGCAGAGCAATACTTCGAGCACCATACTTGGCAATCAGGAGATCGCCCTGCTCTGTGGCACGCAGCCGGCCGCGCACTGCTCCTGGTGGCGTGCCAAGCACGGCAGCATGGGCTTTACCGCCTCCCCGACTGATTGTCCCACCCCGGCCATGAAACATCGTCAGCTCGACACCCGCTTCTGTGACGGTTTTCACAAGAGCAGACTGCGCTTCCTGAAGCACCCATCGGGCAGCGACCAGACCGCCGTCCTTATTACTGTCTGAATACCCGACCATGATGGTCTGCCGGTTACCGCGCCGGTTCAGATGGCCCCGGTATAATTCATCGTTAACCAGTTCGCTGGTCGTAATATGACAGTGAGTGAGATCCTCAACTCGCTCGAACAATGGGACGATATCCAGCGGTACGGCGCCATTACTCCTGCGCAAATCGCCCCATTGCGCCAGCAATATAACCGAGAGTACGTCGTCTACTCCGCGCGCCATACTGACGATATACGCGCCGATAGCTCGCTCACCATACTTTCTGCGGCAAAAGGCGATGGCCTGGAACACTGCCAGCGCCCGTTTGGCCTGGTTGTTCAGGTTGCCAGCAGGCGAATTGTTGCGCTTGATTGCATCACGGATACGTTCGGCGCGGTATTCCGGTGTTTGCTCCAGCCAGTTATCTTCGCCAAGACAGTGTCCTACGACATCCCGGTTGGTTAATGCGTTTTGTCGAATATCCAGGGTCATAAAATGGAAGCCGAATGTTTCCACACGTCGTATCAGTCGCCGTACCGAAAACAAGCCGGCATTTCTGCCATTGTTTTGCCGCAGGCTATCGGCAATTAATTGAATATCGGATAGAAACTCTTCTGCCGATTCATACGGGTAAAGATCATCACCATAAGTAGACTGCAGTCGTTCCATGATCAACCGCAGGAAAACCCGGTAGGGCATTTTTCTGTGCCGTAGTGGTACGGACCCAAGTGCGCCCTGAAAATGGGCACTGTACTCATCGATTCTCTGTTGAACCAGCTCGGAGACACCCACCCGACCGGTGCCTTGCGAAAGTTTCCCGGACAGCTCCATACATTCACGGTGATACAAATCCAGAATCAGGGACTGATGACGCGCCAGCGTTTCACGAATCATTCTTGCGGTAACTTCCCTGTTGCCGCCGATATCACCACCGATCCAGGATGCGAAATGGATTATCGGCGGTAATTCCAGTTCGGTTTTGCCCAGGTCATAGGCCGTTTGAATTGAAGCCTCCAGTGTTTCGTAAAAAGAGGGCAGTGCGCGATATATCACGTCTGATAAAAAGAACAGAACATGCTCCAGTTCATCGAAAACCGTCATCGCCTCTTCGGGTTGCTCATCCGTTTGCCAGATAGCAGTAACATCTGCCCTGATGCCCTCGAAGCACGCGGATATTTCCTGCGGTGTCATGGCGGGGTTCTGCATCTCGACCATTCGCCGGATAATATTCAGCTGTTTGCGTAGCACGGTTCTTCGCGTAGGGTTGGTTGCATGTGCGGTAAACACAGGTTCGATATGAAGCGATTGAATGAGTTTGAGCAGTTCATCCAGATCTGTGCCAGCATCACGCAATTTCAAAACAGTTTCTTCAATGCCTCCCGGTTGGCTAACCGAACTATCCTTGAGGTAGTCGCGCTTGCGCCGAATCCGGTGAACCTGTTCAGCGGTGTTGACTACCTGAAAGTAGGTCGAGAATCCTCGCACGAAGTCCCGTGCCGTCTGGATAGAAAGAGAACGCACCAGCCGGTCTAGCTCACTGCCGGCCATCGGTTCACCTTCCCTCCGGCCGATTGCAAGACGGCGGGCTGTTTCGACGGCTTCGAACAAAGCTTCACCGCCCTGCTCACGGAGCAGATGCCCGATCATGGTCCCAAGGTCATGCACGTCATGGCGCAGTGCAGCGTCCTTGTCGGTGAAATCGATATCACCGCGCTTTTCATCCGGCCGTGCCGTCGGATGTAGTCCGGTCAGGTCGCTTGGAGTTTTCGCAGACATGGTTGCTGGATCTGTTGAACTGCTGCCGGGTGGGTTATTGGCCGGTGCTGAGTATGGATCTTAAGTCTCTTGAAGTGCCGAGGAAAGTACCTGGTCGCTGTTTTTTGGTAAAGACCCCGGATCATCTGAAAACAGTTATTGATAGCCAGCTGCCTGCAGATGAAATAAATGTGAATAACGACCATTCTGATCCAGCAGTTCCTGGTGAGTGCCGGACTCGATAATTTTTCCATATTCAATCACAGCGATCAAATCCGCCTGTCTTACTGTCGAAAACCGGTGCGAGATCAGTATCGAAATACGGCCTTTTGTATGTTCCCTGAAATGCTGAAAAATATCCGCTTCGGCTGCGGCATCCATCGAGGCGGTGGGTTCATCCAGTATCAGGATCTGGGCTGAGGAACGCATGAAAGCGCGGGACAGTGCAATTTTCTGCCATTGGCCGGTCGACAGCTCTTTGCCCCCTTTGAACCAGCGGCCAAGTTGCGTAGCAAAGCCCTCGTCCATGGACCGGATGAATTTCAGCGCTTGCCCTTTTTCTGCGGCATCAGTCCAGCGATCCAGGTCATCAAAAGCATGGCTATCCCCCGTCCCGATGTTCTCACCCACTGTAAACTGGTATCGGTTAAAGTCCTGAAAGATAACCGCAGTGCTACGCTTCAGGACCTGTGGATCCCATTCCCGAATATCCAGTCCATGGAGTAAAATACGCCCCTCATCCGGCTGGTACAAACCGCCAAGCAGCTTGATCAGGGTAGATTTTCCAGCGCCGTTTTCTCCGACCAGCGCCAGGCTCTCTCCCGGCCGCACATGAAGACAGATATCGTTCAGTACTTTCTCTGATGATCCGGGATAGCTAAAGGAAACATTCTCGAAACGCACACCATCACTCGGATCAGGACCTTCGACACAGTTACCCCAGGAATATTCAGGCTGTTGCTCAAGATACTCGTACAGATTGGACAGGTAGAGGTTGTCCTCGTACATGCCGCCGATCGCAGACAGGCTGGCGGCAACAGCTCCCTGCCCTTGTTTGAACAATAACAGGTACATGGTCATTTCCCCCAGCGTGATCTGGTCGCCCATCGCAGCGATCGCAATCCACGCATAGGCACCATAAACTGCAGCGGTACTGATCAGGCTGAGAATAGCCCCCCAGGTTTCCCGGCGCAGTGTCAGCGCCCGGTCTTCGGCATAGAGTTTCCGAAAGATTTTCCGGTAGCGTTCCAGCAGAATTTCACCAAGCTGGAAGAGCTGAACTTCCTTGGCATGATCTTCCCGCGCCAGTACGGTTTCCAGATACAACTGCATGCGGGACTCAGGGGCTCGCATCCTGAACAGGCGGAAGGCATCACCGGAAAACCTGGTTTCTGCGATGAATGAGGGCAGTCCGGCCACAATCAGAAGAACCACCGCCCAGGGAGAGAACTGAAACAGCAGGATGCCGAAACTGAGCAGCGAGATTGATTGCTGGAATAGTGAAAAAGTGCGGTTGACCAGACTCAGAGGGCGGCTTGAGGCTTCGCGCCGCGCGCGGCTGAGCTTGTCGTAAAACTCGGAGTCCTCGAATTGGGAAATCTCAAGTGTCAGTGCTTTTTCAAGGATCAGTTCGTTGACCCGTTGCCCTAACAGCGCCCTCAGCAGCGCCTGGCACATTGCAATGCCTCGCTGGGCTCCGGTCATGACTCCAACCAGAATCCCTTCAAGCAGGATGAATCCAAGTACCGGCAGATAAGGTACTGCTGCGCCTTCCCGGAACAGCGCCAGGCCGGTTAGCACGCCATCAACAATAAGCTGACCAACCCACGCGATGCCAGCCGGTAATACACCAGCGACGACCGTAAGAAGTGCCAGCATGACCGTCAGGAACGGGCTGGTTGACCACACCAGGGTTACTGCGCGACCGCTGTAGCGGAATACACCCAGGTAGCGTTCTTTCAGGGATACGGTTTCTTCAGACAAGGTTAGCTACTGTACTCTTTGTCGTATCAGGACAAAAGCCTCGGTTAATCGAGCAGCGACCAGCCGTACATTCTGCGACAGTGGTGTATGGACCATGGTGAACTGGCTGACCTGGTTGTGCACCGCGAGCGCAACCCGGACTATTGGCGGCAAGAACTGGACTGGCTGTTGAGCCAGGATTCAGTCGGCTTGCTGAGTGCGGTTTGTGAGCAAGGTCAGGCTGGATTGAGGTGCCCCGGTGTTTCTGAGGGCACTCATCGCGTTGACGCCATTATCAACCCGCTTGCCGGAAGAATCACGCCGTTACTAAATCGTGGTACACAGGTTTGTATTGATTTGTCTGATGTTTTGTCGGGAAAATCAGATAGTGATTGCGCGCTATTTCGTGGTTTGCTGGATCAGCTGCCGCGTGCCGCAGTGTCATCCGGAGACCTGCGCGGCCTCATGTTTTCGTGGTCGGCAGAGCTGCCGTCTTTGCCTGCCCTGTTGCATCTGTCTCTCTCTGATAGCTCGTGGCGACCCCGGGTTGCGCTTCGAGTATCTGACGATCTGCTTGGCGCTGCCTATCAGGCAGATGGTATCGGCTTTGCCGGATCGGGACTGGATGCGGGTAGTGCAGCCAGGCTATGGCGAAGGGTGACTGACACCAGCCATCGCCACGCCAATATAGAGCTGGTGTTACAGACAACGACGCATTTCAGCTGTGAGCTTTCGGTTCCCGAATCGCCGGAGGTCGTCATGCCGGTCAGTTTGTTTGAGGCCCGGGCAGAGACAGCGTGGCTTGCCATACAGGTAAATATCGGCGCCTTCAGCCCCTATCCCGACCGGCAAAGATTCAGAGCTTTGCGCCGGGCTCTCAGGGTGGGCATGCGTCTGGCAGATAACCTCATGGATGGCTGGAACTGGAGCAGCAAAGCGATGCGTGATGATGCCCAGCTCAATCGAAGGCTGGCGGTTCATGTAACAGGTATAGGTGACCTGGTAGATCGCTACGCCATGGATCCGGCATCACTCAATACGCTACGCAATCTGGAGCGATGGCTCGCGGTGGTCAAGCAACTGATGATTCGCGAATCGAACTTGCTGGCACGCCAGAGGGGAGCATTTCCAGGTTTGCCGGTCAAAGAACTGGTCGGCATGCTGACCAGCAATTTTGGCCGTGAAGCGGCCAGGAAACTGATTCATCAGCGCAGTATGAGACATCGCCATTTAATGGTGATGTCTCCGTTTTCGCTATTTCCAGCTGAGCCGCCAGCGCATCCTTTTGCAGCATACTGCCATCTGCTGCCCGTGATCAGGTTCGCCGATACTATCGCCATGCACGGCATACAGGGGCGGCACAGGCTGAATGCTGATCAGTATCATCGTTTGTTACGAATGACCTGGGCAATCGCCCGGAATCGCCAGTAGGAGGCTCCAGGATCCCCCATGAGTGACTCATTGCCCCTGCAATCAATGGCTTACAGATGTCTGAACAAAGGAGTACACAGAATACCAATGTTTTTGGTTGCACCCGGACAAAAACGAATCCATTCTTAGCCGTTCTGTTAGTTGAATAGGCTGGATTCTTGCCAGAATTACCCGAGTTACACGGCATCATTGTTCTGTTGATGACCGGTGGTGCGTTGTTCATGTTCACCAGGGACCGCATCCCGCTGGAAACTACCGGTCTGGCAGTGTTGTTGATGCTGGTGCTGTTGTTCACTGTATTTCCCTACGGAAATATTCAGCCGACAGACTTTTTTTCGAACTTCGGTCATGAGGCGCTGGTGACCATCTGTGCGCTGCTGGTAATCGGCAAAGGTCTTGAAACTACCGGAGCGTTGCAACCACTGGCATCTTTCATGGTCAGGCACTGGATGGAGCGGCCCAAGATCGCGTTGCTGATCACACTGCTCGTTGCCGCTGTTTGCAGCGCCTTTCTGAATAACACACCGATTGTTGTCATGCTCTTGCCATTGCTGGTGGCCTGTTCGCTGCGCGCTCGCCGTCCACCATCTGCCGTTCTGATGCCGATGGGGCTTGCCACGCTGATTGGTGGTATGGCAACGACAATTGGTACTTCGACCAATTTGCTGGTGGTAGGCATTTCTGCCGATATCGGCCTGGAACGGATGGGCATGTTTGATTTCACACTACCGGTCGTGATTGCCAGCAGTGTCGGATTGCTGTTTCTGTGGTTGGTCGCGCCGCGAATTCTTCCGGACCGCAGCCCGTTGATGTCGGATACCAAGCCGCGTCTGTTCAATGCGATTCTTCATGTCGGAGAGGGCAGCTTTGCGAGTGGCAAGACGCTGGCCGAGGTACGTGCCAAGACTGAAAACCGAATCCGCATCGACAGAATCCAGCGTACCGAAACGCTGTTCGTTGCTAAATTACCTTCAGTGACGCTCCAGCCTGGCGATCGGTTGTATCTGAAGGATACTACCGAGCGGCTCAAGGAATTCGAACAGGCACTGGGCACTACACTATATAGTGCGACCGATGTTGAACACCCGGTCAGTGATGATGCTCCGTTGGCTACCGAAGGTCAGCAGCTTGCGGAAGTGGTGGTTACCCGCGGGTCACCATTGCACAACTGGACACTGAATGCCGCACGGTTCTCGACACGCTATGGTCTGGTGCCGCTGGCTCTGCACCGGGCCCGCTCTGATTCGGACGACAGCGGCGATATCGGAGCTACCCGTCTTCGCTCCGGGGACGTGCTGCTTATTCAGGGTTCCCGGGATGCTATTACCGGCTTGCGTGATAGTGGCTCTATGCTGGTGCTCGATGGCACAACCGACCTTCCCCATACAGACCGTGCACCATTTGCGTTGGCTATCATGCTGGGCGTGGTAGCACTTGCCGCAGGGGGCTGGTTACCGATTTCTGTAGGAGCGCTCAGTGGCATCGGCCTGATGCTGGCCACCCGATGCCTGCAATGGCGCGATATCGCAGAAGCGCTCAATATTCCGATCATCATGATCATTGTTGCGAGTCTGTC
This sequence comes from Gammaproteobacteria bacterium, assembly GCA_024277915.1. Taxonomy (GTDB): domain Bacteria; phylum Pseudomonadota; class Gammaproteobacteria; order Steroidobacterales; genus JAJRUG01. Next base: position 23,815 of record JAJRUG010000101.1, read on the forward strand.
GCTGGGCTACGCAATGATGGAAACAGGTGGTGCTGATTACATCGCACAGCTTTTTGTTTTTGCGACCCACGATTTTCCGGTGCCGGTCATACTAAGCGGTCTTATTCTGTTAATGACTGTTTTGACCAATGTGGTTTCCAACAATGCCGCCGCAGTGATCGGAACACCGATCGCGGTAAGTATCGCCGAGCAGCTTGGTGCTCCGGTTCAACCTTTCGTGCTGGCAGTTATTTTCGGTGCAAATATGAGTTTCGCAACGCCGATTGGTTATCAAACCAATCTGTTGATCATGAGCGCAGGCGGTTACAAGTTCACTGACTTCCTGCGCGTGGGTATTCCGCTTACCATCATCATGTGGCTGGCATTTTCCCTGATCATGCCTGTTTTGTATGACCTTTGAGTCTGACCCCGTTGCTTGTGGCGGTCGGCTTGACCATGAGGCTCCTGGCGTGGATACTCCATGGCATGATAAATTTGGTCGACAACAACGGTTGGTGGTGGAACCTTTCTGTGAGGAAGGGGGCTGGCTAGCACTTTACATTTGATTAGCCAATAACCCATCCTCGTGCTACGAGGGTGGGTTTTTTATTGCCCGGTATTTTTATGCAAGCTCCTTTCGACATTACTGCTGATCTGGATACACCGGTATCTGCATTTCTTAAACTGGCTCCACTTACGCCGCGCTACCTGCTCGAAAGTGTCGAGGGAGGCGCGTATCTTGCGCGCTACTCGTTTCTTGGTTTTGGAGAAGCAACGGATTTCAGGCTGGATGCAGAGGGCCTGCACTACGGTGATACCCATGCCCCCCAGCCATCGAATAAAGAAGAACTGCTGCAGGCCATGCGAGACGCGCTAGCCAGAGCGCCGTGTCTGAGCCCGGAAATCCCTGGTGTGCCTTTTTCCGGCGGCCTGGTTGGTGCTGCCGGCTATGACCTGGCGAGATATTTTGAAAGTCTTCCTGATATGCCATCAGGATCAGCGACTCCGCTCTCGCCGCATGCTGCGTATATTGCCGCGGATTCACTGCTGGTTTTCGATCACCTGACGAGGAGAATTGCCTTACTGCATGCAGGCAACGAGGCTGACCGCAGAAGACTTCGTAATGAGGTCATCGAATTACTGAAAGCACCGGTACCTGCTACGCCACCTGATGCCCGTTATGAACCCGCAGTTCAAAGTCTGTCCAGAGAAGAATTCATGACCTGCGTTGAGGCAGCTAGAGAATACATTACCAAGGGTGATGTATTCCAGTTGGTTCTTTCAGTGCGATTTTCCGGTGAGCATCAGCTATCCCCCTTCGAAACCTATCGCGCCCTGCGGTTGCTGAACCCATCGCCCTATATGTTTTTCTGTGACCTGGGAGATTTGCAGGTAGTCGGCTCCTCTCCTGAAGCTCTGGTCAAATTGTATGGCGGCAAGGCATCTCTTCGACCGATTGCAGGAACGCGGCCACGGGGTGCGGATCAGGAGAAAGATCTTGCCAACGAACAATCCCTGTTGGCAGATGATAAAGAAAATGCCGAGCACGTCATGCTTGTTGATCTTGCCCGGAATGATCTTGGCCGGGTTGCAACGGCCGGATCCATTCATGTTGATCCCTACCGGTCCATCGAGCGTTACAGTCACGTGATGCATATTGTCAGTGGTGTACAGGGGCAGTTGGCTGATGGAAATGATGCATTCGATCTTTTTGCTGCTGCTTTTCCGGCCGGAACGCTGGTGGGCGCGCCCAAAGTGCGCGCCATGGAATTGATCGACGGGTTTGAACCGACACAACGCGGGCTTTATGCCGGCACCGTAGGTTACTTCGGGCAGGGTGGAGATATGGACCAGGCGATTGCGATCCGAACCCTTGTCTTTGGTGATGGAACCTACAGTTACCAGGCTGGCGCGGGCATAGTTGCTGATAGTGTTGCTGTTACCGAATATGAAGAAGTACTCGCCAAAAGCGCGATACTGCGTAAAGCGCTGGCAATGGCTGAGGAAGGATTGTGAAACTGCGAATATTGCTGATCGATAACTTTGATTCTTTTACCTACAACCTGGTACAGGCGTTCATGGTACTGGATGCGGATGTGACCGTTTTTCGCAACAATGAAATCACTGTTGAACAGGCGCTGGCAGCCAACCCGACCCATCTGGTGATCTCTCCCGGGCCTGGCAGGCCGGAGAACGCCGGTGTTTCACTGGATATGGTTGCAGCTTTCGAGGGCCTGATACCCATGCTGGGTGTTTGTCTGGGTCACCAGTGCCTGGTAGCACATTTTGGTGGCGAAATTATTCTGGCGGAGCGTTTGATGCACGGCAAGACCTCCATGGTGCATCATGAAGGTAGCGGCATTTACTCCGGGCTCAGTCAGCCTTTTCAGGCCGGGAGATACCATTCACTGGCTGCAGACCCACATAGCCTGCCGGATTCGCTTGAAATAACCGCCAGAACAGATCGTGGAGAAATCATGGGAGTGCGGCATCGGGAGTGGCCGATGGATGGTGTACAGTTTCATCCGGAGAGCATTCTCACGCCGGAGGGCGATAAACTGATGAAGAGTTTTTTGTATCCTGAAGACTAATAAAAATGACTATAGAATCAAAACAAATACTGGAACAGTTGCTCAGTGGCGATCATCTGACTGAAGATCAGGCAGCAGGCCTGATGCATTGGCTGACCGATGAGGCGATGTCACCGGCGGCCGCCGGCGCGCTACTGGTTGCGTTGCGTGTCAAAGGTGAAACCGCTGATGAAGTACGCGGCTTTGCCAATGCCATGCACGAACTGGCACGGAAGGTTGAATTGCCCGGTGGGCTTGATGCAGCAGACTCGGTCGGTACCGGTGGCGATGGCTCCGGCAGCCTGAATCTTTCCACTGGCAGCGCTCTGCTGGCAGCTGCCTGTGGCGTACCTATGGTCAAGCATGGCAATCGATCAGTGTCGTCGAAGTCAGGCAGCGCGGATGTGCTCGATGCCCTTGGTGTTCCATTTCCGGACAGTCCTGAGGTGGCGCTGGCTTGTCTTGAGCAGTGTAATTTCTCATTTTTGTTTGCTCCTCTTTTTCATCCGGCGATGAAGGCGGTCGCACCCGTGCGTGCTGCACTCGGTGTACGCACGGTATTCAATATTCTTGGCCCCCTTGCCAATCCGGCTGGGCCGCCTTTTCACCTGATCGGTGCTTATGATTTGCCGACCGCCCGGTTGATGGCGGATACACTGGCCGGAATGGATATTCAACGTGCTTTTGTCGTACACGGGGAGCCTGGATGGGATGAGGCCACCCCAGTGGGGCCCTTCAGCCTGTTCGATGTTCGTCCGGGGCTGATCCAGGAGAAACGTCGGGATCCGGCGGAATTCGGGATCCGGAAATGTAGTCCCGACGATCTTGCCGGAGGTGATGCGGATGTGAATGCAGCAGCACTGGAAGCAGTACTATGTGGTGAGGATAGTGGCGCACACCGGGATGCGCTGGTACTTGGCGCCGGCTTGGTACTCGAATTAACCAGTCGGGCAATATCACTCGATGACGGGATTGGAAAAGCGATTGATGGCCTGGATTCCGGCAGTGGAAGAACCCTGTTGAGTAAACTGCGCAGCTTTTCATACGAATCGTAAACCAATGAGCATCAACCCGGGCGGTGAATCAGGATACGACTTTCTCGCTGATATGGCCGGAAAAAGTCACCAGCGGTTGCTGCAGGCGCAGGCGGCTTGCAGTGCAGATGAGTTGCTGGATAGATTGGAAAATCGTAAACCGCCGGTATCGTTGCGGTTGTCGGGCCTCGGGTTTGATGTGATTGCCGAGATCAAAAAAAAGTCACCGTCGGCCGGCCGGCTGGCCGGTGAAGCAATGACTCCTGTTGACCAAGCCGGCAGTTATCTGGCCGGCGGTGCTGCAGCACTTTCAGTACTGACCGAACCGACCGCGTTTAGCGGCAGCCTGGAAGATCTTGAACAGGTATCGGCGCTGCACTCACCCACCCCCCTGATGCGAAAGGATTTTCTGGTCTCCAGCTACCAGGTTCTGGAGGCTCGATTGGCGGGTGCTTCAGGTGTTCTGTTGATTGCGGCCATGCTGGATGACGAGACGCTGTCCGATATGTTGCGCTGTGCACTGGATCTGGGAATGTTTGTGCTGATGGAGGCATTCGACAGTCGGGATATTGATCGGTGTTGTGTGCAAATGCGTCAGGCGGGACCAGTGTTCGAAGACGGGCGTTGTCGAATGTTGCTGGGGCTCAATAGCCGGGATCTTCGTACCCTTGAAGTCAATTTCTCACGGTTTGCCGAACTCGCTCCGGAGCTGCCGGATGAAATTCCCTGGGTTGCCGAGAGTGGAGTGGCATCTGTTGAACAGGCGGTGGCCGTGGCAGCGTCGGGATACCGGCTGGCACTGGTTGGCACTAGTTTGATGCGATCCTCGCAGCCAGCCGATACATTACAGAATTTTATCACCGCAGGGCGTCAGGCTGCTGAGTCCCGCTGATGCACATCATGGTGAAAATATGCGGGCTAACGACTGTTGATACAGTCAGGTGCGCTATTGAAGCGGGCGCTGATGCTGTGGGATTTGTTTTCGCAGCATCCCCTCGTCAGGTCACAGTTACCCAGGCTAATGATCTGGCCAGATCCGTACCGCCCGGTATCACCCGTGTTGCGGTGATGCATCACCCGACAGCGGAGCAATGGGCGGAGGTGGCAGCAGAATTTCATCCGGACTGGTTGCAGACAGATGCAGAAGATTTTGCGAATATCGAGCTGGCAGAATCAACCTGGCGAATTCCGGTATACCGGGATACAGCTGATCTCGATCCGGAAGTGATGGGTAAAGAGGAACTGGCACTGTTTGAGGCAGCGACAAGCGGTGCAGGTGAGCGTCCGGACTGGAACAAGGCAGCCGGGTTGGCGAAGGCCGGCAGGATCATTCTCGCTGGCGGACTTGACCCGGCCAACGTAGGTGAAGCAATACGCCGGGTCCGACCCTGGGGAGTAGATGTGAGCAGTGGAGTCGAACATAGCAGGGGTAAGAAAGATCCGGGCAGGATAGCGGCTTTTGTTCAGGCCGTTCGGGCAGCAGAGAGAGTGTATGCACACTGACATCACAGCAGCGGAGAAAAAAGATCTGCTCAAACGTTTGCTTGGAGGGGAGCTACCTGATGAGCAGGGCCGGTTCGGCCCGTTCGGCGGATGTTATGCGCCGGAAACATTGATCCCGGCGCTGGAACGTTTGCAACAGGGCATTGATCAATATCTGCATGACCCGGAATTTATTGCCCGGTTCAACAATGAGTTGAACCAATGGGCAGGCAGGCCGACCTCCCTGACGATGGCCAGAGGACTGAGTAACAGCTGGGGTGCTGATGTCTATCTGAAAAGAGAAGATCTCGCACACACCGGCGCACATAAAATCAACAATGCACTGGGCCAGGCTTTGCTGGCGAAAAAACTGGGTGCAAAACGGGTAATCGCCGAAACAGGTGCCGGCCAGCATGGTGTAGCCACTGCCGCTGCCTGTGCCCGGGTGAATATACCCTGTGTTGTTTATATGGGCGCTGTCGACATCGAACGGCAGGCACCCAACGTACAACGCATGTATCAACTGGGTGCGGAAGTGATCACCGTTCAAAGTGGTGATCGGACCCTGCGTGCCGCAATCAATGAAGCCTTTCGTGACTGGGTTTCAGATCCCGATGGCAGTTACTACCTGCTGGGGTCAGCGGTAGGGCCACATCCTTACCCTTACCTGGTTCGTGAGTTGCAGGCTGTCATTGGGCGTGAGGCACGCTCTCAAATGATTGATATTGCAGGAAATTTGCCAGATGCAGCAATCGCCTGTGTTGGTGGCGGTTCCAATGCCATCGGGCTGTTTCACGGTTTTCTGGCTGATGAGCAGGTGACCCTGATCGGTGTCGAAGCAGGCGGTCGCGGGACCGGACCGGGTGAGCACTCGGCAACACTCTCCTCGGGCCGGCCGGGTGTTCTGCATGGTTGTTACTCGATGCTGTTGCATGATGAGCAGGGGCAGGTGCAGGAAACCCATTCAGTTTCTGCGGGTCTGGATTACCCCGGTGTGGGGCCGGAGCATGCATTGTTGCATGTTATCGGCAGGGTCACGTACACCTCCGCTACGGATGAAGAAGCGCTGGCCGCATTGCAGGAGTGCTGCGCACTGGAAGGCATACTTCCGGCCCTTGAATCGGCTCATGCGCTGGCCGGCGCCAGACTCTGGGCGGAGGATAATCCAGGCAAGCGAATACTGATCGGGTTATCGGGGCGCGGAGACAAGGATATGCCGGTGCTCAGGAAGGTTCAGGGTGATGGAACGTGAAACTTCAGCCGCATGAGTTAATCAGCGAAGCAATCCGGAAAGCGCAAAACGGCATTGCACTCGTTCCGTACATCACCGCGGGCTACCCGGACAAGGACGGGTTTATTGATACATTGAAAGCGGTCGCAAAGATCGGGCACGTTGTCGAGGTCGGTGTCCCTTTCACCGATCCGATGGCCGATGGTGTGACGATTCAACGGGCCAGTCATGCAGCGATTGAAAGCGGTGTGAGCCTCCAATGGATACTGGAACAGCTTTCCGCTGCAAAGGGTATCGAAGCGCCATTGGTTTTGATGGGCTACCTCAACCCGATGCTGGCATACGGGATCGACCGGCTGGCTGACGCTGCAGTGGGTGCGGGTGTCTGCGGTTTTATTATTCCGGATCTGCCTTTTGAAGAGTGCGAGCCGATACGCGCTGTATTCGAGCGCCGCGGTCTCGCCCTGATCCAGCTGGTGACACCGGCAACACCAGACATCCGGCTTGCACAATTATGCGAGATCGGCCGGGGTTTTACCTATGCTGTCACGGTCACCGGTATCACCGGTGAAGCCGCTTCATTGCCCTCCGATGTGACCCGCTATCTCGACAGGGTAAAGTTGCACAGCAGTCTTCCGGTCTGTGCCGGTTTTGGCATTCGTACGGCAGCTGATGTACGAATGCTCGGCACACACGCCGATGGCGTGATTGTGGGGTCAGCCCTGGTGGAACATCTGGAGGGCGGGGGTAGTCCGGAGGAGTTCCTTGAATCATTACTGGCTACATAAGGCGGGTAAACTGTCGCGATGAAACACCGGCAATTTACCGATGGTGTCATTTTGATCCGACGGATGACCGAATCGGATATTCAGCCATTGTATGAAGCAACCCTTGAGTCCATTGATGAGCTAAGGCGGTGGATGCCCTGGTGTCACCCGGACTATACGATCAAGGAGACGACCGAATTTGTACGCAGCCGGGCAGATGCCTGGACCAGTGATGAAGAAAGAAGTTTCCTTATTGTTGATTGTAAAACAGGCGGAATACTGGGTGGTTGTGGACTGAACCGGTTTGATCGCGACTATGCCTGCGCAAATCTTGGTTACTGGATCAGAACCTCAGCGGCCGGTCGCGGAACAGGTACAGCCGCGACATGTCTTCTGGCCCGCTACGCATTTGAAAAAGAGCACATTCAACGGATAGAGATCCTGGTGGCCGTGGGTAATCTTGCCAGCCAGCGAGTTGCCGAGAAATCCGGCGCGACTCGCGAAGGTGTGCTGCGCCATAGGCTTAATGTCTGGGGTACCTATCATGACGCTATACTTTACTCCCTGTTAGAGACCGATCAGCTTCCATCATGAGTCTTGAAGGATTCCCTTATGTCGCAGCATCCGGTGGATCAGTTCTGATTCTTGGTTCAATGCCCGGGCGGCTTTCACTGCAGGAAAATCAATACTACGCACATCCACGCAATGCATTCTGGCCGATCATGGGGGAGCTGTTTGGCGCTGATCCGGAAAAACCCTATGAGGAACGATTGAGTATTCTGACTGCGAATAACATAGTGCTTTGGGATGTGCTGAAGTCCTGCGACCGGCCCGGTAGTCTCGATGCATCAATTGATGACAGCTCAGCTGTTCTAAATGATTTCGCAGCCTTGTTTCAGCAGTATGTTTCGATAACAGATGTGTTTTGCAATGGTAAAAAAGCGACACAGCTCTATCAGCGCAAAGTAGTGCCAAAACTTGATCAGGTCATACAACCGTCTTGTCACTCTTTACCGTCTACCAGCCCCGCCAACGCAGCTATGTCTTTTGAGCAAAAACTGAAGCAATGGCGTGTAGTCCTCGAGGCTATTGCATCGCAGTAACTGTATAATGTCTTTATAGTCTTGGTGTCGGCATAGATTCCGCTTAACATAATCTGCTGCTCCGCAGATTGACGTAGTGCAACAGCTGGTTCAATCTGCTAGATTTATAGTAACGCCAACTTGATGACGCACCTTCAACTGGCGTAAAAAAATAAATTGTCAACTACCTGTACCAGACTTTTTTCTTGCCTGTTGGGGAGAACCATTATGGCCGCTAGCGACACATTAACAGTACGTGAAAAAAATAGAACAGAGGATGTGATGACCAAATCATTCGGGATTCGTTTGGGAGTTGCCGCTATTTTTTTGGTGACGTCTTTTAGTGTGCAAGCGGCAGTAATTGTCAGCGCACAAATCGTTGATTTGTACAGCGCGACCTTCGATGGCGCATTAACGCCAGATGGGAGTCTGTTCTTCGGCGGTGATCCGGACCTGAACCCGCGCAATATCGCCGTCACCTCTTTTGGGCCGGGTTCCGGAACGATCGAGTTTGATGGCACGACGATTACGCAACTTGATCTTCAGCTTCCGGATATGCAGTTAGTGATCCTGGCTGGCGATCCACGCGAAACCACGGTGGTGACTGACAGTACGCTGAGCCCGGCCGGTATTTTCTTAAACATTACAACCCCGGCGACCGACAATACCCCCGGCTTTGCGGGTTTCCAGGTCGAGGCATCACCCGCAATCATCGCTGATTTCGCAACCTTCAGCACTTTCATCGATGCGGGTGATGACACCAAATGCTATGGTGCGGCTGGCCCGGGAACAGGTTCAGGTCCGCTTTGTGGTCTGATCAGTATATTAAGCCTCGACGGCACTCGTTATCAGCTCGATGGTTCTGTGACGCCAGGTGGTGGTGACAGCCTGTTGCTGACGATTCAGCAGGGTAATGGTGGCTCGATTTATGAGATTGCGCTGACGACGGCAACGATCCCGGTGCCAGCGGCATTTTGGTTGTTTGGGTCGGCATTGGGATTGCTTGGATGGATGCGGAGTAAAGCAGGCTAACTAACAACAGAGCAATAATCGGCACGGACTAACTGTCTCGGTATCTCCTGATGGCTATTTCTATTTAGCATGCTACGTTGAATTAATCGATTTGCATCGATGATGCTCCATAGGAGGATACCCGATGAAAAAAGATGCGCCCGTAGCAGAGGTAATGACACCTCATCCCCGTTCAGTTCAGCTGAATCAGCAGATTAGTGATGCGCGTGCGGCACTGACTGATGGCAACCTGCATCACCTTCCGGTTGTGGATGGTCGCCGACTGGTTGGTATTATCAGTACAACCGACCTTCTGGAGTTCGGATTTCAACCCCATAATTCCCATGGGGATCTGGATACATATATCAATCAACATTTCCAGATCTCGCAAATCATGCACAAGGAACTGGTGACGATTCCCAACGACAGTACCGTGCGGGATGCAGCGCGGGCGCTGACGACCGGTGCCCGGCATGCAGTACCTGTGGTGGACGAGGCTCAGAACCTTGTTGGCATTGTCACTTCGACGGATATCATCAGCTATTTTCTGTCGCAGAAATGATGCCCTGTCTGGATACTGCCTAACGAACCACTATTTGCCAGGTATTTTCCGGTTGCAGGTATTTCCGAGCGACACGCTGGATGTCATCAACTGTTACGGCAGCAAGCTTCACCAGCAGGTCACTGTCGTAGTTGATGTCACCGTAAAAATATAGTGAATGTGCCGCGTAGTATCCCTGATTTGCACTGGACAGTCGCTGGAACGCCATTCTGCCCAGGTGCTTGTTGATCAACCTGTCCAGGTTGTCCTGATCCGTGTTGTTCAGGTAGTCGGCAGAGAACAGCTTCTCCATCTGCGGCAACAGTATCTCGATATTCTCCGGCCTTGTGCCCATGTTGAGATACGCCATTACCCGGTTACCATGAATCTCCATGCCGACACTCATACGATAGGCCAGGCCCTGTTTCTCGCGGACATCGAATACTATCTGGTCACGCATCATCAGTGACAGTACCTGCAGCGGCGCTACATCATCAGGCTCAAGGTCCTTTGTGTATCCCCAGAACAGGTATGACTGTTTTCCGCCACCTTCCAGAGACAGGGAAACCGGTGCATCGATCGAATTAAGCTGCAGGTCGTCAACCAGAAAAGACTCGGATGATGGTGCGCTGTCAGACTGAATGGTTTCATCAAAGACCCGGATCACTTCATCTGCACTCTGTGGTGACACTACCGAGTAAATAATATTTTCAGCAGCCAGATAACGTGCGCCAAACTCCTGCAATGCCTCAAAAGTCGGTGCCTGTTCTGAAATCTCGTATGTTCTGGGCGCATACACCTGCTCCTTGTAGGTGCTGGTAAACAGCGCCTGTGCTTTCTCGCCGCCCATCGAGAATTTACTGCGCTTCAGTGCCTGCATGGATTTCTCGAATGCGGCTTTGGTGGGTTTGAAATCCTGAATCTGGCTCACCAGGAGTTGCAGCGCGTCAGGCACATCGATAGCGATGGCTTCCGCCCTGATGTAGCCGAAATCCCGGTGCATGTAGATGTCATCCATGGGCAGGAAGGCATAGTCGTTGGCCTTGATTTTTACTCCATATCGGCTGGCCGGTTCCTGGCTGAAAAACTCCTTGAGTTGTGTGCCAAGCATGTCGTGCAATACCCAGGCGATATCCTTGCCATAGCGCGATTCCAGTGCTGATTTATGCTTGACCAGGACATGCAGTGCCAGCAGCTTTCCATCCGGAGTTTGTTTGACCGTCAGCGACAGGCCGGTATCAGGATTCTGGTGGAGCGTTGTGCCGGAAGCTTCCTGCTGGCCAGAATGAGCAGGAGCCGGGTTGGGCTGCTGTACCACGACAACAGGATGATCAAGCCGGGTAGCATTCACGGCAGCTACTTCTGCCGTAAGGTCTTTCTGATGGAACTCTTCCAGTACGTCATCAATCCCGGAGGTCGCAAAGGTCTGTGAATTCATGATTCCGAACATGTGCGGCTTCTCGATGTTCAGCAGAAACCCAAGCCTGTTTCTGGTTGCGAGGGCGGCCGCCTCTTTGCCGGTGATTTTGAACCGGCTCCGGGATAGCTGATCCTGTAACCAGGCGCCGATATCTTCCAGACGGGTATCGTCCTCCAGTGTGACATCGACCTTCAGATAACTTTGCACGGGTGAGGGCAGAGCAGAAATCACTACAGTGCGCACAGCTTTCGGGAACTTGCCATCCAGTTCTTCACGAAGCTTGTCTTGCACCGGCTTTGCAGCCTCGGTTAGCACAGAAAAATAGTCTCCGGACAGCTTGCCATCCAGTTTGTAGATAAGCTGCAAACGGGTTTTGTCACCACCATAGAACCTGTTATTAAGAGGAGCCGGCGCAATACCGCTGCGCAACGACTGCATGCCTGTACGCCAGTTTTCATTGTCCTCGTACATAACTTTCCCTGGTTTCGCCTTGCCGTAGTACTGCTCGGCGAGCTTGAGCATTTCTGCAGAGTCGAAATTGCCGACAATGCTGAGGATCATGTTGTTCGGGACATAAAAGTTCTCGTAGTACGCGACTACAGTTTCCAGCTCATTGGTCTTGATGGTCTCGTATGTGCCTAATGTCGGCAGTGACAATGCGTGACCAGGGTAAAGAACAGAAAGCAGGTTTCTCTCGAGCTGGGAGGGTGCCTTGTTGATCGATATGGCGATCTCTTCAAGGACGATCCCCTTCTCTTTCTCGTACTTTTCGGCGGGCATGATGGAGTTGAATAACATATCGGCCTGCAGCTCCATGCCCTGCTCAATCTTGTCAGCCGGAGTGACCATCATGTAATTGGTCGAGAAGTAGCCGGTATTGGCGTTGTTGTAGGCGCCAATCTTGTCTACATCCTCATAGAGCTGTTTCTGGGTGCGGCTCGTCGTACCATTGAACAGCAGGTGTTCGAGCATGTGACTCATGCCGCTGGTCGAAAAATTCTCGTAGGCGGAACCCACCTTGACGGCTACGTTTACACCGGTCATCGGTAGTGCCTTGTTTTCGATCAGCACCACTTCAAGGCCGTTATCGAGCTGATGAACTGATACACCGGCTGGTAATGGAATGACTTGCTGCGTTGTCGAACTGGCACCTGCACCAAAAGTGACGGAAGTCAGCATTATCAGCAGCAGTATGGGTGTTTTTTTCATGATGGCAGTTCCCAGATGAGTGAAACCGGAATGGCTGCGCAGTTTAACTGCAGATATCCCGTTAGTGTAAGACTATCGGACTGATCTACCGGCTGTCGCGTTGTCGCGGGCGGCCCATCCAGAGCATCAACAGCCCGGTCACTGCCATGATGCGTCCCAGCCATTGCGGCTCTGCAGCGAGACCGATCAGGATAGCGCCACTCAGGAGCACTGCTGCGCCCGACATTCCGGTGTAGCGCCGAATGCGGTGCGGGTAGTCATCCTCTGGTTTGGCGGGCGCACCGCTTTTTGGCGGTTCCAGCACCTGACCCACGAGTCGTCGTGCGGCAGCGGGCAAGTGCTGCATTACATAGCGGACATCCGGCAGGTCGGCACGCACACGCTTGGCGGTCGCAACGGGCCCGGACTGCTCCGTCATCCATCGTTTCAGTACCGGCTGTGCTGTTTCCCACAGATCCAGCTCAGGATACATTTCCCTGCCCAGGCCCTCGATATTGACCAGGGTCTTTTGCAACAGCATCAGCTGCGGCTGGATCCGGACATCGAACTGCCGGGCGGCTTTGAACAACTGCAGCAGCACGTTACCAAAGGAAATATCCTTGAGCGGCTTGTTGAAAATTGGCTCACACACAGTCCGTACTGCCGATTCCAGTTCTGCTACCCGGGTATCGGGGGGCACCCAGCCCGAATCCACATGCAAGCGTGCGACCCTGTTGTAGTCCCGTTCAAAGAAGGCCAGGAAGTTTTCAGCCAGATAGCGGCGGTCCTTGTCATCCAGCGTTCCTACAATGCCAAAGTCAATTGCTGCGTAGCGTGGGTTATCCGGGTCACTCACATCAACAAAAATATTGCCGGGGTGCATATCGGCATGAAAAAAATTGTCGCGGAACACCTGGGTGAAAAATATTTCCACGCCATTCTCGGCCAGCAAGGGAATATTGGTGCCGGCATCGCGCAGTGCATCCATATCACTGATTGGAATGCCCTCAATGAATTCCATCACCATCGCATCAGGCCTGCAGAAGTCCCAATAGACTTCGGGGACGTATATCTGATTGGATCCACTGAAATTGCGGCGCAGTTGTGCGGCGTTGGCGGCTTCACGCATCAGGTCCAGTTCATTGAGAACGGTCATTTCGTATTCTTCAACCAGTTCTACAGGCCGCAGGCGCCAGCCGTCACTCCAGTAGCGATAGGCGAGTTTCGCAATCGCGTACATGACTTCCAGATCCCGCTCGATATGCTCCCTGACATTCGGCCGCAGGATCTTGACGACGACGTCTTCGCCGCTGTGCAATCGGGCCCTGTGCACCTGTGCGATTGATGCTGCAGCAAGTGCTTCAGGTTGAAACCCTGCAAAAACTTCTTCAGCGGGGCGCTTATATGCCTGGGCAACGATCTCAAGTGCCTGCTCGCTGGAAAATGGCGGGACTTTATCCTGCAATTTGGCAAGCTCAATCCCGATATCGGGCGGTAGCAAATCCTGCCGGGTTGACAGTGACTGGCCGAATTTTACGAAGATCGGCCCAAGCTCCTCGAGTGCTTCACGAATCCGCACGCCACGAGGCTTGCTTCTCTCGCTTCGCGAAAACCAGACAGCTGGTGACAGGTAGAAAAGGTACTTGAGCGGACGATACAGGTGTGTCGATGAGATAAATTCATCCAGACCATGGCGTACCAGCACTCGCTGGATTGTGAGCAGCCTTAGCAGTAAACGGATTCTTTTCATTTGGCCCGTTTTTCTGCCTTCAGCTGGTTTAATCGTGCCTCAGCCCGCGCTACGGCATTGCTCAGCTCATCGACTTCTTCGTAAAATGCTTCCGCTTCAGCACGAGTCGGTGTTTTCTCGCCGCCTTTATGAAGAAATTCGCCGAATTGTTGCTCAAAAACGGATCGGGTCTTGCGTGACTGATCAGCAAATAGCCGCATGAAGTCACCAATCCTGAAAGCTGCAGCATCCCCTACCCAGTGTGATAATTCCTCTTCAAGATCAGGCCGGGCCTGATACAAAAGCTCGCTAAATCGGGTAGCGATTTCAATATCGCCGGAAAGTTGTACTGCCCCGCTTTTCAGGACTGCTGCCGGATCATCGCCCAGCAGTTTAAGCATTCCGGAAATGCCGCCGGAGATCGTCGCATCCGCCGTATCAGCCCGGCCTGGCGTTATGGTCAAACACTCGTCTGCTGCAGAGAGGTAACAATCGAGAGCAAGGCCTTCAACAGAGAGATTGATCACACGGCCATCCAGTGCCGAACAAAGTGCAACAGCAGTACTCGATTGTCCGAGACTACGATTGAGCATTGCCTCGACAGGCTGTAAAAGGGCTTTGGTGATCACTGGGAACTAATACTTGTATCCAATATGAAGCGCGACGATGCCACCGCTGAGGTTATGATACCTGCTGTCCTCAAGGCCTGCTTCGTTCATCAACCCCAGCATGGCTTCCTGATCCGGGTGCATACGAATAGATTCAGCCAGGTAGCGATAGCTGTCTGCATCATCTGCCACGATTCCGCCCAGCATCGGGAGGATCTTGAAAGAGTACAGGTCATATAACGGCGTGATGGCATCCATAACCGGCTTGGAAAACTCCAGCACCAGCAGTCTGCCGCCCGGTTTCAGGGCAGCTCTCATGGATTTCAATGCTGCCGGTTTATCGGTGACGTTGCGTAGCCCGAAAGCGATGGTAATACAGTGAAAACTATCATCCTTGAAGGGCAGCTTTTCCGCGTTGACCTGCACCATTGCGATGTTGCCGATAATGCCGCGATCAATCAGCCGCCGCCGACCCTGGGCAAGCATAGAAGCATTGATATCGGTCAGAAAAACACACCCTTTGGGCCCGACCTGCCGGCTCATCCCGGCAGTCATGTCACCGGTACCGCCGGCCACATCCAGTGCCAGCTGACCGGGGCGCAAACCTGTCTGCCCCAGTGCAAATCGCTTCCACAGTCGGTGCATCCCCATCGACATCAGGTTGTTCATCAGGTCATATTTAGGTGCGACAGACTCAAAGACATCGCGAACCCGGCCGGCTTTTTCGGCAACAGAAACTGTTTCATACCCGAAATGGGTCGAATCTGCTGATTGCCCGGCCGACTTATCGTTCACCACGATACCTGCTACAGGATATAACGACTGAGGTCTTCGTCCTTGAGGAGTTCACCCAAATGCTCATCCACATACCCTGCATCCACAGTGACTGATTGTCCACTGCTATCAGACGCCTCAAACGAGATGGTGTCCAGTAATCGCTCAAGAACCGTATGCAGACGGCGGGCCCCGATATTCTCGGTTTGCCCGTTCACCCGGAAGGCAATCTCGGCAATACACTTGATACCTGATTCATCGAAATTCAGTGCCACGCCTTCGGTGGACATCAGCGCTGAATACTGTTCACTTAGCGAGGCATCCGGCTCTGTCAGGATACGAATGAAATCAGCGGTTGTCAGCGCATCCAGCTCTACCCGTATTGGAAATCGCCCCTGCAATTCCGGGATCAGGTCCGACGGTTTCGCTGCATGGAACGCACCCGATGCGATAAACAGAATGTGATCTGTCTTGACCATGCCGTACTTGGTGCTGACTGTGCATCCTTCGACCAGGGGCAAAAGATCGCGTTGCACGCCCTCTCTGGATACATCGGCAGTAGCTGTGCTGGTACTCCGCGCTACCTTGTCCATTTCGTCAATGAACACAATGCCGTGTTGTTCTACATTTTCCAGCGCCGTCAGCTTGATTTCATCCTCATCAATCAGCCGTGCCGCCTGCTCCTCAACCAGCAGCTTGAAGGCATCCTTGATTCTCAGCTTCCGCTTGCGTTTCTTTGTGCCCGCCAGATTCTGGAACATCCCCTGCAACTGACTGGTCATTTCCTCCATCCCGGGAGGCGCCATGATTTCCACACCAACAGAAGCTACCTGCGCCTCAATTTCTATTTCCTTGTCATCAAGATCACCTTCACGCAGCTTCTTCCGAAACTTCTGCCGGGTGTCAGAGTCAGGCTGGTCCGATTCAACCCCGGGCTCCGTCGCAGCAGGTGGCAACAGAATATCCAGAATACGATCCTCCGCCGCATCCTCAGCCCGGTGCTGCACCTTCTCCATTTCTGTCTCGCGCGTCAGCTTGACCGCCGCATCCATAAGGTCCCGAATAATGCTATCGACTTCTCTGCCAACATATCCAACCTCGGTAAACTTGGTTGCCTCAACCTTGATAAAGGGTGCTTTCGCCAATCTCGCCAGCCGCCGCGCAATTTCAGTTTTACCAACCCCTGTCGGCCCCATCATCAGAATATTCTTCGGCGTGATCTCGTTACGCAGCTCTTCATCAACCTGCATCCGTCGCCAGCGATTCCGCAGCGCAATCGCCACTGCCCGCTTCGCCTGATTCTGCCCGATAATATGCTTGTCCAGTTCCTGAACAATTTCCCGTGGTGTCATCTGTGACATCTCTTCTAAAACCCCTAATCCTCTAAAGTCTCAACAACAATGCTCTCATTCGTGTATACACAAATCCCCGCCGCAATCCGCAAGGCCTTCTCAACAATTTCCGGAGCCGACAGATCAGTGTTATCCAGCAAGGCACGAGTCGCCGCCTGGGCAAATGGCCCACCCGACCCGATCGCCATCAGATCATCTTCCGGCTGAATCACGTCACCATTGCCGGAAATAATCAGCGAGCTTTCCTTGTCTGCTACTAACAGCAGTGCTTCCAGCCGCCGCAGCCGCCGGTCTGTGCGCCAGTCTTTCGCCAGTTCAATCGCCGCCCGGCTGAGATTGCCATATTGCTCAAGCTTTGCTTCAAACAGCTCAAACAGCGTAAAAGCATCAGCCGTACCCCCGGCAAAGCCGGCGATTATACGACCCTCGGCCAGGGGTCTTACTTTGCGGGCATTTCCTTTGACAATGGTGTTACCCATCGAGACCTGTCCATCGCCGGCAATCGCGACAATACCGTTCCGTCGGACAGAAACGATCGTAGTGCCTCTGAATTGTTCCATAGTCTGAATTCTCTATCTGTGCTATTTGTTTTGTTTTCGGGCTCTCGGGTGAGCCTTATCGTATATCTGGGCTAGATGCTGAAAATCAAGGTGTGTATAGATTTGAGTGGTGCTGATATCCGAGTGCCCAAGCAATTCCTGCACGCCGCGCAGGTCGCTACCCGACTCAAGCAGATGGGTGGCAAAGCTGTGACGAAACAAATGAGGGTAGACGCGCTGGCCGATACCGGATTTGATAGCCCAATGCCTGACGCGTGCCTGAACCGAGCGTGGACTGATCCGTTTTCCTCGCACCCCGACGAATAAAGCAGTCTGGTCGGTGGCGGCCAGGGCGCCGCGTTGTTTCAGCCAGCTTCGTATCGCCTTCCGTGCCAAACGTCCTACTGGCACAATGCGGGTTTTATTGCCCTTGCCGGTTACCCTGACAGTGCCGTCCGTAAGGTCAACATCATCCGGGTTCAGACTGACCAGCTCCGCCAGCCGTAATCCCGATGAATACAGCAGTTCCATCATCGCTCTGTCCCGGGTGGTCACCGGATCGTCACCAGGCATCTTCAGCAGGTGTGCCATCTGATCAACATCCAGTGTATTCGGTAGTGGTCGACGGGACCTGGGTGCGGTGACATTGTCCGCCGGGTTATGGCTGATCAGGCGTTCCCTGATCATGTAATTCATGAAACTGCGACTACCGGATAGCCGTCTCTGGATGCTACTCGGCCTCAGCCCCGAAGCATGTAGCCTGGCGGCAAACCCGCGCAGGTTATGGGCTTGCAGGTCTGCCCACTGCTCTACCCCCTGCTGGTCACAATACTCTGCAAGACAGACAAGATCCCGCCGGTATCCAGTGAGAGTGTGGGGCGAAAAGCGGCGCTCAAGCCTCAGGTGATCAAGGAATTGCTCGACGTGCTGCCACTCGCCGGATTGCATTATTGGGTTTCCGTCTAGAAATTTTTCAGCGCACAGCCAATCAGTTCTCCGAGCCGTGTCAGAAAATCGATGCTTTTCCCGGGGTGAAAATGATCTGCGTCATGGCTGCCGACGGCCAGAAAACCAACCTCTGCTTTTCTGCCGAGCGGCACCAGGGCGACAGAACCGATTTCAATATTGTCAGCGCTAAATAAAAATTCTCGCTGCGCATCTCGTACTCGTCCGCAACGTGGTGTATCGGTTTGCAGAAATGTTTTGAAAGGCCCAATAGCCGGATCGTCCCGGGGGATAATGCGCAGAAAGCGCCCCGCAATATTGTTGATATCGGGCACGCTGTCGAACAAAACCAGCACAGGCTGATCAGCACCAAATGCTGTTCGTAGCTGCCCTTCAACAATCTCCAGCACATTTTCACGTGATCTGGCTTTTAGCAGCAACAGCGCCAGCTTATGAATATTACCGGCCAGATCATCATTGCTGCGCGCAACATCAACAAACTCACGCAGTTTGCGCTCCAGCTTCAGATTCTGCTGTCTTAGTACCGATACCTGCCGTTCGACCAGAGAGATCGCCGGGCCGCCGGTTCGGTGCGGTAGCTGGAGATCCGAAAGAAGTGCCAGATGATTTTCGAAAAAATCCGGATGAGCGAGAAGATACCCGGTGACAGATTCTTCAGAAACTTCTTCTATTTCACTGTGTTGCTGCTTGAGTATGCTCATATATCGACTGTTCCCTCAAACACCGTGACGGCTTCCCCAGTCAGCCATACCGGTGTGCCGGCACCATTCCAACGGACAATTAGCTTGCCGCCCGGCATTTCTACAACAACCTGGCTGGCGAGTTGTTCAGACTTAATCCCGGTAACAACTGCCGCACAGGCTCCGGTTCCACAGCCCTGTGTTTCCCCCACGCCTCGTTCATATACCCGGAGGCGAATCAGGTCAGGGCTGACCCTTTGCATAAAACCGATGTTAGCACGGTTTGGAAACAGCTCGTGGTTTTCCAGAAGCGGGCCCAGTGTCGCCACCGGAGCTCTGGAAACGTCATCAACCTGTAGTACGGCATGGGGGTTTCCGATGGAGACAACCCTGAGCTCCACTTCGGTATCGTCAGCAGTTACCTGATAAGCGGGTTGCTGAACCGGCGCCTTGAAAGGAACGTAATCGGGTCTGAATTCGGGTACTCCCAGTTCGATCGAGACC
This sequence comes from Gammaproteobacteria bacterium, assembly GCA_024277915.1. Taxonomy (GTDB): domain Bacteria; phylum Pseudomonadota; class Gammaproteobacteria; order Steroidobacterales; genus JAJRUG01. The sequence continues at coordinate 43,272 of JAJRUG010000101.1, forward strand.
TGGCCATCCGGGGTGACATGCGCCTGAGCGAGGCCTCCCTGATGCTCGAGCAGCAGCGATTGATCATCGCTATTGCTCAAATAGCGCGCAATACACCGGGCGCCATTGCCGCATTGCTCGGCAGGACTCCCGTCAGCATTAAAATTGCGATAAAAAATGTCAGCTTGCGGGTTTCTGGCGGGTTCCAGCCAAAGCAACTGATCAAACCCGATTCCGGTTCTGCGATCAGCCAGTCTGCGAATGATCTGCGGATCAGGTGGTTGCTTGTCCTGTGCGCGCACCACCAGGAAATCATTTCCCAGGCCATGCATTTTCGTAAAGGAGATCATTGCGGGCATTGTATTTTGTTAAATTGGCAGCTAAATTTACTTCTTTGTTGCAAGGCAAGGGAACCGGATCATGCGTCACATTATAGTGCTCAATTCAAAAGGTGGTTGTGGAAAAAGCACCATAGCGACCAACCTTGCCGCATATTACGCGACACAGGACAAGAAGGTTGCCATTGTGGATTACGATCCGCAGGCTTCTTCGCTGGACTGGGTGGACCGGCGCCCTGCTTCTCGCCCGGCCGTAATCGCCGTAAATGGTGCTGCAGAAGGCATGAAGCACCTGCCGCGTAATTCTGAGGTGGTCATCGTAGATGCACCGGCACGCGTCCAGGGCAAGGAGCTGACTGATCTGGTCAGGCATTCGGATACGATTATTGTGCCGATACTGCCTTCCAGTATTGATATTCAAGCAGCCGGCAGGTTCATCACGGAGCTCAAGCAGGTTGGCAAAGTAGAGCGCAAGCAGGCGAAAGTCGCTGTGATAGCTAACCGGGTGCGCATGAATACGTTGATTTTCGATGAACTCGACGAGTATCTGGACAAGCTCCGGGTCCCCTACGTCGCCGCATTTAGAGAAGCCCAGAACTACATTCGGGCTTATACGCGGGGTCTGGGTGTATGCGAACTCCCTGAGTACCTTGCATGGCCGGACTGGGAAGAGTGGGAGCCGCTGCTAAAGTGGCTGAAGAGCAAGCGTAGCCAGCCCTGAGCCCCGGCCTGTTCAGTCAGGAGTGTCTGCTTTTAATTGTGGCGTGGTGAGTGTCGTGCCGTGAATCAGCGACAGACCCTGCTGGAAAGCGTCGGTCGCAGCATCGGGCTCACCCGTCTTGAGCATCAGCTGGCCGAGTTCGTTATAAGCTGCGGGTATCGGGCGAATGGCCAGGCTGGATTCCAGGTAACTGCGGGCTTTTCCCCATAGCTGGTTGCGCAGGCATACCCTGCCTGCGGTCAACAGTAGCATCGGATCCTCTGGACGATCGTTGAGCCATGCTTCGGTACGCCGCAGGTGAGTTGCGGGATCTGTAGTATCAAGCTCACCGTAAAGCAGGATCAGGGTTTCATCCCACTGGTTCTTGAGCGCCTTGCGAATCTCTCCTTCAACCAGATCGGTTTCACCGCATTTGATCAATGCCCGAACCCTGGCCGTTATCAGGGTCAGATTCTTGCGCAGGGCTCGGGGAATACGCTGGTAGCATGCTTCGATTGCTGCCCGATCGGTTCCCCCGGTACGGAGCAGGCCCGCATAGGTCTTGACTGTCCATGATTCCAGCTTGTCTGCTGGCTGCGAACCTTTCTTGCGCAATGCAGGAAGGATTTTTTCCAATGCCGGCCAGTCTTCTCTTTGCTCATGCAAGCCGGCCAATAATTTCAGTGCCTGGCCGTGATCAGGGTTATCTTCGAGGATCCGGCTCAGGCTGGCGAGCGCCTGTTCAATTTCACCCGCCTGTAGCTGGAGCTCTGCCTGGGTGAGTAACACGGCATTGGTGGCTGCAGGCTCCTGCTCGTAAGCCATTTTCAGCCAGTTGTCGCGCCGTTCTGAATCATCCTGCATCTGTGCTGATCTGGCAGCAGCCAGGTAGTTTAATAATGCTGTATCACTTCGCCGTGCACCTTTGGTGAGCAGGCGTTCCCCCTTGGCAATTTTTCCTTCGGCCAGTGCGATGTATCCTTTGGTTGCCTGCTGTCCGGCACGCCGATCCCGCATCCGGTTGGCAGCCTCGCCAAGTTGTCGTGGTACCTGCCAAAGGCGGACGATGAAGCGCAGCATCAGGTAGCAGACAGCCAGCAGGAAAACCAGAATCGGAACTGACATTTCAATGGCGTAGCCCCTGAAATTGATCAGCACATAGCCGTTATCCTCCAGCAGGAAGTGAGTCGCTATTGAGCCTATGGCCAGGAATACAATAATCAGCAGGCCGAGTCTCACGGTAGTGCCGCCTCACCGCCGAGCTGGCGCAATAGTGTCAACGAACCGGAAACATCCGGTGTTTCGGGCGAAAAATCTGCTGATCTGAGGTTATCAATGGTGCTGATAGTCGCCTGTACACGTGCAGCGCCGGTATCGAAATAGCCGACCAGGCTTGCTCGTACATTGCTCAGGGCCTGTCGATAGGCTCTGGGTTCATTGCGCAACAGCGCTAACTGCGCCAGCTTGATTTCCAGGCCAAGGTTCTGGATCAGGAGCTGATTTTCTTCAGCTGATAGCAGAGGTGTGCTTGTCTGTTCACTGGGTTTGATGCTGACAATGCTGGAAAAGGCCTCCCGTATCACTCGTGCGGCTCTTGCCATTCCCGAATCTTCATCATTGGCAATATCGCTATCCCTGCCAAAACTGTCGGGCACGGTATTTTTCAGTGGCAATTCGGGGAGCTGACGCACCATGCTTTGCAAAGTGAGCACGACCCCTTCGGTATCCATGCCAGGAGTTCCCCTGAGCTGCGTGATTTCATCGCTCAGCGTTGCGCGTACCGGCGCCAGAGCCGGATCGGCCAGATCACGCAGCGTTGCATCGGCCAGCAGCAGAGCCTTTAGTGCGCCATCTGTGTTGCCGACCAGAGATGCCTGGGCATTGGCGATTTGCATATAGTAGGCAGCTTCCGCCAGCGCCCAGCTGCGCCGGGCACCGTTTTCAATGTTCGGCAGGTTGTCTACGGCCCGTTCCAGCCGGCCAATCCGCAGAGGCAGTTCTTCGATCTGGCGACCCTGGCGACCGATACTGCTGGTGAGTTGGCTGGTGGCGGAATTAGCCCGGCCAGACTCTGCGCGGAGCGCTTCGAGTTGTGTTTCAAGCCGGCCCATTTCAGCTGCCTGCTGCTGTACTTCATCGCCAAGGCTGTTGATGGCCTGTTCCAGGTCGTCTGCCCGGTCTTTCTGCTGAATCCAGTAGAAACCGCCAGCAGCGGCAATCAGGGCGATAACTCCCAGCAGGAGCAGTGAATTCCTGAGCCCGTTTTTTCTCTGGCTGCTTTCAGGTTCGACCTTCGGCGGTTCGCCGGATGCAGTATCACCTGTCGCAGAGCCTTTACCCGAAAGGGGATCATTGTTCTCTGAACGGTTATCGGGAGCATCCGGTTCAGCTGAGCCGGGGTTTTGTGTGTCATTCATGATTCATGACGTCATCTTGCCGCTAAACACAGCTTATTTTGCCAGTGATCAGCCGGTTGTAGTAGTAAATTTCGATGATCCACGAGCTGTCAGCAGTATCAAGTCCCGGTTTTGAGCTGCTGTCTGAGGTTCGTGAGGTGTCTCCGGCTCACGGGCAGAGGCTGCCGGGAATGCTGCAGCCAAAGTTCATATCCACCGTCGCTACATTTTTCCAGCCGTTCCAGGTAGGCAACTGCTGCCAGGGCGTTTCGGTGGGTACGAATAAACATATCTCCAAATTCAGCGGCGAGGTTCTTCAATGACTCATCGAGCAGGTCTTCACCATTACGATGACATACCCGAACATATTTTTGATCTGCCTGAATAGAAAGTATCTGATCGACAGGAATCAACTTCAGGTTTTCTCCGTTGCGAACGCAGATATTACTCCGGGTTGGCGCCGCTGATTCTGTGGCCAGCTGTCGCAGCGCTTGTTTTCCCAGTCGGGATGCATGGCGCAGGGCGTCGAACAGTCGTTCACGACGTACCGGCTTGAGCAGGTAGCCGATGGCGCGTGCCTCGAAGGCTTCTATGGCGTATTGGTCATAAGCTGTTGTGAAAATAACAGCAGGGCCGGAATCCAGTGTGGCCAGGTGGCGGGCAGCTTCGATGCCATCCATTTCCGGCATACGGATATCCATCAGTAATATATCCGGGCGCAGCTGTTTGCATAGCTCCAGAGCTTCATGCCCGTGTCCGGCCTCACCGACTACCCGCCATTCACTTTGCTCATCAAGTAATCTGCACAGCCTCTCCCTGGCGTGAGGCTCGTCATCGGTAACCAGAACTTTGCATACTGCTGTTGTCATGGATCAATCCGTGTAGGGAAAGCCGATAGTGACCTGATAGTTTTCACCGGTGTCCGTTACCTCCAGACTGGCCCGGTGACCAAATGCCAGTTTCAGTCGCTCATGGATGTTGGTCATCGCCATGTTGTTGCCGGATCGTTGCGACGAAGCTCCTGAGCGGGTTACAGGGTTTGAAACAGTCACATAGACCATTTTATCATCCACTTTTCCTTTGATTGTCACTACCCCGGGTTCCGACAATAGTTCCACGCCATGATAGATGGCATTTTCCAGCAGTGGCTGGATGGTAAGTGCCGGTATCCGTGCGCTCATCGGAAGTCCATCAATATCCCACTGTACGATCAGTCGCTCACCCAGCCTTTGTTGCTCCATACGCTGGTATATTCGCGTGGTTTCGAGCTCCTGCCTGATGACCGTATTCTTGTCGGAAACATTGAGTGAGGCTCTGAATAAATCTGCGAGGTCTTCCACGGCTTCTTCCGCAGCTGCGGGGTTGGTTCGTGTCAGTGCAGCGATTGTATTCATGCTGTTGAAAAGAAAGTGTGGTCGTATCCGCGCCTGCAGTGCCTGTATCCGCGCCTCGGCTTCACGTTCTACGTTCTTCTGCCATTGGTCATTGATATAGAAATAGCGCAGAGCCAGGGAAATAATAATAATCCCCACCGCAATATTTCTCGACAGGAAAAAGAGGTGATTAGACGGGAACCATCCAGTTGCATCTCCGGTGACCGGTGGTTCCCAGAGGTATCCCAGCCAGTAGATTATTTCGGAAACCAGCACAATGTTCAGGGAAACAGCCAGTATCGTCAGGATTGTCGCAACGGGCGTAGAAAATCCCGCCAGCCAGAATCGGATCCTGCACAGTAAAGCGGCGGTGGTCAGGCCCATCCAGAGGAAAAGAAGGGATGTTCGGGCCAGTTCACCAAAGAAAAGCGCCCAGCTCGCTTCACCTGCCAGTGTGAGAACAATGGCACCCAGCTCCGAAATCAGTACCACCCCCAGTACCGCCAGTGGCGTACAAAGATCGGGCAGGTAGAAAGAATCCGGGCTGGCCTGGCTGTCTGGCCCGGACAAGGGGTTACTCGCCACACCACTCCAAAACCGCATTACCTGCTTCTACTTGTGCAGCATCAAGCTCCGTGTCGGTCAGATATACACGCTCGCCGTCAGCATCGAGTTTGTAGAGTTTAAATGCATCGTAATATTTTTGCTGTGTACGGCGCGCCTGTTCACAGTTTGCCTGACGCTGTTTTGCGAGCTCTGCTTGTTCTCCCTTCTCGATAGCAGCATCTTCAGCTTGTCGCACCGCGCTTTTTCTTGCTGCTTCACTCGCTTCTGCTCGATTGGCCAGCAGAGATTGAACAGCGTCCTTGTCTGTTCGTCTGGAGCTTATAGCAAGCTGTTCAGCTTCCCCTGTTGCCGGCGGGATGTCGGTGTAATGAGGTGTTCCATTTTCATCGACCCATTTGTAGACGCTCGATTCCTGGGCTCCGGCAGGCAGGCACATCAATAATCCTGACAGCAAACCGACCGAGAACAATCTGCTGGCCGGGATAACGGCACAACGATTCGGGAGTTTCATGATTGGCATCCTCTGTGGAATCGGGATTGACGGACACTGTCCGCCAATCCCATATGACCCGGAATTATGCCACCTTATGGTTTCAAATTGCGTTGACCGGGTTCACGTTCGCAGAGTAGTTGTAATACATTGAATAACAAAAAGATTTTGTGTATTCCGTGGGCACTGTTTATGGCCAATTTTACATACTTCGGTTTTATCTACTCCGGTGCCTCGGCGAATTCAGGGTAGGCTTCAAGCCCGCATTCACCGATGTCGACACCTTCGTATTCCTCTTCTTCTGACACGCGAATACCGACTACAGAATCAATGAGTTTCCACAGGGCGAAGCTGGTACCAAACACCCAGGTAAATATCACGGTAATGCCGATGAGCTGGATGCCCAGTTGTGTCAGGATTCCGGGTTCGTGGTTACTGATCACAACGGCAAGCAATCCCCAGATGCCGACGATGCCGTGAACAGAAATTGCACCTACCGGATCATCAATTTTGAATTTCCTGTCCATCATGACAATTGTTGGTACCACAATCAGGCCGCCCACGATACCGATGAATGTCGCCAGCAGTGGTGTGGGTGTCAGGGGCTCCGCAGTAATTGCCACCAGTCCGGCCAGTGCACCGTTGAGCGCCATGGTCAGGTCTGCTTTGCCGAACCAGATTCGGGCCAGCAGTAGTGCAGCTATCAGTCCACCTGCTGCCGCCATATTGGTATTAACGAATATTCGCGCGACGTCGTTGGCGTCGCCGACACTGGAAAGGGTGAGCTGTGATCCTCCATTAAAGCCGAACCAGCCAAGCCAAAGAATCAGCATGCCCAGCGTCGCCAACGGAAGGTTGCAGCCGGGGATGGCCTGCACGCCTCCATCTGATCGGTACTTGCCCTTCCGTGGTCCCAGTATCATCACACCAGCGAGCGCGGCAGCAGCACCACACATATGTACGACACCAGATCCGGCAAAATCCTGGAAGCCTATTCCATCAAGGAAGCCTCCCCCCCATTTCCAGTATCCCTGTACCGGATAAATGAACCCGGTGAGCACGACTGCAAATGCAAAAAATGCCCATAGTTTCATGCGCTCGGCAACAGCCCCCGACACAATCGACATCGCCGTGGCGACAAATACGACCTGGAAGAAAAAATCGGCAAGATTGGAATAGTAGGGTGCGTCGCCGCCGCCCGCCAATACTGCTTCAACACTGTTATCAGCACCTGAAAGAATACTGATACCAGGCAGCCAGCCATTACCGGCACCGTACATGATGCCGTAGCCGGAGATCATGTACATGATGCAGGCGATCGCATACAGGCCGATATTCTTGGTTAATATTTCAGCGGTGTTTTTCGCCCGAACCAGCCCTGCTTCAAGCATCGTGAAGCCTGCCGCCATCCACATTACCAGTGCGCCACACACCAGAAAATAGAAGGTGTCCAGGGCGTAACTGAGTTCCATTACTCCATCCACTTCGTTTACTCCTTAAAATTCAGTAATTTACTTAAACAGCCTCTCAAACAGCCTCTGGGCCGGTCTCACCGGTTCGAATGCGAATGACTTCTTCCAGGTTGGTAACAAACAATTTGCCGTCACCAATTTTTCCGGTTCTTGCTGCTGAGGTAATGGCTTCTATTACCTGATCAACAATATTTTCATCGACGGCCATCTCGATTTTTGTTTTTGGCAAAAAGTCCACGACATACTCGGCACCCCGATAGAGCTCGGTATGGCCTCTCTGTCGTCCAAAGCCTTTTACCTCGGTAACGGTAATCCCCTGAACACCAATATCAGCAACAGCCTGTCGGATATCGTCCAGCTTGAACGGTTTGACAATTGCGGTAATCAATTTCATTTTCATCAACTCCTGAGTATTACTGCTTCGAAAACGAAAACCCCTTTCCGACAGTCAGAATGATCGTGTTGTCGCTGTTGCCCCCCAGCAGTTTGCTGGTGCCGTAGACCCACGAAATTCCGACGTCCACTGTGGCTATTTCCGTTCCGTAGCCGAATTCTAGGTACTCACCATCAAAATCCTGGCTGAAACTTCCCCCTGTAATATAAAACCCTGCGTGCTCGGCAGTGATTGAAAGGAACGTGTAGTCCCGGGTTGGCGCATCGAAACCATCCCAGGTGCCGATAGCGACATCAGCGGTGATAAATTCGTAACCGAGACTCAGGTTGAGTTCTTTGTAGGTGTCATCAAAATCGTCAGTGTAGAAATAGCCGGTTGCGCCGATCCCATAGGTGAAATCCCTGACTTCACCTGTGTATCCGAAATAGAGATCGACTTCTGCTCCCTGCCCGACATCTGCCGCCCAGGTACCCGCATAGAACCCCTCGTGTTCAGCATCAAAGCCAAATGAAGCAGAAGAATCATTCTGGGGGATTCCCCGATATAAATATTCGCTGGCCCAGCCGATATTGGCCGAGTATTCGACAGCATTGGCCACGGTAGTACCAATAGTGCTCAATATCAGCAGCACTGATAATCCTTTCTTCATGTTTCCCCCCTTAACAGGTATTGCGATAAGTTGATGCCGGCGTCACTATTTGGATAGTTTTATTGGACGGCGACCTGGCGTATAAAGCAGTTTCCGTGCCAGAAATTTTAAGTTTCAGGAATTCAGGGGCTTGCAGATTACGGGGCACCGTTTCGATGATGTAGCCTGGTTTATATCCAGGAAATTGCGGGGTAATGCACCACAGCAGGGCGGTTTTGTCGGTGTTTGCCATTGAATGAGGCAACTAGAGCAGAGGTTAACGTGGAAAGAGAAATGATCAGTGATCTGGCCAGAAATCTGGCCGCCAGTGTTCGGGGCGTGATGCCCGATGGTTTACGAGATGCCCAGACGGATCTTGAGCAGAACTTCAAAGCAGTACTCAAGTCTTCGCTGGAAAACATGGAACTGGTGACGCGAGAGGAATTTGATGTTCAGAGACGGGTGCTTGAGCGTACCCGGGAAAAGCTCACTCGGTTGGAGGCAGAGCTGGCAGCTTTGCAGGGTTCGAACAACGATAGCTAGCTGATTTCTGCGGTCATTGCTGTTGCGATAAGATGGTGATGCAGCTCGCAACGGTGCTGACCCGTGCCCAGGCAGGCATGGCTGCGCCCCAGGTGACGATAGAAGTCAGTATTACCGGCGGTCTGCCGGCATTGGGCATTGTCGGATTGGTGGAAACGGCGGTTCGCGAGAGCCGCCAGCGTGTCCGTGCAGCCATCGAGCAGTCAGGCTTCAGGTTTCCAGACGGCAGGGTTACGGTCAACCTGGCTCCAGGCGATTTGCCAAAAAGTGGCAGCCGGTTCGATCTGGCGATCGCGATTGCCATACTGGCTGGCACAGGACAAATCCCAGCCACCCGTCTCGATCACTACGAGTTTCTCGGTGAGCTGGCATTTTCCGGGGGTCTACGCCCGGTCACCGGCATACTTTCAGCACTGATACAGACTAAAAGTGCAGCGCGGATCTGCATCATTCCTGCCGGCTGTGCCCGGGAAGCTGCGTTGGTGGATGCAGAACATATCTTGCTTGCCGATCACCTGCTTGATGTCGTGCGACATTTGCAGGGGGAGCATCGGCTCTCCTGCGGAAATCCCGTTGATTATCCTGTTGCCCGGCTGGTTGAAGATCTGGCAGATGTGAACGGACAACATCAGGCGAGAAGAGCGCTGGAAATAGCAGCAGCAGGTGGTCACAATCTGTTGATGATCGGGCCACCCGGCACTGGCAAAAGCATGCTTGCCCGTCGTTTGCCCGGGCTGCTGCCGGGCATGACCAGCGATGAATCACTGGAAACAGCCGCTGTATATTCCCTGCTTGGGGCTATTCCTGAAAAGCTGTGGTGCCGACGACCTTTCCGTGCGCCGCATCACACCGCATCTGCTGTAGCACTGGTTGGTGGCGGCAGTAATCCACGGCCCGGGGAGATATCTCTGGCACACAATGGTGTGTTGTTTCTGGACGAGCTGCCGGAATATTCCCGCCCGGTTCTGGAGACATTGCGAGAGCCGCTCGAATTCGGGCGCGTATCGATATCAAGAGCCAGTGGTACAGTAGAGTTTCCCTGCCGGTTTCAATTAATCGCAGCGATGAATCCATGTCCCTGCGGGTTTTCCGGGGACCCAAAACATATGTGCCGGTGCAGTCCTGATCGTGTCCGGCAATACCGGCACCGGATATCGGGGCCCTTTCTTGATCGCATTGATATGCGTCTGATGCTGAGCCGCGAAATGATGCCCCGGTTTGACGAAGACACAGCGATCAATGAATCATCAGAGATAGTTCGTGGCCGGGTGGAGGAGGCAGTCAGTTTGCAGCGCCGTCGGTCAGATTGTCTTAATGCACATCTCGACGAAGCGGCAATGAGGCAGTGGTGTAGCCCGGATGCACAGGGGCGCAAAGTGTTGCAGAAGGCTTCTGATCATTTTGCATTATCAGGCCGGGCGCGGGCCAGCGCGCTGCGCGTTGCCCGCACCATTGCAGATCTTTCTCACTGTGCTGATATCGGGGTGCGTCAAATGACAGAGGCTCTTGCATTAAGAGCAGACCGTGCACCCGGTGATTAACCCCAAGAAACAACCCCTGGGATCAATCAGGAGCTGGAATCTAGCGGGATTCAGAAACCATGTATTCCACTGCACCGGATATTTCCTGGTCGGACAAATCGGTGCGACCGCCTTTGGGCGGCATGTATCCGGTGCTGCCCTGGAAACCGGAGATGGCATGTTTTGTGAGTTGATCCGTGCCGGTAGCGATACGATCAGCCCAGGCTGCGGCATCGCCAATTTTCGGGGCCCCGGCTATGCCCGTGCCGTGACAGGAAACACAGGCTGCGTTGTAAACCTGTGGGCCGGATAGTGTCGTTGCAACCGGCGTGGCAACGGCGATTTTGGTGACAGCAGCGCCGGCCTGCTCCGGTTCATCTCCTGGTAGTGCCGCCCGGCCAACCGGTTTGATGCGATCTTCCAGCTGCTGCTGATACATCGAGTCCGTGGCCATATCTTCGGTCTGCTCAGCAATATAGCGCGCCAGAAAAACAAGAAGGATTGTTATGCCCACCAGCACACCGATAATCAGCATGAACAAATCGAAAAATTTATGATCCTGGTTGCTCACGATTTTTCCTTCTTGAGTGAGTAGACGATATTGCCAGTATGAAAGCGCAAGTATAGGGTGATGCTATTACCAGCACCAGACTGCCAATAGAATTTCTTCCGGGTATTTGTAAATCAAAGAGTTACGTTGTGCCGTTCGATTAGTCGGTCAGCATCGACCGCTGTGGTGAGGTGAAGTCCAGGACGCCAGCCAGGGTTCGGAGCGCCTCAAGGTCGGTGATCGACACAACCTGACTCCCGGATCGATTGATCAGGCCTCTTTTCTCCAACTCCGCAAATCCACGAATCACCGTTTCTTTTTTCAGACCGAGAAAATCGGCAATATCCTCACGGGTCATTGGCAGGGCTACAGTATTTAGTCTTTCATCGTCGTCATCAGAAATTGATTCACCCAGCCTTAGCCAATGTCGGAGATGCAGCAGAAAGACAGCTAATCGCTCGACAGCGGTCCGTTGCCCGAGGCTATAGACGGTATCCAGCATGTCCTCGACCACCCTGAACACCATTTGAAGAAATGCTTTTTCTGCCTCCGGGTCGCTTTGCAGCCTCTCATTAAGTGCATGCCGTGAGGTACAGGCAACCCGGGCGGGTGTTACAGCCTGGACAGTGAAGTAGTAGCGATCTGAAGCAGTCAGCCCGACAAAATGATCCTTAAAAACGAAACTCAGTACCTGACGGCGTCCGTCCCGGCCGGTTCGGCTGATCATCAGGGTGCCTTCTTCGATACTGAACACCTGATCAGCTTTGGCGCCAGCGTTGATCAGGAATTCACCGGCATCCAGTTGGCGAGTAGGTGCATCCTTGAAAACATCTAGAAATACGTCGCGCGATGCAGTTTCATGGCTCATGGACACAGGATCACCCGCAAAAGACTTCCCTGCAAGCATCTTCGGCGCTTTCGTTCAAAAAGGCCGGCAACCCGACTGGCCATTCCGGCACTGGCTTTTCTTTCTGATCAGTTCTAGAGTTCAATGCCATCTGGATAGAACAGCATCACGCGCCCGTAGCTCAGCTGGATAGAGTGTCGCCCTCCGAAGGCGAAGGTCACAGGTTCGACTCCTGTCGGGCGCGCCAGATCTACAGGGTCCAGACAGGATTTCTCAGGTCGTCGACTACCGCCCCTTCAGACGTGCCAGTAGCAGGGCTCTTCTGCTCATTGAGGTCAATGGTGCAACTGCCCGTATTCCGGCACCTGGTCGGGCTGCTTTTCTGGCAATTGAAACAATGTACGGATCCCAGCCAGCAATGGTGGATTCGTAGTCATTGTCAACCGACGGAGGGTTCCGTTGGGGAAATTTTAGAATGTTCATATTTTTTTTATTCTTATTATTCTGATACTTGGACACTATAAAGGTCCCGTTCAGTGGCATGGGTGTTGTTTCACTTAATCGCCTGAATGATCGGTAAAATGTGAACCTCGTACCGGTTGATGGATGCGTTATGTTTAACAGACCGGGGCAAGTAGAATAAACGATCGGTTTTTGCGGTCATCCAGTAGCACAGGAGTATCTGATGTTGAGAATATGGTTTGTACTGATAGCCATTTCCCTGGTTTCAATGGCAGCAAATGCTGCACCGGAGCTAAGAGGGAATCCCCAGGAGCTGGAACAATACCTCCAGTCCGGAACCCGCACGGTGTCGATTCGTAAAACTGCAACAGAAACGGCTTACACAGATCGTGCCAGGATCAGTCTTGTCGTGACGACCCGGGACAGGTTGCTGGCAGAAGCGATACGCATGAATCAGGAAAAGCGGCGCAGTACAATCAGGGATTTTGTTGACGGCGGTATATCGATCGATGAAATTCGCAGTTCGAAATTTTCAACTTCACCACAGTTCGGCTGGTTTGGCAGCAAGCCGAACAGCTTCGAGGTGGTCAACACGATTATCGTCACCGTAGAGAGTGAGAAGCAATTTCAACTGGTTGCAGCGATGGCTGATCAGCACAAGGAAATCAGTTTCTCCCGGACAGAATTTGAACACAGCCTGAAGGAGGAATTCGAGAAAAAGGTTCGACAACAAGCGATGGATCATGTCATGGAGGAACGGGGGTTTTATGAATCCCGGCTTGACCTTGTATTGAAGCCGGTTGCCTTTTCAACTTCTGAAATCAGGCCGGAAAGGATGCGTCGCCAGCCGGTTCTGGAGCAGATGGTGCTCACCGCCCGGTCAACCGAGGCTGATGCGGGCCAAATTGCGGATGTAGCCGGATTCGATGAGGTCAAGTACATGGCTTCTGTTGTGGTAGTTTTTGAGGTCACGACACGTTAGCCAAAAAATGAAGCATTGTGTTCCTGAAACCTGACCAGAATAAGTGATATCGTCATCGTGGACAGACTGTATCAGGCCGCCGGAAACTACCGATGACATTGCGTGACGACGTTGAGAAGTTGCTGCCGAACTGGGAGACATGGTACCCGAGCCTGTTCGATGCTGCTGTAGATCTCGGGCTGATCCGGGCACGTACCTGTTCGCCGTCATCCCTGCTGTTGTCGAATCGCCACGCTTCAGTTCAGAGCGATGCTTTGAAAGAATTTCGGGAAAAATGGGGCGGTGTGCCGAGCGAGTAATTGTCTGGTTAAGGAAATACTGATGGAAATTATTTATCCCGTTTTTGCGATGGTTGTTCTGACCATTGCAGTTATTCTGATAATGGGCGCTCGTCGCTTTGCTGCTGTCCGGGACAAAAAAATCGATCCGGGCTTTTTCCGAGCCTACCGGGGTGCCGATGAGCCAGAGTCTCTCAGGGTTATTTCACGCCACGTGATCAACCTGTTTGAGACACCTGTGTTGTTTTATATCGGGGCAATTTTTGTGTTGATTACCGGCCAGACGAACGGTGCTCTGCTAACTATTGCCTGGTTGTATGTGTTGGCCAGGTACGCGCATACCTATGTCCACCTGACATCTAATGCAGTAATGACACGATTCAGGCTGTACCTTTTGAGCCTTGTGCTGCTCTTGACACTATGGGGAGTTCTGATGGTGCTATTGGTATCCGGTGGTAGTGTGAGATAGCCGTATGTTCGGAAGTTCTCCTGCTATAAAGGTGCTTGTCGGGCTGGTGCTGATAGCCGCGGTTGCCATGTTTCTGTTGCCCGCAATTCCGCAGGATCCGGGGTACCATGATTTTGCAGATGACAGGACGATTCTGGGCGTGCCGAATTTCTGGAATGTGGTATCGAATATTCTTTTCCTGCCATTAGGCATGCTGGGATTTTTCGCGCTTGCCGGTGAACGCTGGAGCGGAGAAGTCAGCGGGCTTCGTTCTGCCTGCGGAGTTTTTTTTCTCGGGTTTATACTGGTAGGTTTCGGCTCCGGCTGGTATCACCTGAACCCCGGAAACGACACATTGTTGTGGGACAGATTACCGATGAGCATCGCATTCATGGCTTTTTTCAGTTTCATCATCGGAGCGTCGGTTTCGGTGGCATGGGGTCGTCGATTGCTGTGGCCATTGCTGGTGATTGGCGGAGGATCGGTTTTTTACTGGCACTTCACAGAGTTGGCGGGTAGAGGGGATTTACGTCTGTATGCATTGGTGCAGTTTCTGCCAATGATTCTTATCCCTTTTATTCTCTGGAAATTCAAATCGACACTATTCAGGTCAGGATATGTATGGGGCATGCTCGGATTCTACCTGGCATCGAAGCTTGCTGAGTGGCAGGACGCAGCGATCTATTCTGCTCTGCAGATAATCAGCGGGCATTCCTTGAAACACTTTCTCGCAGCCATTGCCGGCCTGTTGTTTTATCAGGCACTGATGAAAAGTAAGCCCAGCCTTGATTCTGAAAGCCACCATGAGTCAAGATAATTCCAGGCTATCACCCCGGTTATCACTAAGGGTGATCCCGGGGTGTTTTGCGGTGTCCCGGCTTGACTCCAATGACGAGTTCCCGGCCTGGGTGAGTGGTGAATTTTATTCCGTTTCCCGAGCCGGCAATGAGCTATCAATTGTTTGTGAGGAACGGTTCGTTCCACAAGGCACCAGATCAGAGCCAAACTGGTCAGTGCTGGAAGTCTCAGGTCCACTGGAGTTTACCGAGATCGGTGTGCTCTCATCTTTGGCGGGGCCGCTCGCAGATGCCGGTATTAGTATTTTTGTTTTGTCGACATTTGATACGGATTATCTATTGATCGGTAAAAATCACCTGAATGAAGCGAAAAATGTTCTGGCTGCGGCAGGGCATAGCATTAAGGATTAAACATGGAAAACAAGCCGGAGAACTGCTACCGCTACGTTCCTTATTATCAGATTGGCGATGAGCCACATATAATAGTGGATGGTGCGCCACTGTCTTCCACATGCCTCAACCTGTCACATTGGCCTGTGAACAATACTCCTGACACGTTGCGGCGCGATACATCGACTGAAACGGTATTTGCCTGGCTTGATCAGGGTGATACCCATCAATCGCCCGGCATCGTTTCCAACAACCATTTTGATGAAGACGGGCTGTTTAGCGTATTCGCTGTTTGTGAACCGGAACTTGCGGCGCGGCACAGGAAATTACTGGTAGATGCATCGTATGCAGGTGATTTCGGAGTGGTTCGTACGCCTGAAGCCGCCCGCCTGTGTTTTGTGCTGGAGTCATATGGCTGCCAGGCGACTTCTCCTTTTCCTGCTTCTTCTTTTGACGGAGAGGATGAGGTAGTTACAGCCGCCCTGTATGCGCAGATGCTGGGTCTATTGCCGGTGTTGTTGGAAAATATTGATGCCTACGAGTCGTTCTGGCAGGCGCAGGATGCGCATTTGACCGAGAGTCAGCAGTGGCTCGATAGCGGTCGGGTAAGGATAGAAGAGTTCCATGAGCACGATCTTGCGGTTGTGCATATTCCCGAAGATCTGCCACTTCGCACGGTAACACGTTATTTTCAGAATGAGCTCGCTGCAGTACATCCTTTCGCAATACAAACAGCGACAGACTGTACGAGGTTATTGCGTATTCAGGGTCGCAATATCGAATTTCAATACCGGTATGAAACGTGGGTGCGTTTTGTATCACGCCGCCCGAAATCGCGTGTAAAGCTGAACAAGCTTTGTTTGCATTTGAATGCACTGGAATCGAGTGGAGATTCCTGGATACTTGAAGAGCCGAATAATATTATTCCCCGGCTCTATCTCGACGGTAATGGCAAGACATCCATAGATAGCGCCGATATTTTTGAAGCCCTTATCGAAAATCTTGCCGGCCAGCCTGTAGCCTGGGATCCTTTTGACTGGAAACCGGATCGAGGGGAGCCATCCGCCTGCAAGGGTTAACAGCACGTATCCTCGGGCCTTGCTACCTTAGCGTTTGTGGAACCGGTCAAGGCCCCCCAAACTCCACGCCCAGAGCGCGCAGCTTGCGGTACAAATGCGTTCGCTCCATTCCCACCCGCTTGGCCAGCTGCCCTACCTTCCCGTCGCAAAGCAATAGTTGCTGCTTGAGATAAGCTCGCTCGAACTGCTCACGTGCTTCCCGCAGGGGCAGGGCGAGAAGATCCTGCTTGATCAGTGACTCATTCTCGCTGGCAGCAGGGGCCAGCTCTTTTTCCAGCTCAGCCAGTTCAATCTCCTCGTCACCTCCGGCAATCAGCAGGCATTGTACAAGGTTCTTCAATTCCTGGATATTGCCCGGCCACGGATAATTGCGAAGCCGGTTTTGGGCGGCCACTCCAAATTTACGGAAAGTCAGATTCTGCGTGTCAACGAGCTTGTCGACGAAGTACCGTAGTAGTTCCGGGACGTCTTCGGCATATTCCCGAAGCGCAGGTATATCCAGTTTCAGGACCGAGCAACGCGTTCTCAAATCATCGCGAAGTCCTGGCGGATTTCCTGGTTTCGTGGAAGCGATCAATCTGAAATTGACAGAAACCGGCTCGGAAACAGCAATCCTGCAGAAACTTCCTTGCTCCATCGCACCCAGCAACAATCGCTGCGCCTCGGGCGCCAGATCCTCCAGGTCACTGATGAACAAGGTGCTGTTGTTTGCCTTTTCAAGGACTCCACGCCTGTCGGTCGACTCGCCGCCAAACAGCAGGTGAGCAGCGTTTTCATTGGTCGTGGTCCCGCTGATCAGCGTGATAAAGGGCTTTTCGGCCTGGCTGCTGAGCATGTGAATGTAGCGTGCAAATGACTCCCTGCCAGAGCCTGCGTCGCCGGTAATCAGAACCGGCGCAGTATTCGGTGCAATTTGTGCGGCCCTTTCACGGAGATCACGCATCTTGCGACTCTTGCCCACAGGGGCAATCATCGACGGCAGAAGTGATTGGGCGAGACCTTCCTTGATGGTTTTTCCCTGCTCAATGGTGTTTTCCACGGTTCGCAGCAACTTGGCCAGTGAAAGCGGCTTTTCAATGAAGTCTGCGGCTCCAAGCCGGGTTGCCTCGATCGCCGTTTCTATCGTGCCGTGCCCGGACATGATGACAACCGGGCAGCTGATATCTCCTTGCTGATTCCATTCTTTCAATAATGTGATGCCATCTATATCTGGCATCCAGATATCAAGCAGCACCAGATCGGGCGGGTGACTTTTCAGGCTGGCAGTGGCGCTGACAGCATCGGCGGCTGTTTGAACGTTATACCCTTCATCCGAGAGGATTTCTTCTATCAGCGTTCTGATGTCGATTTCATCATCTACTACAAGTATTTTTGTCATTGCTACGCTCGTTCGTTTAGATAGCGGGGATGTGTGGTATGACCATATGACCTGTCACCCTTCGCCGTTAGGTTTAGCGGGATACGAATGGTTATTCGGGCACCCCCATCGGGAATGTTTTCCGCCTGAACCGAACCGCCATGCTCTTCTACCAGCTTCTTGACAATAGCGAGTCCCAGGCCTGTTCCCTTGGGATTGGTTGTGACATAGGGTTCGAATACCTGCTCAAGGGTTTCTGTGTCGATACCCGGGCCATTATCACTTACCTGAATTTCAGCGTACTGCTGATTGCCTTCAACGAGCAATGCTGTGGAGATAAAAACCCTGATGTCGTGAGTGTCAGTGGTTGCTTCGAGTGCATTTCGGATGAGATTGTGCAGCAGTTGTCTGATGTGACCTGCATCGGCTTCGATATGGGTAAGACGAGCATCTGTGTCCAGCCGGATAATCGGATGATGGTCGTGGGCACGGTACAGGTACACCACTTCATGTATCAGCTTGTTCAGATCAAAACCGGAAATGTTAATTTCCGATGATCGGGCGTATTCGCTAAAAGCATTGACGATGTCTCTCATCGCGATGACCTGTTGTACGATGGTGTGTGTTGCACGGTCAAGAACCTGAGCGTCGTCTTCTGCCATTGTGCCAAGATACCGGCGACGAATACGTTCTGCGGATAGTTGAATCGGCGTGAGGGGGTTTTTGATTTCATGCGCCAGACGTCTTGCAACCTCTCCCCATGCTGCATCACGCTGCGCCTGAAGCAGTGCCGTGATGTCATCGAATACGATGACATATCGCCCTACAGCGTCTGCTTCATCCGGCATGGCAGTACTGGCACAGGTAAGAACCCGCCGGCCTGAGTCACCGCGCAATACGATCTGGTCCCGCCATTCGGTATCGCCTGAGTCGAGATGGTGCTGACAGGCCGAGAGAAACTGGTTGAGCAGCGGCGCCCCTTTTGCAATCTGGTGAAGCTGGTCGCCGGTGCGTGTGGCGAGATCGACATTCAGGATAGCGCTGGCAGCTTCATTGGCTGCCCGGATTCTGCCATCTGATTCCATTGCAATGACGCCGGTAGAGAGTCGCGCCAGAATCGCGGCAAGGTCGGCACGCTCCGCCTCTACCTGTTGTTCGCTCAAGCGGGTCTCTTCTCGTGCCTGGCCAAGCCTGTGGATCATGTCATTAAATGAGTCGATCAGGACCCCGATCTCATCCTGGGAGGCCATTGGCAGGCGCGTATCGAATTGGCCTTTTGATACGGCGTGCATCCCGGCGGCCAGATGCCCGATGGGGGCGGTCAACCGGCGAGCGAAGAAAAATGCCCCATAGACCGCAGCGAGGAAGGATAATAGTACGACCATGCTCAAAGTCAGCGTGAAACTGTATTTCAGCGGTTCCCGCAGGAACAGAAGTTCTCCGTAGCGCGTGTAGCTGGTTTGTACTGATTCTGCCAATGTTCCGATTCGATCATCAATCGGAAACCGTGCATGAATAGTCAGTTTTTCCCGGCCCGGCTGGACAATTGGCAAGGCAACCGCCGCGTGTATTTCATGACGATTGTTTTCTGCAGGGAGCAGCTCAACGTAGATGCCGGATCTGTCCAGTTCCAGAGCCGCTATGCCATCAGGATGAACAGGAAGAC
>JAJRUG010000102.1 GCA_024277915.1 Gammaproteobacteria bacterium
AAGGGGAGGCACCCGGTCACAGGAGTGACCTATATAGATGTGTCCGCCTATGCGACGTGGAAAGGGTGTCGGTTGCCCACCGAGCAAGAGTGGGAAAAAGCAGCACGCGGTACTGAGGGGCTTCGCTGGCCCTGGGGCAATACCTTTGACGAGGCAAAAGCCAATGTCGGGCAGCGCACAACGACTCCTGTCGGAGCCTACCCTGACGGGCGTAATGCCTATGGTTTGTACGATATGGCGGGCAATGTCTGGGAATGGACCAGCACATGGTATGCGCCATATCCCGGTTCTCCGCCGAACCGGGCCAATATGCGGTTCCGGAATGACACGTTCCTGTCAGTGCGCGGCGGGTCTTATGGCAGCGATATTGGCAGCGCACGCGGTGCAGATCGTGGCATCAAAAAGCCACTGAATTCCGGTCCGTCACTGGGCTTCAGGCTGGTTAAGGATGTGCCGGGTTACGAAGGCTACCGCGAAGCACTCCAGACGATTGATCTGGCAAAACAGGTCAGTCGGACCGCGGCATTGGATATATCAGAATACACAGAGCACGCTGCATCCCGGGAGCTGATGGGGAAAGCTGCTTCCCTGCTGTCCAAAGCCGAAGAAGCCTTCTCCGGTAAGGATTTTGCAGCGAGCTTTATTCTGGCGCAGGATTCAATCAGCAAGGCCGGCACTGCGCAACAGATAGCGCTTGATTTCAAGCGTGATTTTCTGGCGGCAAAGGAAGAGAAAACGGCTGAGGTGCTAGGTCGTCTGGAGATGCTGCTGGGACGTATGCCGTCTGACGGAAACCCGGGTCAGCAAGCAGTGATCCGGCAAGCGACCAATCATCTGAAACTTGGGCGGTTATTTGAAGCTGAAGGTGGCTGGGGATATGCCCAGATGCATGGCTATATCGGCATGGGGATGCTTGAGGGGCGGAGCCGCTAGCAAGCTGGTTTGGGGGCAGGCGGGATAGGGATAGTCCAATCTATGCCGGGCCGATGTACCCGGGATGGCTGTAATCAGGGCGTTCCCGTACCAAAAGTACCACAAATGCCTGGAACCAGACCCTGGCCGGGGTATTTCTGCATTCTGCAGATCTATTAAATCTATAATAGAATCAACAGGTAATAACAGATTTCAGCGCCAAGTTTCGAGGCTGAATCATTTGTTGCAATTATGTTTGCTATCAGCTAACTTTGCGAACGTTAAACTGCTCGGCAGAAGGCAAACGTTTCTGCCTGTCTGTATTTCAAAATTCATTGACGTTTTTTAAGGGGAAGTAAACATGGTCAGGAATTGGCAGCTCATCGGAGCATTGGCTGCAGTAACAGCCAGCGCCGGACTGGTCTCTCAAGTCGCGATTGCACAGGATGGTGCAGAAGAAGCGATTGATGAGATCGTTACCATCGGTTCTCGGAGTCACAAGGCTCGATCTGTGTCGGATTCAACGGTTCCTATTGACGTAATTTCAGGCGATGACTTCAACGCTTTAGGAAGTACCGCTGATCTTACTGATAACCTGAAGGCATTGGTTCCTTCGTTTACGGCGACCCCGGCAACGGGTGATGGTAGTGCATTTGTCCGTCCTACGTCATTACGTGGTACCGCCCCGGATCAGACCCTGGTTCTGGTCAACGGCAAACGCCGGCATCGTTCTGCTTTGGTACAGTTTTTCGCACCTGCTGCAGGTAATGGTGCACAGGGCGTTGATATCGGCATGATTCCTGGTATTGCACTAAAAAGCGTCGAAGTACTGCGTGATGGCGCTGCCTCACAGTATGGTTCTGATGCAATCGCAGGTGTCATTAACTTCGTCATGAAGGATGCTCGCGAAGGCGGAGATGTTCAGGTTCAATTTGGTCAGTTTTATGAAGGTGAAGACAGCCTGAAGGTTGGCGCTAATGCAGGATTCGGCATAGGTCAGGATGGGTTTGTCAATGTCAGCTTCGAGTACACGGACAATGATGCGCTTTCTCGCGGTATCCAGCGTCAAAGCAATGTTGATGCTTTGCTGGCTGCCGGAGTTCCTGCATCCGAGATTGGTGCAGATGCCCCGTTTGGCGATGCACCGTTCCTGCAGACCTGGGGACGGCCTGAAACCAGCGGTCTTCGGTTCTTCCTGAATTCCGGGTTCGATCTTGGCAACGATGCTGAATTGTATGCGCGTTTGGGTTATTCGGATACTGAAGGGCGATATCGCTTTTTCTACCGTGTCCCGGATCATTCGAGCCTGGCACCAGCCCGTGCTGCCGGCTTCACCGGATTGCCGGCTGGTTTCACGCCGTTTCTTGACGGCGATCAAACCGATCTGAGTCTGGTTACCGGTATAGAAGGTGAATTCTCGGGTGGAATGTTCTACGACTTCAGTGTCGGCTACGGCAAGAATGAACTGGATTATTTCCTGAACAACACCGTCAACCCGGGTTTGGCACTCGATCCGGTTACCAACGGCCCATCACAGATGGGCTTCGATGTCGGTGGCTACGAGCAGGAAGAGATCAACCTGAATGCTGATTTTTCAATGCCGCTTGGCGAATCTCTGAATCTGGCATTCGGTGCGGAGTGGCGTGAAGAAAGCTTTACCGCTATTCAAGGTGAGCCCAACTCTTTTGTGGGCGCCGGATCCAGTGGATTTGCGGGTATTCCTCCTGGAGACGCCGGCGAGGTTAGCCGTGATAACTGGGCTGCATATATTGATGTAGAGCATGACATTTCTGATGCTTTCCTGATCCAGTACGCATTGCGTTTTGAGGACTTCTCTGATTTTGGTAGCACTGTCAACGGAAAGGTCGCGGCACGCTACAGGATTTCCGATGCATTCGCTTTGCGCGGCGCTGTTTCTACCGGCTTCCATGCCCCGACACCGGGTCAAGCCAGTATTCGCTCGACCATCACTACATTCGATGGCGTAACCGGCTTGCAGGTTGAAGAAGGTCTCATACCGCCAACATCTCCTGCGGCACTTGCAGAGGGCGGCACAGCCCTGACGGAAGAAACATCCGTCAACTTCAGTGTTGGTATGACCACGGATATTGGTGACAACACAACACTGACAATCGACTTGTACCAGATCGCAGTGGATGACCGGATCTACCGGACAGGGGACATCCCTGTGACGGGTAGCACAACCGGTGCCACCATTTCGTTTTATACAAATGCACTGGACGTTGAGCACCAGGGTCTTGATCTTGTGCTGACCTCCGGCTTCGACTGGTCTGCATCGACCAATACCGATATCTCGTTTGCTTTCTCCTATAACAAGATAGAAGTTACCGGTCAGTCTGCTGTGCAGACGCCAACGGGGCCGGTTACTCCGGTGAGCAACAGCACCATCGAAGACATCGAAAATAACTATCCTAACGAGCGCTTCGTATTGACTGCCAACACCTTTTTTGGTGATGCGATCAACCTGATGGTTCGCGCAAACTACTATGGCGAGCATTATGACGAGCGTGGCACAATCGGTGCAGCCACTAATCCCAGTGCCAAGATTGATTCAACAGTCTACTTTGACGTAGAGCTGGGCTGGCAGATGAATGATAACTGGCGCTTTGCATTGGGCGCGGTCAACGTATTCGATGAATTCATCGGCGAAATTGGCCCACCGAATGCGAATCGTCTGAGTGTTGGCCTCCAGTATCCACGCCGAAGTGCTGCGAACTACGAAGGTGGCTCATGGTACCTGAAGGCTGGTTACAGCTTCTAGGCTGCTCAAACATATTACAGGCGACATTCAAAGCCTGAAAATAACTGGCCGGTTGCGACAATGTCGCAGCCGGCTTTTTTTTGATTTCCGGTCTGTCCGCAGAATATTTGGGCGGTCAAATAACAACAGGCCGTTCGTGCATTTTTTTAGTGACTCGTAGCGGCGGATAGCGTATTTTTCGCGTTATCCTCTGTTTGAATTTTAAGGAAGAACGATGGGTAGTGTTTTCTACCGGAACCCGTTGCGTGATTATCCGATGGCCGTTCGCGGCGAGGGTGTTTATCTTTACGACTCCGGGGGTAATCAATACCTGGACGGTAGTGGTGGTGCGGCCGTTTCATGTCTTGGGCATGGTCACCGGGAAGTGATCACTGCCATAAAAAGTCAGTTAGACCAGCTGGCCTATGCTCATACTGCTTTTTTCACCAATGAACCCCAGGAACAACTGGCTGCCGAGCTCGTTGACAGATTCGGGAAGCCGGATGCACGGGTTTACTTCTTGTCCGGAGGTTCGGAAGCGATCGAGACGGCACTGAAACTCGTCAGGCAGTACTGGGTGACCAGGAACAAGCCGGACAAGCATATTGTGATCAGCCGCCGGCAGAGTTACCACGGCAATACGCTTGGTGCTTTGTCACTTTCCGGCAGCCTGTGGCGCAGTGAGTTATACGGGCCGATGCTACAAGCCTGGCCGAAAGTTGATCCCTGTTACGCGTACCGCCATCAGGAACAGGGCGAATCCTCCGGGGACTACGCACTCAGATGTGCCAATTCTCTTGAGCAGGCGATTTTGGAACATGGAGCTGAGAGTATCGCAGCGTTTGTCGCTGAAACGGTGGTCGGGGCGACCCTCGGCGCAGTGCCGGCCGAGGCCGGGTACTTCAAGCGAATCCGTGAGATCTGCGATCAGTACGAGATACTGCTGATACTTGATGAGGTGATGTCCGGGAGTGGCAGAACCGGCTCGTATTTTGCCTTTGAGCAAGAACAGGTCGTTCCCGATATCGTCACCCTTGCCAAGGGATTGGCTGGTGGATATCAACCACTCGCAGCAACCATTGCTCGCGGTTTCATTCACGATCAGATCGTTGAGGCATCCGGGGCTTTCGCCCATGGACACACCTTTGTAGGGCACGCAACTGCTTGTGCAGCAGGCCTCGCGGTGCTCGGTGTGATCAGGGAGCAGGATCTGTTGCAGAGAGTGACAGTGCTTGGATCAAAACTGAAGGCGCTGCTGGAAGACCAGCTTGCCGGCCATCCTCATGTCGGTGATATCCGGGGGCGGGGATTATTTATTGGTATTGAACTGGTTCGTGACCGTGCAACCAGGGAACCACCGGCGGCAACGACGGGCTTGCCGGCGTTACTGATGCGGATCTCAATGGAGAATCGCCTGCTTTGCTACCCGGCAGGAGGCACGGCTGATGGTCGGAACGGTACCCATATACTTTTAGCGCCACCTTTCATCTACAGCGAGAGCAATATCGATGAACTGGTTTCAAAGACAGTCGCGACCCTCAGTGACCTGGTGATCAATTAACGGATTGCTTGGCGGTGTTTTCAGATTATCGGGGTTTCGCCAAAGATCATGTGATCGTTATGTCAGCGCCGAATGGTGCCCGGCGTACCCATGCTGATCATCCGGCACTTCCGATTACACCGGAAGAGCTGGCGGAATGTGCAATTTCACTGGTAGATGCAGGAGTATCTGTATTGCACCTGCATGTGAGAGATGCGCACCAGAAGCACACGCTGGATATCGAGCGATATAGAACCGCGATTGATGGCATTCATGCCGCGGTTGGCAGTCAGCTGATCATCCAGGTGACGACAGAATCTGTTGGCAGGTATCGGGCAGCCGAGCAAATGGAATTGGTCAGGGAACTGAGACCCGAAGCAGTTTCACTGGCGCTCGGGGAATTATGCCCGGCCGGGGAGGATGAACAACAGGCGGCAGATTTTTTTTCATGGTTGGTCAACGCAGCTATCTGGCCTCAGTATATTTTGTACACGCCGCAGGATGTTGCTCGTTTCGACGAGCTACGGCTGCGAGGGGTGTTTGCCGATGAACATCCCTTTTGCCTGTTCGTGCTGGGGAGATACTCCAGGGAGTTAACTGGCGAGCTGTCTGAACTTGATGCGATGCTCGCAGCGGCAGATCCGGAAGCATTCCCCTGGGCTGTTTGTTGCTTTGGGCAAACCGAGCATGAAGTATCGGTAACAGCGACATCCCGTGGCGGGCATGTTCGCATCGGATTCGAGAACAATCTTCAATTGAGTGACGGTAAAATCGCTGCAAATAACCCGGAGCTTGTAGCTCAATTTACAAAAACCATTGAAGGAGAGAGCAGGCGCCTGGCCACCGCTGCGGATATTCGGCGGGTCCTTGGCTGGTCGTAATTCGATCCTGAAATCTTCCGGAGGAAAACAGTGGTTAAAATTGTTCAATATTGTCAGGAGACAGGGAATGACAACCGGTAGTTTTGTCACACATCTTGAGGGTGCCATCGACGGCATTCGCCTGCCCCATGACCAGCTTCAAACGACCAGTGGCGGGCGTCCGCTGTGGGTGCGATATGACCTCCCGGCTATCAGAGCTGCTGTGACTCGTGAGGAGGTGGCGCGACGACCGATGGATCTCTGGCGTTACCGCGAATTGTTGCCCGTTGAGTCGGATGAACACATTGTAACGTTGGGAGAGGGCTGGAGTCCGATGCTGCCCTGTCCGCGTCTCGGGGCTGAACTGGGACTGGAGCGTTTGTGGATCAAGGATGAATCGCAATTGCCGACGGGTTCTTTCAAATGTCGCGGTTTGGCACTTGCTGTTTCGCGGGCCAAAGAACTTGGCGTCAAGCGTCTGGCTATCCCGACGGCGGGGAATGCGGGTGGTGCGATGGCAGCCTATGCGGCCAGGGCAGGCCTCGAAGCCTGGGTATTCATGCCGGCAGATACCCCGGTTGTGAACAAACTGGAAGCGACACTGTATGGTGCACGTGCCTATCTTGTCGATGGTTTGATTTCCGATTGCGGCGCAGTGGTGCGAGCCGGCGCGGAGACGATGGAGTGGTTTGATTGTTCCACACTTAAAGAGCCCTACCGGCTGGAAGGCAAGAAAACCATGGGGCTTGAATTGGCCGAGCAGCTGGGCTGGCGGTTGCCGGATGTAATCCTGTATCCCACTGGCGGTGGCACCGGTCTGATCGGTATGTGGAAGGCCTTTGCCGAATTACAGACGCTGGGATGGCTTGAAGATGAGAAGTTGCCCCGTATGGTTTCTTGTCAATCAGATGGTTGTGCTCCAATCGCCAATGCGTTTGCCCGGGGAGAACGCTTTGCAGACCCTGTGGCCAACCCTCACACTATTGCCAGTGGGCTTCGTGTTCCAGGTGCTGTTGGCGACTTTATGATTCTCGATGCTGTTCGTGCGTCCGGTGGTATGGCGCTGGCAGCTGCTGAGAGTGAACTCACGGGTTGGACCCGGCGCGCGGCGAGCCTGGAAGGCATCAGCATTTGCCCGGAAACCGCAGCCTGTCTGGCGGTGCTGGAGCAGCTGGTGCGAGAAGGTGCGGTAAAGCCGGAAGAACAAATCGTCGTGTTTAATACCGGCGCTGCACAAAAGTATGTAGAGGTGCTTGCTGAGGATTTGCCGAGCCTGCCACCGATTGATGAGATAGACTGGGACGAGATAGACTGGAATGAGATTGACCGGGCTGCTTCGGCAGGATCCTGAAATATTGCTCCTTGCTTGATCATGATCGGGTATTGCAACACTATTTGGATATGCAGATAGAGCTCTATCTCGCTTTTGTCGCCGCGACCGTCGTATTGGTTCTGGTTCCAGGGCCCAATATGGCGATCATTGTCGCCAATAGCCTGACCCATGGTGTGCGGTACGGATTGATCTGTGTCGCCGGGGTCAGTTCTGCGCAGGCTATTCTGCTCTCATTTGTCGTATTTGGCTTTGCCGCTATCATGGCGGCAATTGGTGTCGCATTCGAATGGATCCGCTGGATAGGTGTGGCCTACCTGGCCTGGCTCGGTATCCAGTTACTGCGGTCACCAGCAGAAGATCTTGACCAGTCGGAAGCACGGCAAAAATCCATCAAGCGTACATTTGGACAGGCTGTACTGGTTTCAGCGACTAATCCGAAGGTTTTGCTATTCTACAGTGCATTTTTTCCCCAGTTTATTGACACGGGGCGACCGGTTGTCGAGCAGTTGGTGGTTCTCGCGGTAACTTTCTGGGTGATTGGGACTTTGCTGGATTGCGGCTGGGCACTGGCGGCTGGCAAGCTCCGTCCTGTGCTTGCCAGCGCCGGGCGATGGCATCGTTTTGTAACGGGTGGGGTATTGCTGACAGCTGCTGCCGCACTTGCTGCTGCCCGCCGCGCAGGCTGACCCGCGAGTAACTCTATGAGAGATATTATGTAAATTGCGGCAAAATATGCGCTAGGGTAGGATGGATCCACAACTATAAAAAAAGTTTATCCCGACAAAGGCAAACCAGTCGTCAGGCTGGGACGCAAAGCCAAGGGGTCATCAGGTGCTCCCGGATTATTATTGATCCGGAGTCGTAGTGAGAACCAATGACAGCCCGGTTACCGAAGATTTTCAGCTGTTGCGCGCGATTGCAGACGGAACTGTATGGATAACCAGTAGATGCGAGGGGTTAGAAAATGAACACACGTTTTTTGAGGTTAGCGGTTGGTAAAGTGCTTGGCATCATACTGGTTGGCATGCTGGCTATCGGCAATCTTCAGGCTGCGCCACTGAGCTTGATACCAGGAACACCAAATCTCATTTTATTTGGCGGCAGTATTGATTACACGGGTGCTACCGGTGCACTGAGCATCACCGGAACCACAATGGATCTTGATGTGAATGGCTCAGGATTTGTGACCGTGGTGGGCGGCAACTTTTCATTGGATGCAGTACTAGACAGCAGCGGTGTATTTCAGTCTGGTTCGTTATCGGTAACCGGCACGACAGGTGATCCAGGTTTCCCTGGTACCAGTTTGCTGACAGCAACCCTGACCGACTTTGGTTTTGGCGGCAGCGGGCCAGCCGGTGTATTTGAATTTGCGATGAATGTGACCGGTGGTGATATGGCGGCTTTTGGTTCGAGTGGCGGAGTAATCGCATCGACTTTCAGTCTTTCTCCCTCCGGTGGTATCAACTGGGATGCCACGCTGGATTTTCAGCAGAATTTTTCTGCGACCGTAAATGTTGATGCCTTCGTACCGGTTCCGGCAGCTGTCTGGCTGTTCGGTTCAGCGTTGCTGGGTATGGCGGGTCTGGGTCGGCGGGTAAGGAAGTAACCGCCTTATTCGGGTGATAGACAAACTTAACAGTACGTGGACAAATTAGTGAGTACCTCATGTTTGTGAATATTGGCGGGACAAGCATATGAAAATAATGAACCTCAGAACTTTTCAGTCAAGTTTACTCTTGATCCTGTTGCTTGGGGGAACGGCCGGTGCCGGACCAACTGGCTTGCTCGGTGTCCAGCTTGTTAATCCGACGATTAACTTTGTCGGGAACGGGCCGACAGACGTCACGTATGATGGAGTTAATTACAATATTGATTCAACTGCCTTGCGGGTTACATTTTACGACGGTGGCGCGGCGGAGAGTGTTACCAGCGGTGATGTGATCCTCACAGCTGCCATTAATGCTTTGGGATTGCTGAGCGGCGGTACATTCAGTATCTCCGGAACCGTCACAGATAGTGTGACGAGCACTTTGTACAGTGGGGTCTTGCTCAGCGGCACTATTAATGACTACGGTATGCTCAACCTGGGCAGCACCGACTTGTCGGATTTCATATTGACAGCTACCGCTGGATCCCTGCAAATGCTTTTCGATACAGTAGGTTCGACTGTTGGCGCAGTCATGGCGCTTGAAGCTTCTACATTTTTCGGAAGCTTTGCGCAGGGTTGGACCGCGAAACTGGCAAAAGGTGATATTGGTGCAATCATCGCTCTCACCGAACCCGTAACTATTTGGTTACTCATGTTCGGGTTGGCGCTTCTGGCAATAATCCGGTTATTCTTTACCTATCGTTCGCGGAAGGCATTGCTGAAGCCTCGCGAGACCGGCTTCATCAAGT
The DNA here is from genome assembly GCA_024277915.1 of Gammaproteobacteria bacterium. Taxonomy (GTDB): domain Bacteria; phylum Pseudomonadota; class Gammaproteobacteria; order Steroidobacterales; genus JAJRUG01. Next base: position 9,804 of record JAJRUG010000102.1, read on the forward strand.
AGTCCAGAACAGTTTTCTCGCCAGTTTCGATATCTGCGATCACCGTCATTCCCGGTAATATCCGTAGCCGCGTCGGGTCATTGCCCAAGTGGTCTGCGGATAGTTCTATCCGTGCCAGAAAGTAGGGATTCTTCCGTTCATCCAGATAGGTTGTAGCTGAAATGCGCTGCACTATCCCTTTGACTGACCCGAACCTGCTGGGGTCATAGCTGTTAATCTTGATATCTGCGTTCTGGCCGGCACGTACATGGCCAATATCCTCAGTTGACACTCTGGATTCAACGATCAGTTCTTCATCAGTCGGCATGATTTTCAGAATCGCTTGCCCTGGTTTGATTACAGCATTAGCACTGTTGATGGTCATGCCCTCAACGATGCCGGATACGGTTGCACGCACGGCCAGGCGGCGGACCCGATCCTGTTGCTTGATCATACTTTCGCTGATTTCTGCGATCATCGCTCCAACCTGGCTGCTTTCCTCGGTCAGCCGGGCTGCCCAGGCTGACCGGCTTTCCGTCACTTGCTGGCGGGTCTGAGCAATATCAGCTTTGATGACCCGTATGCTATCCGAAGATTCATTGTGATTGCTGACCAGTGCAGCCAATCGTGCCTCCGCATCCAGTTTGTTGGCTCGTGAAACAAGCCTTTTTTCAAGTAATTGTTCCTGCATCACAAGCTGTTCGCGGGCAAGTTTGACGCCATCTTCCAGCGCCCTGGTGCGGTTTATCTGACGCTCAAGCTCTAGCTCCTGCCGGTCAATCTGGCGTTCGAGTACCGCAAGCGCTGCGATATGACCAGTTTTCTGCGCAGCATGGATTCGCTGTTCATTTTCGGCTACTGCCGGCAAAATCCGGGCGAACTCCTCGAAGTCGGGGGCTCTGCTGAGAATCAGAGCCTGAAGCCGCTCAAACTTGATAGACAGTGATGTCCATCGGGTACGCAGCTGGGCAAGATCGGATGCAGGGGCTGAAGAAAGCAGATGCAACAAAATATCCCCCTTTTTTACTCTATCGCCGTTTCGAACCGAAATTCGATCGACGATACCACCCTCAAGATGTTCGATCACATGGATTAATCCAGCCGGCACCACTTCTCCGGAGGATGTCACTCGTTCGCCTACGCGAGTCACACTTGCCCAGATAATACAAAAGCCCAGGAAAACCGTGGTGAGGTAGATTGCAGCCCGAATGATTCGGTCAGGTGTTTCCTCCTCAAGGCGAATAGACTGCTCAAGGAATCGTGCACGGGCGCGTGGCAGAGCCGTTCGCGCTGTCTCGGATTTGTCGTTGCCAGTGTTCATGCTGCTGCCTCCAACATCATTGCGATAGCCTCATCCGGGTCACCGAAGAAGCGGATCATGCCCTGATCAATGATCAATGCCTTATCGGCGAGTCTGATGTGACTTGGCCGGTGACTGATCATGATGATCGTGTGCTGGCCTTTAATTTGTTTCAACTGGTGCATGAAATTTGTATCGCTTTCGTAGTCAAGGGATGATCCGGGTTCATCAAGAAGAATAATCGGAGCTTTACGTATGTAGGCTCGAGCCATGCACAGGCCCTGAACAAATCCGGGTGGCAGGCGGTCAGCTATGTTGTCCCCGATACGAGTTTCGAAACCATCCGGCATGGCAAGTATTGTTTCCCGGACGCCGGCCTGTTCGGTGGCGGCATGGAGATCCTCTTCGGAAGCCAGACTGTTGGTCAACCGGATATTCTGCGCGATAGTCCCGTAGAAGAGCCGCGCTTGCTGTGGAACGTAGGCAACTGCACGCCTCAGGTCCATTGGGTTAATTTGGCGCACATCGGTATTATCCAGACATATGGAGCCACCCTGAGGTCGGTACATACCAGCGATGAGTTTAAGCACAGAAGATTTCCCGGCTCCTGTAGGCCCGGTAATGGCGATTAGCTCGCCAGGCGCGGCATCAAAGCTGATGCCCATCAAGGCAGGATCCTGGTCTGGCCCGTAACGGAAGCTAATGCGATCGAAGGCAATTTTCCCTTTGATTTCGGGCATCAATAATGCAGAGCTTACGCTATCACGCTCGACAGGCAGCCTCATCAGCTGGTTGATTTGTTTGATTGTCTGAAGGATTTGCTCGATTTTAGTGTAGGACAAAAACAGGCTTGGCATTGGCGACAGGATGCGCCAGACCAGCGCCATAATTGCTATCAGTGCACCGACGCTCATCTGTTGATTGATTACATTGAGCGTACCAAACGCGAGTACCGCAGTTCCCGAGAGTGTCATCATGGCCTGGGCGATACTGGTAAGAATAATGGTCGCTTTCGCTGTTTCATATTGTGATGTAACAGCTTCACCGGAGATTTCCCGATAGCGGCTCGTCCAGCTGGTGACTGCCGCTGCCGCCTTGATTTCCCGCCTTCCGGTAAATGTTTCCATCAACATGCGTTGTCGCTCTGTTCGGGCGCGACCAGCCCGGAGTACCCGGGCATTTACAGCGGGGAACCAGAACAAGCCAAATAGTAAATACGCAGCCAGTGTGAACAACGGGATGAGTGCCACCCAGCCAGCGAGTACCGCGATGACGCCCATGAACAAAAGTGTGAACGGCAAATCCAGCACAACACCGGCCGTGGAGCCGGTAAAAAAGTCCCGAATAGAGTCAAATTGCCGCAGCCGCGCCAGCTGAGCTGCTACAGCGGACTTTTCTGTAAACTGTGGCGGCATCAGCAAAATCTGGCGAAAACTGGAAACTCCGATCAGATATTCGAGTCGACCCGCGACTCGTCCCAGTATTCGTGCCCGGAATACCCGCATGGCAAGATCCATTGCGATTGCGATCCCAAGGCCGGCAACCATGAATGGCAGGGTTTCGATCGACCGGGCTCCAATGACTTTGTCGTATACGACCATGATAAACAGGGGGACGATCAGCGTGACGAGATTGACGAACAGAGTCATCGCCAGAAGATGTACGACAATTCCCTTGAAGCGTTTCAGCAGATTTCCAAACCAGCCTGGTCCGGTGCTGTTTTGTGAGGTCTCACTGGTGCCAGATCGGTTGTCGGTAAAGAAATAGGCGCGACCGCTGGTGGACAAGATGGCACCGGTCAGCTGCTGGCCAGTTCGAGCATCGACGTATCGAACCTGGTGTTCTCCTTTTTCGAGAATTACATACACCTCATCAGGACTTACGACGAACAGGCAGGGGAGCAGCTCTCCACGCACGGCAGACATCCTCATTTCCTGACCGCGACTATCGTAGCCCATGTTCGCCAGCACATTGCGCAGGTCTACGAGGTCGAAGCCACCAGAGAAATGAGGCAGAGCATCAATCAGTTCGCGAGAAAAAGGCTGCCAACCGAGCGCATCGAGTAACGGCATCAAACAGGACCCGAAGATGGACTTTCCACACAGATCATTGGTGCCATTCTGTTCCAGAAGTGCGGCGATTTCCTCAAACGACATGTCGTGGAACAGATGAGAATTTTCGTTAGTGCTCTGTCTCATGACATCATCACGCGCTGGATAGCCTGGCGCTGTTGACCTGTGTAGCAGCTGGATTGAAGGGTGTATATGGCTGAAGAATTCCGCCTGTCAGTTCAAAGCACCGGTCACAGATTCGCAAGAATGATGGTCGGTGAGTCACGATGACCATCGACAGGTCTCCCTTGAATCCGCCGATCATTTCAAGCAACCGGCCATCATTGATCAAGTCAAAATTGGCATTCGCGTCATCGAAAAACAGAATATCCGGTTTTGTGACGAGCGCCCGGATGATAATTATTTTTTGCCGCAGTCCTTCCGAAAGGGTATCGACTGCTGTACTGCCTATGCGGGTATCAAGGCCATTCGGCAGCCTGGCGATGATATCGGTAAGCCCAAGGATTCGTGCCAGTTCGATCGCGTTGAAAACAGCCTGTCCCTGCCGAAATAGCGTGAGGTTTTCCAGGATCGTGCCTTCGTAGATCACCCCTTTTTGTGGTACGAAGCCTATTCGTCCGCGCAGTAGTCCGGGGGGGATTCGTCTGACATCGTGGCCGCCGATTGCCACACCGCCTTCGTCTGGTATAAGAATACCCATCATCATTGAGAGCAATGTGGATTTTCCTGCACCATTGGCGCCAGTGATGCCGACTATCTCACGGGGCTGAACGGTAAGGGATATGCCACGTAAAATTTTATTTTCTTCACCTGGATAGCGAAAATGAATATTGTCGACTCTGATTTCTCCCCATTCCTCCGGTACCTTGTCTTCAGAATAGGCGGCTTCCGCCGGCAGGCTGAATATTTCGTCAACCTGATGACGTGCTATTCGAACACTTTGAAATTGATGCCACAGGCCCATGAGACGCAATACTGGTTGAATGATTCGACCGGTCAACATGGTGCCCGCAGCCAGTGCACCCAGCGTCATGTTGTTATCTACAACAGCAATAGCCCCAATCCCAACGAAGCTGATTGTTCCAATATTGGCGAGTACCGAAGCCAGCCCCTGATTAATGCTGTTGATACGGGCTATATCGTGAATGCACCCGGCTGATTGCCCCTGCAGACGCTCATAGCGTCGCAGCATCAGTGATTCAATTGCACTTGATTTCAGGGTATGGATGCCCCGTAGCGTTTCGATCATAAAATTCTGGCGTCGCTCGTCAATATCAGTACGTTTTTGGAGAGCCATATGCAATTTCGATGCAGCCATCATTGAAACTAATCCATAGACGCCGAGTAACGTTATCGGAATCAGTACCATGCTCCCGGCGATGAACCAGATCAGCCAGGTAAACACCAGCACGAAAGGCAGGTCGAGAAGCGTGATCATTGCCTGCCCGGAATAAAACTCCCGTATCTGTTCCATATTTTTTATTTTTTCGAGGTAGGTGCCGGGAGACCTCGCCTCGAACTGCAGTGTATCGCCCTGCAGTATTTTTCCGATTGCCCGTACGCCCTCACAATGTTCAAATTTTGCACCCATCCATGCGAGGATAAAGCTGCGCAGGATTCGCAATACGGCATCAAGAATGATGACGACTGCCATTCCTATCATCAGTAGTACAAATGTTTCGAGAGCCTTGCGAGGCACGATTCGGTCGTATATCTGCAAAATGACTACCGGTAGCGCTAGCCCAAGAATATTGATGCCAAGGGATGCCAACAGTACATCCGGGCGGCGCCAACTATGCGGCAGCACGATACGATTGCTATCGTTATCCTTGTTCATTGGCGCTTCTACGGTGTGCATATGACCGCATTCAATATCCGGTTTGTGTGGCTCCCATAGAGGTTTATCGGCAGCTACTCTGGAATTCTTGATGTCAAAAAATATCCTTTAATATCTGTTACTTATTGAGAGTTTGGGATGGCGATCACACATGAAAAAATGTGCTTCTTCTATTCTTCTGCGGATGTCCGTCGGATTTATCCAGGACGCAGAAGATATATTACGGAGCAGCTGTCATGGCAGACGAAAGGGATACCGATGCGAAGGGAGACGCCGGTGCTGAAGAAATTCGGCGTCGACTATTCGAGAAGCCTGATTCGCTCGATGCTGATGCGCAAGTAAGTGGTGAGGAAGAACTCGCACGCCAAAATGTGCATATGGGCGGCCGCCGGCAGAGTGAGGATCATTCTGGTTCTCAGCTGGATTCACCGATTGATCCGAACGTGGTTGATAAGCTTTCGCTTACCGAAGCTGTGGCGGATGCCTCTGGTCGGGTTGCAGTGGCTGATGGTCGAGTTGAGGATAGTCCCGTTTCCGATGTTCGAGCCGATACGCCAGAAAAAGTAACGCAACGAACCGATGATTCGAGAGAACCAGGTGTCATAGTTGACCCGGAGATTGAAGGTCAGGGTGCTAATGCTATCGGATTGTCTTCGGCAGACCATGCGAGCAACGGTGTTGCTGATTCAGGTTTGCAGGATGATCTCGCAGAAAACAGCAGCGGCCAGAGAGATGGCCAGGAGTCTCTGCAAGCACCTGATATCAGCGGTGCTGCGAATGAAGTGATCGCCGCAGAATCAAATGGTATAGCGGTATCTGTCATACCCGGTGCGAGAAATTTTGATGGCGCTGTTACATTTAAGCTGATCGATGACGCCAACGGCCAGTTTGCTATCGATGCACGAACAGGTGAAGTGACCGTAGCAGATCCCGGTCAAATGGTTTTAGAAACTGGTGCGAGCCACAAGATTGTAGTAGGTACGACGAATGACAACGGGTTGAGCTCAAAGCAAAGCTTTACGGTCGTAGTTAACGATGTGAATGAAAGCGGAGGCCTTGATCTGCTGCCAGCCCATGGTTTCGAAGATCAGCCGATCACGTTGGATATCGAACTGACGGGTCTGGAGCAGGGTTCCTCCCAAGTGGTGACGATCTTCGGTGTGCCGGAAGGTGCGTCATTGTCAGCCGGTACCGATAATGGTGATGGAACGTGGAGTCTTGAGCCGGGCGATCTCGATGGCCTGACGGTGACCCCGCCCGATGATTACTCCGGCAGCTTTGACCTGACTGTTACTGCGACCTCTGCAGATGGCAGCGACACCGCGGCCACCAGCAGTACCCTGAGCGTGAACGTTGAAGGTGTGGCAGATACCCCGGATCTTGATGTTGAAGACACGACCGGCAGTGAGGACGGCGCCATTGCGCTGGACATTGATGCATCACTCACTGATGCAAGTGAGACCCTGGGTTTGACCATCTCCGGTGTGCCGGAAGGTGCGAGTTTGTCTGCCGGTACGGACAACGGTGATGGCACCTGGAGCCTTGAGCCGGGCGATCTTGATGGCCTGACCGTGACCCCGCCGGATGATTACTCTGGCAGCTTTGATCTGACTGTTACTGCGACCTCTGCAGATGGCAGCGACACCGCGACCACCAGCAGTACCCTGAGCGTGAACGTTGAGGGTGTGGCGGATGCAGCTGATCTTGCAGTCGAAGATGCCAGCGGACTCGAAGAGGGTGCGATTGCACTTGATATCAATGCTTCGCTCAGCGATGCAAGTGAAGTATTGAGCGTCACGATCTCCGGGGTACCGGAAGGTGCAGTGCTTTCTGCTGGTACGGACAACGGTGATGGAACGTGGAGTCTTGAGCCGGGTGATCTTGCGGGCCTGACGGTGACGCCGCCCGATGATTACTCCGGCAGCTTTGACCTGACTGTCACTGCTACCTCTGCGGATGGCAGCGACACTGCGACCACCAGCAGTACCCTGAGCGTGAGT
>JAJRUG010000103.1 GCA_024277915.1 Gammaproteobacteria bacterium
ATCGAGGCCCACCAGGGGCGCATCGACGACATCTCCATCTACGGCCAGGAGTCCAACCAGACCACCTACCGCCTGTGCCGCATGAACCTCGCCATTCGCGGCATCGACGGCTCCAACGTCAAAAGGAACGGCGAGGGCAGCTTCCTCAACGACGCCCACAAGGATATGAAGGCCGAGTTCATCATCGCCAACCCGCCGTTCAACGACTCCGACTGGTCCGGCGACCTGCTGCGCGACGACCCCCGCTGGCAATTCGGCGTGCCTCCTACCGGCAGCGCGAACTATGCGTGGATGCAGCACATGATCTATCACCTCGCCCCCAACGGCACCCTGGTGCTGGCCAACGGCTCGTTGTCCTCCAACAGTAGCGGCGAAGGCGAGATCCGCAAGAACATCGTCGAGGCAAAACTGGTCGACTGCATCGTCGCCCTGCCGGACAAGCTCTTCTACAACACCGGCATCCCCGCCTGCCTGTGGTTCATCTCCCGTGACCGCAAGAACCACAACTTCAGAAACCGGGAAGATGAAATTCTCTTCATCGATGCCCGCAACCTCGGTGCGATGATCACCCGCCGCAACCGGGTTTTCAGCGACGACGACATCGCCCGCATCGCCGATGCCTACCATGCCTGGCGCAGCAAGGGCGGTGGCTACGAAGACGAAAAGGGCTTCTGCAGGCCGCCAGCCTGGAAGAGGTGCGCAAGCACAAGAATATGCTGACACCGGGGCGCTATGTGGGCATCCCCGACGAAGAAGACGACGGCGTGCCCTTCGAGGAAAAAATGGCCAAACTCACCGCCGAACTGGTGCAGCAGATGCAACAGGGCGAGGCGCTGGATGCGCGGATTCGGGAAAATCTGGCCAGGGTCGGATTCACGCTGCCGGAGGCAAGCGGGTGAGCGAAACCGACCTGCCCGAAAATGCCGAGATCCTGCTTTACGGCACCGAAGACGGCACCGTCAAGGTGGATGTGCTCTACCGCGACGAGAGCTTCTGGCTGACCCAGAAGCGCATGGCGGAGTTGTTTGGCGTAGGGGTGCCAGCTGTCAGCAAGCACCTGAAAAACATATTCGAAACCAGGGAGTTGGAAGAAGATCGAGTTGTTTCCATTTTGGAAACAACTGCCGCCGACGGCAAAACCTACCGCACCCAGTACTACAACCTGGACGCCATCATCGCCGTCGGCTACCGGGTCAACTCGCGCCAGGCCACCCAGTTCCGCATCTGGGCCACCCAGACCCTCAAGGAATTCATCATCAAGGGCTTCGTGCTGGACGACGAACGCCTCAAGCAGGGCCAGCGCTTCGGCCAGGACTACTTCGACGAACTGCTGGAGCGCATCCGCGAGATCCGCGCTTCCGAGCGCCGCTTCTACCAGAAGATCACCGACATCTACGCCCAGTGCTCCGCCGACTATGATTCCCAGTCCGAGATCACCCAGACCTTCTACGCCACGGTGCAGAACAAGCTCCACTGGGCCATCCACGGCCACACCGCCGCCGAACTGATCCAGCAACGCGCCGACCGCAACCAGCCCCACATGGGCCTCAAGACCTGGAAGAACGCACCCAAGGGCAAGCTCCTCAAGACCGATGTCAGCATCGCCAAGAACTACCTCGATGAAAAAGAGCTGGACGAACTCAACCACATCGTCGTCATGTACCTCGACTACGCTGAACTCCAGGCCAAAAGACAGCGCCTGATGAAGATGAGCGACTGGGTGGAAAAGCTCGACGCCTTCCTGCGCTTCAATGACTACGAGATCCTTGACAATCCCGGGCAGGTCTCCGCCAGTGTGGCCAGGGAACTGGCGGAAAAGGAATATGCCGCGTTTCGGGTGGAGCAGGACAAGGCCTTCAAGTCTGACTTTGATCGGCTGGTGGAGAAGAGTGGGGAGATAGTGCAGAAGGGGAAGGGTTTGTGATGGATTGGCAGAGTCTCGTGAAAAAGGGGGTTGGGGTATGAGTGAGTGGAAGTCGGTAACCCTTGGTTCAGTACTCGACATTAAGCATGGATATGCATTTCCTGGTGAGGGTGACGTGGTCAACCTTTTTTTGACAACCCAGTTAAGCCGCTTTTTTCATTCCCAATAATTGCCGTTCATAGTTACAGGGGGTCATGTAGTCCAAATAGGAATGAAGTCTCTGCGTGTTATAGAACATGATGATGTATTCCAGTATGTCCTGCTGTGCTTCATGGCGAGTCTGGTAGTGTTGCCATTACACCTGCTCTTGCTTCAGGCTGCCAAAGAAGCTCTCAACGACCGCATTATCCCAACAATCGCCCTTGCGGCTCATGCTGCCTTTAAATCCGTGAGCCTTGAGCAACCGCCGGAAGGCTTTACTGGCATACTGCGAACCCCTGTCCGAATGATGGATCAAACCGGCCTCCGGCCTGCGTCGCCAGACGGCCATTTCCAGTGCATCACGATCACCACGGCCAGGTACAACCAGCCTTCTTGTGTCCAGATGTACGCCACATCAGAGGCATAGACCCGGATAGATTTCGCAACAGCAATCAGGAGAAACCTCGAGTACGAACCATCCAGATATCCCTTCTATTTTCTTGATCCAGCGTTCAAGGATACCGGGGGTGCAGTCTGGTGGTCGAAAAAATTACGCGTTCTGATTGAGGATACCTCGCGGGAAGCTGTGGCAAACGGGATTTTCTGCGTCGAGCTATTTGGCTACCACTCTGTCAAATACAGGGCTATACCGAGGAAACTACGAAGTGATGTGCTGCCATCACAGCAGTACGGATTTAAACTGGTACGCTGTGCAATAGACAGGGGTGCGGAGATTATTATCATGCGTCACAAGAAAGGTTGGCTGGAACGCGTGCCGGAGTTGGGTGATTACCCCGTGCACATCCTGCGAAACCCGCAGAATCCCGCAATAAGTCCTGGTAATCTTGATCGGTACGGACAGATACGTGACCTGATTCGCGCATATAAATAGCGATTGTTCCCGGCAGCCAGTAATTATGAGCAACGGGGCTTTCTGTTCTGCACACTGTTCAGATTTCCGGTTTCGCCACTTTCAGGCAAGGCTTGATTCATCCGCTGGTTGGGTATATTTTAATCAGGCGTCAAGCGCTGCGGGTGTTATCCCAAGTGTTACGCTGGCCGAAAGAGATTGAGAAAACTTCTTGCTTAACAAGGGGTTGCAAGCGAAATTTTCGCATCCCAGCCTCTCCGCCAAATCCCGATTAAAGTGTTGAAAAAACGCTAAAACAGTACATGCCCGTCCCTATATTACCCGATTGATCCACATGGAACTTTTGGGTATGTATCAACAAATACATCTACCGTTTTGCCGAAATGCTGGCGGACACGAACGGGCACCAGATTCAGCGGAACAGTCGGGGAGGGCAAGCTGACGATCAATCCTGCGACCAGGGTTCGAATTCCCAAGACCAAGGGTAAACCGGAACGGCTGCCATTCGAACCCCATGCATGTCGGTGATCGAGGAATGTATGTTCCCCTGGATGGTGCGGCCGGGATTTGTGCCAAGTGTGAGTGCCATTGCCTGCTTTCATATAATCCGCATCAAGTAGTTGATGGGTAGGCTCCGAGTTGGCTGGCATAATTCAAAGAGATGTCACGCATCGATAGAAGTTTGGCACACAGGGATAACGCCCTATATATCTGACTTGGCTATATTCCCTACCCGTAAAAAGGTGCTAAGCAGATTCTATAAGGAGAGTGTACAGAGCCGGGTAGCATGAACTGCTGAACTGATTACAGAGAAGGTATTGCGATGGACAAACGTCAAAACAATAGCGCGGATACGGTTATCGTTCTCGACTTTGAAACTACCGGCTTATCACCCGACCATGGAGACCGGGCCATTGAAATTGGCGCGGTGAAACTTGATAAGGGCGGTATAGTTGATAGGTACCAACGTCTCATGAACCCGGGGCGGCGAATAAGCGGGTTTATCGAAGACTATACCGGGATAACTAATGCCATGTTGAAAAATGCTCCTCCGTGTGAGGACGTCATGGAGGAGTTTTCAGAATTTATCGGAGATGCTAACCTGGTGGCCCACAATGCCTCATTTGATCGGAAATTCCTTGATGCGGAATGCCGGCGTATTAGAAGAAGCTATAAAGGCCAATTTGCTTGTTCAATGTTGACCGCGCGGCGCGTATATCCGGAAGCCCCAAACCATAAGCTGGGTACCCTGGTGGAATTTAACAAGATCCCCAACGATGGGACCTTTCATAGGGCACTCGCCGACGCGGAAATGACAGCACACCTTTGGCTGAGGATGCTGGACGATATCAGATCCAGCTACCGGATAGAATGCATCTCATTTTCGCTTATGCAAGAGCTATCACGAGTATCAAAGGCCCTGGCGCCTCATTTCCTGAAGCGTTGCCAATAGATGGATGGTGAAATGAAGGTTATTGGTGTAGATTTCACCAGTGCGTCACGGATAGGCACAACAACGCCATCAATAGCCGAGTGCAGCTTGTGCGCGAGTAATGATGACTTGTGCAAATGAAATCAGGGCTGATAAATTAAAAGCAGGAATGCAATTTATGTCAAGGAGCAGTGCTACAGCGGAAGCATGATGGACGATATCCTGACGGTGCTAGTGCATGCGGCGCCTCACTTTATTGACTTGTTCAACCGGGGATTGCCTGAGTCCTTCTGCGTTTAAATTCCACCCACAGCGGGTAGTGGTCGGAAATCCTGTGTGACAGGGAGCTCTTTGAAAGATCCTGGTCGGTATAGACATAGGGCAGAAAATCAAAGCCTCCGCCCTTGCGGTATTCCATTTTCAGGCGGGATTTTCCGGAGGCAGCGTTAAACCATGCAATCTGGTCATAGAATTTTTCCAGCATGGGATCATCCCCCTCATCGATGAAAATGGAGCGCTTCACGCTATGCAGGTCAGGCGGGACGTACAGGTTGGTATAGGTGAAAGCCTGCCAGAGTTCGTCGCCATGCCGGTCAATATTGAAATCACCCAGTACCAGAAAGTTCTGGTTGTAACGGCTGGTGCGTGTTGCCCAGTCAGCCAGCCATTTGGCAATGGCTTTCAGTTCCGGGATCCGATCCGTTCCGCTGTCACCGTACTCAATGTGCGTGGTTAACAGGATAAAGGTCTCCTTGCCGGCACGGAAGCTGATGGCGTAGGGGGTTCGGGCAAATTGCCGATTCATAACTGCTGTCGGATCCGTGCCCTCGATCCATTCGGGCGGTATCACAACTTCGCAGGCAATCCCTGATGGCTGTACGCGGGTGTTGTTGAAGATAAAGGCCAGGCGCTCACTGTTGCCGGCGTCGCCCAGCGTGATATCCGTCATCAGGAAGGACCATTTATCGCCGAGAAATTTCATGGTGTCTCGCAGTGCCCGAAGGTTGCCTGTCACTTCCTGGACAGCAATGACATCGAAGCGGGACAGTATCTCGATAATCGAGCGCAGTGCACGCAGGTCACGTTTGGGTGAGTAGTTCCCGGCCGGCAGCCACTTGCGGGTCAGGCCGCCAAACCTGCGGATATTCCAGGTGGCAATGAGAATATTGGATCGCTTCTTTGCCGGGATCGATTGATCAAGTGCTGATTTTAAAACGTCCAGATCACGTTTTACTGAAGCCGGAGGAGTG
>JAJRUG010000008.1 GCA_024277915.1 Gammaproteobacteria bacterium
ACCCCCTGACGGGGAAGGAAACGGAAGTTTCGGGTATGAGCCCTGTGAAACGACGTAATACAAGAAGTTACAACCAGGCATCCGGTCCGTTTGGGATGATGAAATCAGACCGAATGGGGTGGGTTCGGTCTAAACTCTAGTTATTAAAAATCAGATATATTTTGCTACGGCGGCAGAACTCACTTTGGAAAAACGTCCCGGAAAATGCTTCTTGAGGGTGGGTTTCACCGCAAAGAAGGTGCCGTCTTGCCGTTCGATTCGCTCAAAGCGGGAAAAGGGGCTGTCTCCGGAAACTGTCTTTTCGCCCGTTGGTTGTGGAACGGCTTGTATTGAACCTCAGCGCCGCACAAGGCGTTGAATGCCCGGTGTAAATTGGTGATGCTCTCTATCCGCGACAAACCCGTCACCTCTATCAATCCAGGACTCAGCCGGTAAGGGGTGATCTCCCGTTCACGCCGGCAGAAGCCGGTGCGTTTCCCCAGTCCATTGAACTCCTGACGGGAAAACAGCTGTTTCAATTGCCTGGCCATTTTGGTAACTTGTCGCTTCTCCATCGGATACCTCCAGATCGTCAGATTTTTGCTCAAATCATGCGATCCAATCCGATGAATACCAAAAAATTCCCTTGATTTTCAATGAGTTTAAAGATCTTGCGTATGAGGCGGTGTTACAAACCTTGGCGGTTTGGCCGCGAGTATCGAGCAGTTGAGAATGGTTTCTGCTGTGTTGCCCATGAAAAACCCGGCAATACCTGTTCGAGCCACGGTTCCCATGATCACAAGATCGGCCCCGATTTTTTCGGAAAAAGCCGGTATCTGCTTGCGCGGTGAACCCTTAAGCAGATGAGTTTGCGGTTTGAGGTATTCCATAGCACGTGGCCCCGGTTTATTAAGCGTATCATTCACAAGTTTATCCAGGTTCTCTGCTTGTGTCGTTGCCTTATCTCTTCGACATAGGTGGTAATTTTCTCCTCCGGCATATCTGCAAACGGATGTCGCATCGCCTTTTCACCAATGTCATCCCAGGCATGTGTGATATACAGCTCGGCGAATTCCGACAGGGCCAGTGAGCCGGCCATTTCAAGAATCTGAATATTGAGCAGATGTCTTGTTTGCAGATCTTCCGCCGAATAGTAATCATCTTTTGATGTTCGGCAACTCTTTTTTCCGAAGATCCGCGGGCTACAAGGCCCGATTGAGCAGCTTTATGTCGGTGGGTATTTCATCATCAATTACCTTGACGATGATAAGACAAGCCTGGTTGCTCTCCGCCAGAGAAGCGGCTCGTTCCAGTGCCACTCTGTTGTCGGAACCGGGCACCACAACGCAAAGAATATCATTGAATCTCTGCATATCATTGTCCTCGAAACCTGTTGTCTTTGCACGGATTTTTACTGCTTGTGCCAAACAGGTTATCAACCGCCTCGGCGGCCGCATCGACATACGGGATCAATACCCGGTCGGTACCGGCCTGTTTTAGTTGCCTGGTATCGCTGGTGGTATGTGCCGTTACCGCCACGCACCCCTTGTAATCATGGTCACGCAAGCCATGCAGCAGGGCGAGATTGACTGGCATTTCGCGCAAGCTGCTGCACCGGATCGAGCGGCAGGGTGGCGAGAAATTCCGGATCCTCGGCATCGTCATAGCGCACTGTATAACCGAGTTCTTCGTGACGGTGAACCAGGTCGGGGTCAAAATCCACGCCGAGCACTCGGTAGCCCCGTTGCCGTAACTCCCGTGCAATACCTGCACCGAACCGCCCCAGGCCGAACAGGATGACATCGTAACCATCCTCCCCGCCACCCCCGGCCCGGCTCTCCTCCCGCCACGGTTGTTTGCGCTCGAACACGCTCAACCAGGAAGACAATCGTTCATAGAGCAGGTGAGAGTACAGGATCATGTAGGTGGAGGGGCGCTAATGGTGATCAGTCCTGCCAGGGTGACAAGACCCATAGTATCCGTATCGATATGCCCCAAGCTCAGACTCAAAGCTCCCAGGATGAGAGAGAATTCGCTGATCTGGGCCACCGTCAGACCGGCCAGAAATCCGGTGCGCTTGCGGTAACCCATGAGACCCAGGATAATCATCACTATCAACGGGTTGCCGATAAGCACGAACAGTGAAAGAATAATCGCCGGCACCACCTGCGCACCGAGCATTGACAGATCCAGCCCGGCACCCAGATCGATGAAAAAAACAGCAGCAGAAAATCGCGCAGACTCACCAGGCGTGCCCCAATGGCTTCATGGTAAGGCGTCGAGGCCAGTGATACTCCAGCGAGAAAGGCGCCCACCTCCTTGCTGAAACCCAGATGAGCACCCTCAGCCTCCAGGGCCACCGCCTAGGCAATGGCAAAAAGCACCAGCAGCTCAGGCGAGCGGGCCAGCTGGTGCAGCAGCGGCGTTAACACGTAGCGCATCAACAGTCCGATGGTGGCGATAAACAGGCCGCCCTTGATCAGAACCTTAATCGCTTCCCGGCCAAGCGTGACTGCATCTTCTGCCTTGCCCAGCGCAGTTAGACCAATCATCACCAGCACTACTACTTCTTCAATAATATAAATTAGGATGTTAAACTAGCTCTTCAATAGACTTGTATAACCTGTTGAGGAGCTTGAAAATGAAAAAGCGCTATGTAGTTCGTTTAACGCGGGAAGAACGTGACCGGCTTGAAGGACTGGTGAAGCGG
>JAJRUG010000104.1 GCA_024277915.1 Gammaproteobacteria bacterium
CGAGGGCTACGGAACACCTGAGATGGGGCCGAACACATCCGGCCTGGGACAGGTGTTCTGGTACACGCTGGAACGCGCCGATGAACAGCTCAATGCTGCGATCACCGATATGGATCTGCGTACGCTGCACGACTGGAGCGTACGCCTGATTTTACGCACCGCTGCCGGTGTGGATGACGTGATGTCGTGGGGCGGACAGGAACGTCAATACCAGGTTGTGATCGATCCGTTGAACCTGATCAAATACGACCTGACCTTCACTGAAGTCATCAAGGTCATTCAGGCCAACAACCGCCAGGTCGGTGGTCAATACATCAATATCGGTGCTGAGCAATACCTGGTTCGGGGACTGGGGCTGGTTGAAGGTGAGGATGATATCGGTGCGATGGTCATCAAGGTGGAAGACGGCACGCCTGTCTATATGCGTGATATTGCCAAGATCCAGCAGGGTGGAGCAATACGGTTTGGCGCGGTCACTCGCGACGGTAAAGAAGTGGTGCTTGGCATGGCTCTGTCGCGTATCGGCGAAAATGCAGCCAATGTAGTGAACGCTGTCAAAGACAAGGTCGAAATCGTTAACCAGTCTTTGCCGGAGGGTGTGGTGCTAAGGCCGGTATACGAGCGCACCGATCTGGTAGAGAAGGCGGTCAGTACGGCGGTATGGGCGCTGATCGAGGGGTCGATTCTGGTCGCGATCGTATTGTTCCTGTTTCTCGGAGAAATACGCTCGGCGATTGTTGTGATCGCAGCACTGCCGTTGGCCATGTTGATCGCCTTTATCTTTATGGGCCAAGCTGGACTGTCGGCAAATCTGATGTCGTTGGCGGGGCTTGCGATGGGGATTGGAATGATGATTGATGGCGCGGTGGTCATGGTGGAGAACGCTTTTCGTATCATGGCCGAGCGCAAGAAGGCCGGAGAAACCGTTAATCGCAGTGCCGCCGTGTTGACTGCAGCTCGTGAAATAGCCAACCCGATCGCCTTTGCAATAATAATCATTATTGTCGTTTTTCTGCCGCTGTTTGCGCTCGAAGGCCTCGAAGGAAAACTCTTCAAACCGATGGCATTCAACATCAGCTTTGCCATGGCCGGTTCTTTGCTGCTCACACTGACTTTGGTACCGGTGCTGGCGGCACTGATCCTGAAACCGAAGGAAGAGCGCGATACCTGGCTGGTGCGTGTGATCAAAACGCGCTATCTGCCGTTACTTTCGTGGTCCCTGGCCAACAAGAGAACTGTCGTTGGTGTTGCGGCCGGACTGCTGGTAGCCAGCCTTGCGCTGTTCCCCTTCCTTGGTAAAGAATTCATGCCACAACTGCAGGAAGGTTCGATCATGTGGCGGGTGACTTCAATTCCATCAGCCTCCCTGGATCAGTCCATCGAGATCTCGAAAGATATCGAGAACGCTTTGTCAAAGTTTCCGGAAGTGGTAACCACCGTTGCCATGATCGGCCGGGCCGAGAAAGGAGAAACGGCGGATGTGAACTATATGGAGATCTATACGGAGCTCCATCCGGAAGAGGACTGGGTCAGCGACCATGACATGGCCTCGCTGGCCGAGGCGATGCGGGAAGAACTGGAAGTGGTCGTGCCAACGGCTGTCGTCGCCTTTACCCAGCCCATCCAGGTGCGGGTCGAGGAACTGATACCGGGTGTTCGGGCAACACTGGCAGCCAAGATTTACGGTGAAGATCTGGCGGAACTTGACCGACTCAGTGAAGAAATCAAAAACGTCATTGCAGGTATTGAGGGTGTGGCTGATTTATCTCTTGAGTCAAATGCCGGCAAACCCCAGATACGCATCAAGGTCAGGCGTGACCAACTGGCGCGGTTTGGTCTTAACGCGGACGATGTCTTGTCGGTGGTGCGTACCGGGATCGGCAACGAACCGGTGTCTACCTTTATCGACGGGGTGCGACGTTTTGATATTACTGCACGCCTGGATGATGCATCAAAAACCTCGGTTCAGTCTATCGAGCGCATCCCGTTGAAAACCAGCACCGGGGCCATTGTGCCGCTTTCCGCGGTTGCCGAGATCACTGTAGCAGAAGGATATTCCTTTGTGCGGCGCGAACAGCTGCAGCGGTACGCGGTCATTCAAATGGATGTGCGTGGTCGTGATATCGACGGATTCGTGCAGGATGCCAATACCGCGATTGAAGCCGGGATAGATCTGCCACCCGGCTACTGGATTGAATGGGGCGGTGCTTTCGAGAACCAGCAGCGAGCCCTGGCACGGCTGTCGATCATCGTACCACTGACCATCTTCTTTATCTTTGTACTGCTGTATACCGCGTTTAACTCGGTGAAGTTCGCGACGCTCATCATCGCCAATGTGCCGTTCGCCACCATAGGAGGACTGGTCGCATTATTCATCAGCGGGCAATACATATCAGTACCCTCAGCGATCGGTTTTATTGCCGTATTCGGGGTCGCCATGCTGAACGGCATTGTGCTGGTCAGTTTCATCAATGAATTACGCGAGAAAGGGCTGAGTGTAGCCGAGGCTGTGCGACGTGGTGCGGAGCTTCGGTTGCGACCGGTCTTGATGACAGCCAGCGTCGCGATCCTCGGTTTGGTCCCGATGTTGCTGTCGTCGGGTGTCGGGGCGGAAACCCAGCGGCCGCTGGCGTCGGTAGTTGTAGGTGGCCTGATCACCTCGACATTGCTGACGCTGGTGCTGTTGCCGGTGATCTACGAGTGGATGGAAACACGGGGTGAGCGACAATGAGCCAGCACCCAGCCCTGCCTTTCATTATGCTGCCTGCTATTGGTTCAGGAGAATTGTCATGAATGCACGAGAGATTAAGGCCTACATCCATCGGAACCGGATTGCAGATGTTGTTAATGCACTCTACAACGCAGACTTCAAAAACCTGGCGGTCATTGATGTTGAGGGGCTGCTAAAAGCCCTGGATGACCGGGAACTGCGTTATTCGGTGGAAATCGGTCAAAAAGTGATCACAGAGGTCAAGCTGGAGCTGGTCTGCGAAAACGAGGGTCGGATGGCGGAGGCGGTTGCATTGATTCGCGAGCACGCGAAGACCGGGCAGCCATCGGCCGGATGGATATATATCAGCGAGATTCAATCCTGCATCGAGATCACGGACTGACCTACCGGTCACTGAAGCGAACACGGAAGCTGATCAGGAACCGGGTGTCTTTGGGACCATTCAGATCTTGTGTGACACCACCGGGTGATGCCCGGTATGGCAAACCGAGCAGGAAGAAGCGGTGCCTATTCAGCGTCTCCGCGAAGATCAGCAACCAATTGCCCAAGCTCCTGGGCACTGGCTTTCCGGGGAGCAACAGGCTTCCCAACCACCAGTCCGATCCGGTGCCATAAGAGCCAGGGAGCATTGCGAAACGACCGGCTACCCGCCTTACGGCTGAACAAGCTGCCCCACAGCCCGCGCAGAGCTATGGGAATGACCGGTACCGGCGTTGTTCCGAGAATACGCTCTACCCCTGGCTTGAAGTCGCTCATTTTTCCATCTGCTGTCAGCCTGCCCTCAGGAAAAATGCAAACAAGCTGCCCCTGGTTCAATGACTCGGCAATATCAGCAAACGCCTGCTCGGCCAGTTCCGGGTCTTCCCTTTTCCCGGCAATCGGGATCGCACCCGCGGTACGAAACAAAAATCGCAGCACCGGAGTTTGAAAAATCCGGTAATACATTACAAAGCGAACCGGCCGCCGAATGCACCCGGCTATGACCAGAGCATCCACGAAACTGACGTGATTGCAGACCAGAACAGCAGGGCCATCCTCTGGTATCCGCTCCAGACCCTCAGCACGAACCCGGTAGATCGTGTTGATGAGAATCCAGACGACGAATCGCAACAGGAACTCCGGCACCAGCCCGAATATATAGATCGCGACAGCGCCGTTCATGATCGCAGTTACCAGCAGTAACTGTTCGATTGACAAACCTGCTGACAATAGCGCCGTAGCGGCAATCGCTGAAACCACCATGAAAAGCGCATTGAATATATTATTTGCGGCAATCACCCTGGACAGGTGATTGCGCTCGCTTCTTTGCTGAATCAGTGCGTACAGCGGCACGATGTAGAAACCGCCAAATACACCAATCAATACAATATCCGCGATGACCCGCCAGCTTCCTGGGGCGCGAAGGAACTCCGTGCCGGTAAGCACTTCGCCGAAAGTTAAAGTTTGCGTGGCAAAAAACAGATCCACACCGAACAGCGTCAGCCCGATTGAGCCAAACGGGACAAGCCCGAGTTCTACGCGGTGATCCGACAACCGCTCACACAACAGGGAGCCAGTGCCAACACCAAGAGAAAACAGCGCCAGCAGCAACGTCACGACTCCCTCATCTCCATGCAAGACATCACGTGTAAAACCCGGAAGCTGTGTCAGATAGGTGGCGCCGAACAGCCAGAACCAGGAAATCCCGATGATCGAAAGAAAGACTGTCCGGTTGCCCCGGGCAAAATTGATGATCTGCCAGGTCTCGGTGAACGGATTCCAGTTTATTTTCAAATCGGGGTCAGTTGCGCGTGATGAGGGTATTGATCGGCTCACGAGATAGCCCAGACAAGCAACGAATATAATAACCAGCGAGATTGGCCAGCCACCAGGTGCAGCTTGTTTGGCAAGTAATCCGCCCGTTGCTGTGCCGAGCAAGATGGCCAGGAAAGTACCCATTTCCACGAGCCCGTTACCGCCAACCAGCTCTTCGTCGTTGATGAGTTGTGGAATGATCCCGTACTTCACGGGGCCGAACAGCGTGGACTGGGTACCCATCAGGAACAGGACGCCGACCAGCAACGGCACACTGTTCAGGTAAAACCCCATGGCAGCACAGAGCATGATGACGATCTCGAGTAGCTTGATTCGTCTGATCAGCAGGGACTTTTCATATTTGTCTGCCAGCTGTCCTGCAAATGCGGAAAAGAGGAAAAACGGCAATATGAATAGCCCGGCACTGATATTGATCAGCCGGTTACTTCCGGCAGCATCGAGATTGGTGATCTGAAACGCAATCATTATCAGTAACGCATTCTTGAATACGTTGTCGTTGAATGCACCGAGAAACTGGGTGAAGAAAAAGGGGCCGAAGCGCCTTTGCTTCAACAGGGGAAACTGGCTGTCTGATGCCATCTGCTTTACCAATCAGGGTTGATTTAGTCCGCTGCCTTCAGGGGTTCTTCGTGCTTGAATTTGCCGTATTTCAGGTAGTGTATTACCTGTGCTATTACTTTGTCGTTCTTCATCATAAAAGGGTGCGTCACCGGCATTTCAATGTGGTCGTTCATCCCTTCAAGCCTGGTCCGTGCGACTGAGACTTTACCATCATCAGATCCCGGTATTAGAAAAGACAAAATCCAGTTGATGCTTCTGGTTCCTGCAATGATGCCGACATCAAAATTTGCCTTTCCCAGCCTGTTCGGCACGCTGAGTTCACCGGTACCCAGTTGCATACCCGCATCACCATTAATGAAGTGAAAACCCGGAAAATTGCGTAATTTGTCTACTACTTCGCTGCCCTTGTTGGGAGGACCAAGCATGACAACATGATCCAATCGCTCGATGGTGTGATCACTCAGGTATTGACGCACTAATACACCTCCCAGCGAGTGAGCGACAAAATTAACTTTACTTTCCAGTGGACATTGCGTTAGCGCAGCTCCAATTGCTTGTATGGCTAAAATTTCAATCGTGTATTTTCTGGACTGGTATCCTCTGTTTACTACGGTGAAACCCTGTTCTGCCAGCGCATGTCCCAGTTTGCTCATTGAGTTCTCGGTTCGCGCAAGTCCATGAAGCAGGATGACGCAGGCAGAATGAGCCTGTGCGGACAGGAGAATAAATAGAATTGCTGTGGCAAATTTCACGTGACTGCACGTCTGACCAACCCGCTTTGAGAGTAACAAGCTGTCTGGATAAATGCCAAACCATGCTGCTGTTTGGTTCAGTACCTGGATTGAGAGTCACGGAAAAATAAATCTGACCCTGTTCTGTTCTTTTCTATTCTTTTCGGCAGACCCTTTCTGCATGAACCGGCCAGGCAAAAAAAAGCCTCAACGTTAGTTGAGGCTTGATTTTGAATGCGAAACCTTTTGACTAAGCGGTCTTCATTTTTCTTGAAATGCCGATTCCAGCCAGTCCCAATCCGAAGAGCAGAATTGTGGCTGGCTCCGGAAGAGGCACAGTTCCCGTAATAGATACCGCTGATCCAAATCCGGATCTGTCCGTTGCCACATATGTACCTATCCTTTGGCTACCGTCTGAAAATACTGCCAATGCAGTCGCTCCGATAAACTGCTCACCAGTAAGCCCAAACGCGTCGGGGTCACTGAAAAAGTCGGTATCTACACCAAACCGGAAAAATTCGCCGGGATCAAAGTCGGAAAAAGTAATGGTCAGGAGGCCTAAACCGTCGAGGAGCGCATTGTTGGGAAAAATCTGCCCTACAGATGACGATGAGCCAAGTGTAAGAGGGCTGCTGGAATTCCCTGGTGAAGCATTCGTAGTATCAAAAAATCCACCGACAGGACTAATGTCCCAGGTCAGGGAAACGATCTGCTCGCCTGCAGTCGAGTCATTGAAAAACTGAAAGGCGTTGGAACTATTAAAGGTGGTGCCGTCTATGATAAGGCCGCTTGCTATCGGAACAGCATTTGCTGACCCGACAAAAAACATACAAACCAATAAGCTGATAAATTTTTTCATGATCCTTCCCTAGTAAAAATTAAAGAGCTGATGAAAGAAATAGATGCAATTTTCAGGCCAAAACTTCAACTCATTGTTTTTAATGGGAAATAATAATTCCGGCGATGTCAGGAAATCAAGAATTGTAAGGTTTTCCGACGATACTTTCTCGATTGGCGTACATGACATCGGAAGCAGGTGGCTCGCACGGAGAGGGTAAGGTAGCTGACAGGCTGGAATGGTGGGCCGTGAAGGACTTGAACCTTCAACCAATGGATTAAGAGTCCACTGCTCTACCAATTGAGCTAACGGCCCGTAATGTTTTGTGTTGTCGAGTTTTTCTGGTTTCCTTCGTTTGGCCTTTTTGCAATTGGTGCTCAATTGTAGAATATTACTGAAGGCCGGTCCGCGATAGCCTTTGATGTTCGAGGGTTTCTCTGGTTCCTTCGCTTAGGCTTTTTGCAATTGATGTTTAATTATAGAATATTACTAAAGGTCAGTCCCATTCGGTGGTGTATTCCTTTTGCATTCTTATTCTATTTTGGAAATATACTAAAGGTCAGTCCGCAATAACCTCCGATAGTTCAAAATGCTACGGTGGGCGGACTGGGGTGGATGACGGGACTTGAACCCGCGACGACCGGAATCACAATCCGGGGCTCTACCAACTGAGCTACACCCACCATTTCGTCCGTTACTCTACCCGTTCGATACTGAAAACTGGCGCGCCCGGCAGGACTCGAACCTGCAACCCCCGGCTTAGCTTACCACTACTGTTTTCACAGCCACGTCAAACGACGTGTTTGTGGTCTGGACTATCTCTTCACCGTCTCAGGTGCCACACGTATAGTCTCTACGGAGCCCTACGAAAGTTGGCAGCAAAATTTATGTTCTTTCGCTGCCCATTCTTCGGCGTCTCTACCCTCAGGGTCACGTTCGAGCCAAAAATGCTCGGATCCAGATAATAGCAACCGTCGGTATCGGGACAGTAGATGCAGTAAAGATCGACTTCGCTTTTATCGATCGGCACTGTGTGAGTCCCGTTTTTGTCGGTCCAGCAAGTTGAAAATTTAATATCCAACTTACCATGCCGATCAAGTCGGCGGTACTTCACCTGAACCCGGCGGAATTTACCATCCTTATATGCAACCAGATCAAATGGTGCATGCTCCGTCATTGGAGCCAGAATCGTAAACCCCTGCTCGAACAAATCAACCTGAGCCTTCAAGACACCGAGGTCACCCTTGTGTTTTGTATGATGTGTATCCATCACCGAGCCGTTGTAGCAACGGTATCAGTCTACATCATCGTACGGGTCAACCATAGGTTTCCACGGGATTGCCATCAGCATTATCTGTTAAGGGTTCCCCGTTACGGTGCGGTCCACTCCAGCGGTTCCGTTTCCCGCTGGAGGCTCCTATTTTTACTTAAAGGCCGGTGCTCTATCCGGTTGAGCTACGGGCGCTAAATAATCAGTATCTGGCTATTCCTCCTCTGATCAAACCCATCAGTAAGCAAATCCGAAAGTGGTCGGGGCAGAGGGATTCGAACCCCCGACCCTCTGCTCCCAAAGCAGATGCGCTACCAGGCTGCGCTATGCCCCGATCCGGCCGGTCACCGACCAGCCACATGGCTACCGGACTTCCGAGCCGCAGGATCATACGGGGCAGCCAGATCGCAGTCAATTTGTGAAAACCCCGAACAGGGTTTAGCTATTGACGGGGCTCTGGTATGTTGACCGCCCACCTCACCTATTGCACGTCCTTACCCCAGACAATGGATCAAAATGACCGCGAAACTCATTGACGGCAAGGCGATCGCCGGCAAAATCCGCGCAGAAATCCGGGCCAAAATTGACTCGCGTACAGAGCGCGGACTACCGCCTCCAGGGCTTGCCGTCATCCTGATCGGGCAGGATCCCGCCTCGCATATCTATGTCCGAAACAAGCGGGCAGCGTGCGAAGAAGCCGGCATTGTCTCCCGTGATTATGACCTGCCGGTCGATACCACCGAAAAATTCATCCTCGATCTGATCGATGAACTGAATCAGGATGATGAAATTCATGGCATTCTGGTTCAGTTACCCTTACCCGATCACATCGATGAGGTTTCAGTGATTGAGCGCATCGACCCCCTCAAGGATGTGGATGGGTTTCACCCCTATACCGTGGGGCGGCTGACACAGCGCATCCCGGTGTTGCGGCCCTGCACGCCTTTCGGCGTCATCACGCTCCTGGAGCGAATAGGCGTAGAGATACGCGGCCAGCACGCCGTTGTCGTCAGTGCATCCAACCATGTTGGCAGGCCACTGGCGCTGGAGTTTCTGCTGGCCGCCGCCACTGTCACAATATGCCACCGATTCACCAGGGATTTACGCCAGTATGTTGAACAAGCCGACATTCTGGCGGTCGCAGTCGGCAAACCAGGACTGATTCCCGGTGAATGGGTCAAGCCAGGCGCCATAGTCATCGATATAGGGATTAATCGAATGCCGGATGGCAAACTGTCCGGCGATATTGATTTTGCGGCAGCTCGCGATCGTGCATCATGGATAACCCCGGTACCAGGCGGAGTCGGCCCGATGACGGTCGCCATGCTGATGTACAACACCTTGACTGCGGCACGATTTGGCGCCGATTTGCTCAAGGTACGAAAAGTTACCCGGTCCGCCCATGAGGCAGATAAGAACATCACAACTAATCGCGGACCGACCTTTAGTAACATTCTACAATCAACCACCAAAGCAAAAAGCCAAACGAAGGATAATAAATGAGGCAAACAATGAACCGACTACTCATCACAACCTCCGTGATTACTGCCACCATCGCGCTGTTGCTATCCGCCACCGTCAGCGGTACGGAGAACTTTCCCCAGGTACGCGTCGAAACTACCGCGGGATCATTCGTTATCGAGATGGATCGTAATCGTTCCCCGCTGACCGTGGAGAATTTCCTGAATTACGTCGAAAGCGGTTTCTACGAAGGCACCCTGTTCCATCGCGTGATCGAGAATTTCGTTGTCCAGGGTGGCGGCTATACCATTGATCTGGAACTAAAAGAGCCCTCGGCGCCGGTAGTCAACGAATCAGGAAACGGCATCAGCAACACCCGTGGATCGGTCGCAATGGCCCGCTCCAATGACCCCCACTCGGCTAATTCCCAGTTCTTTATCAACCTGGCCGACAATGATCGCCTGGATCCCACACCCGCGCGGTGGGGCTACGCCGTGTTCGGTGATGTCATTGAGGGGATGGAAGTTATTGACGCCATCGGCACCCGTCCGACAACCATCAAAGGCACATTATCAGACACGCCGTCGGTTCCGGTAATTATTGAACGTGTCGTGTTGATAACAGACCAGTAAACTGAATGGCAATACTGTTTGTCTCCGACCTCCATCTCCATGAATCGCGACCTGCAAGTTCGCTTTGTTTTCTTGATTTCCTGCAGCAGGAAGCCCGGGATGCCGATGCCCTCTACATCCTCGGCGACCTGTTTGAATCGTGGATCGGGGATGATGCCCCTCACCCGTATTTGTCTACCATCATCGCCGGGCTGCGCCAGGCTTCCGAATCCGGCCTCGCCTGCTACTTCGCCCATGGGAATCGTGACTTTCTGATTGGCGAGCAATTTTGTGCCAAATCAGGTGTGCAGCTGATGGTGGAGCCTACCGTCGTATCAATATACGGCCAACGAGTACTGCTGATGCACGGCGACGAACTATGTACAGATGATGAGAAATACCAAAAACTGCGGCGTACGGTTCGTAACCCGGCCATACAATCCTTATTCCTGAAATTACCACCCAAACTCCGTCAATCTATCTGGAACCGGGCGCGCAACCGCAGTCAAACCAGCGCAATGCAGAAAGCTGAAAGTATTATGGATGTCAACCAGCAAACGGTAAGGCAAATCATGCAGCAACATGATGTCAAAATGCTGATTCACGGCCACACCCACCGCCCTCACGTACATGAGCTTGATATCGACGGTCAACCCGCAACACGCATCGTCCTGGGGGACTGGTACGAACAGGGAAGCGTGCTGGTATGGAACGCTGACGGTCCGACGCTGAAGGCTATTGAGTTCCAGCAGGAGAATTAACAATTGCTGTCAGAGGCTACGTGCTGTTAACCCTTGCGGCGAAATAAAGCGGACCGCAGGGAGCCATTCGCCTGCAAGGGTTAACAGCACGTAGCCTCGGGGGAGCACCATCATTTCAGCGTTTGTGTAGATCACGAATTTGAATTAATTCCAGGCAATCACAACTAATCCCGTTTACCAACCGGCAGCCGTGTCACAGTAGCCTCTACCGCCTTCCAGGCCAGCACTTCTTCTATTGACTGAAAGCGATCATCCGGGCTCTTGGCCATCATTTTGTCAACGAACGGCTGGTATCGCGCGAGGGACGCAGGCAACCGGGGTATCGGCGCTTGCCGATGATTGATAATTACCGCCATTGCGCTGCCGCCATCAAATGGTTTATTACCCGTCAGCATTTCGTAAAAAATAATGCCCAGGCTATATATATCACCTCGCTCATCGACCACACCACCATGCCCCTGTTCCGGGCTCATATAATATGGCGTGCCGAATATTTCCCCGGTTCCGGTAA
>JAJRUG010000105.1 GCA_024277915.1 Gammaproteobacteria bacterium
CATGGCGATCAAGGCAAGATGGGCATTGCTTGCCATCAACAGCAGTGTTGCAATGATGATATACAGCCTGCCCAACAGCGGCATGCCACCTCGTTGAGGATCGACAACAGTTGCAAAGCTCAGACCCATACCGTTGGAAATGACCTGTCCCGCCAGCACTGCAGCTTCTACTGCCAGTTTCAGCAGAAACCCGATGGCAAGACCAAAAGCAAGTTCCCGAATGACTACCAGGAATCCTGCCAGGCTCAATGGACTGACTTGCGGGATGTCGCCTACGGCGGGCAGCATGGCCACTGAAAGAACGCCGACAACAATAATTCTGACTCTCGCAGGAATAAACACTGCACCGAGTACCGGAGCCATCATGACAACACCGGAAACACGAATCATCGTCCATAGCAGGATCATCATCGTATCGGCAATATGCAGTGTTGCGCCCATCGGTTTATCCGATCATCTGCGGTATGTTCATGAACAAAGAGCGTGTGTAGTTGACAATGAGTTGCAGCATCCACGGTCCTGTGACTACCAGTGCAATGACCAGTACCATCAGCTTGGGGATAAATGTCAGCGTCATCTCATTGATCTGGGTAGCGGCCTGGAAAACACCCACCAGGATACCCATGGCCAGGGCACTCAGTAACAGAGGTGCCGCGAGCATTGTGGTGACAGTCAGTGACTCTGTGGCAATGCTGAGTACAAATTCCGGGGTCATGTAGCGCTCTCTTTCAGACGGCAAAACTGGATGCCAGGGTTCCCATCAGAAGGCTCCAGCCATCAACAAGAACAAACAGCATGATTTTGAAGGGGAGTGAAACCAGCATCGGTGACAGCATCAGCATGCCCATCGACATCAATACACTGGACACCACCAGGTCGATAATCAGGAACGGGATGAAGGTCAGAAAACCAATCTGGAATGCTGTTTTGAGCTCGCTGGTCAGGAAGCTGGGCAACAGTACAGTCATTGGGACATCCGCTACGGTTTCGTAGGGGGCATGTCCGGCAATTTCAGCAAACATTGCCAGATCCGGCTCCCTGACCTGGCTGAGCATGAAATTTCTCAACGGCTCCTGGGCTGCGGTCGCCGCCTCGGAAAGCTCGATTTCTCCTTCCATATAGGGATTCAGCCCCTGCTCGTAAACTTCGGTCAGCACCGGACCCATGATGAAAAAACTCAGAAAAAGAGCCAGTCCGATGAGTACCTGGTTGGGTGGCGTTTGCGGCATTCCGATTGCCTGCCGCAGAATCGCCAGCACAATGATAATGCGCGTAAATGAAGTTGCCGCCAGTACCAGTGATGGCAACAGGGTCAGCGCTGTCATCAACAGCAGTACCTGTATGCTGATCGACCATGTCTGGCCTCCAGCACTGTCACCTGTCAGGGACAGGGCAGGAATTCCTGATTCTGCTGCGTAGAGTTCCGGGGTAATGAGAACCGCGAGCAGAGATAAAATGATGCCTGTCGATAACCTCATTCTGCCTGCTCCATATGTTCTGAAAATAGCTGTTTGCTGGCGCTTTCACTAAATACGTGCAGCGATGTCATTCCGGCCGGACTTACTCCGACAACAATTTGTTCATCACCGATACGTATCAACACGACTTTTTCTTTATTGCCGAGTGAAACGCCGCTGACGATTTCAATCAGTCCGCCTTTCAGATGGCTGCCGGACCGCAGTCTTTGTACAAACCAGGCGCAGGCGCCCAGAACAGCAAGCACGGCTGTCAGGCTGAGGATAGTGCGAATGGCCGGGCCGAGCAGTTCACCGGATGACAAGCCACCGGCGACAACAGAGTCTGTTCCCGCTGCACTGGGTCCTGCCAGCATCCACAGAGCCAGGCAGGCAGCAGCTTTGATCCATTGCGCCATCACTAGCCTGCCTTTCTCTCAGCGTTTTCGGCCGGGACGATAACATCAGTCAGTCGAATGCCAAATTTGTCGTTGACGACGACTATTTCACCGCGTGCAACCAGCGCACCATTGACGAATACATCCAGCGGGTCACCGGCACTGCGATCCAGTTCGACGACTGCACCCTGTGTCAGGTTCAGAAGCTCACCAACGCTCATGCTGGCTCTGCCGACTTCCAGTGAAAGCGTGACAGGGACATCCATAATGACATCCAGATTAGGACCTTCCCCCGTTCCGTCACCCTGGCTGGTATGTTCTACCTGCTGAAAGTCGGCAGCCTGAAATTCACCCGTGCCTTCCGGCTGTTCGGGTGTCTCCGTTACGCTATCGTTGCTTTCCGGTGTGTCAGTATTCTCAGGCTCGTCCATTGTTATCTCCCAGGGCATTCGTGTTGATCGGGCTGTTGACCTTGACGGCGTTAAATCCTTTCTTGACACCGAAGGTGCCCTCAAGAACCGCTTGTTCACCGACAAGCAAAGTAACGCTGGAGGGGATGTCCGTTGAAATGACATCTCCCGGTTTGGCGTTGGTCAGGTCACGCAGAGTGATTTCTGTTTCAGTCAATACAGCGCGCAGCGATATGTTTGCGCTTTTGATATCCTGACGAATTCTCCGGTTCCATTGTGCACCTTCACTTTTCGCCAGATCAGCGTGCCCGGCATCGCGTGCATATCTGATGGGCTCGAGCAGTGTGTCCGGCAGCATGATGTCCATTTGGCATTCACGATCGTGAAGTTTGACGGTGAAAGCAGTGATTGCCATGAGATCACCCCGTTTCGCGATCGATGCGAACATCGGATTGGATTCACTTGCTCCGGGCGTGAACTCAAGATCGATGAACGGTTGCCATGCTTCCTTGAGATCGGCGGCGATCAACGCGGTATATCTCCTGGCCAGTTGGAGCTCCATTGGCGTAAATTCAACCTGGTGAACGACATGATCACCAGCGCCATCGCCACCAAAGAAAAGATCGCACAGGGCGAATACAAATCCGCTATCCAGGCGTATGGCGCCACGGACATTGAAAGGCTTGATGTTGATTGTGTTCAGATTGGTAGGGATGGTCAGTTTCTCTGCGTAGGGGCCCCAGGCTCTCATCACCGTCGGATGTACTGTCACATCTGAACTCATGCGCAGAAATTGGCGTGTTGTTGTTTCAAGTAGTGTGCACATCCGTGCATTGATCGATTCCAGGGCAGGTATGCGCCCTGCGATGATGCGTTCCCAATGATCTGCATGCAGATCCTTGACACGGCCTTCAGGTGTTGGTGAATTTTCGTCATTACCGTCGGAAGCATGACTTTCCCGCAGTGCTTCATTCTCTTCATCACTGAGAATTTCACCGGACTCCGGACCACTCGCAGGAGCTTCTTCTTCGGGAGTGTTTTCTTCCGGAGTTTCCTGATCGGTATCTGTATCATTCGGGGGCATAGTGGTTCCAGATATGGCAAATAACGTCGGCGCTTCAGTGTTCTACTGGACAACAAAGCTGGTGAAATAGAGGTCTTCAACACCTGGTTTACCGGTGTTTTCGGTAAGTATTCGCTGCACTTCGACCAATGCGGCCTGCCGCAGTTCTTCCTTGCCCTCTGTTTTTGTCAGGTCCGACAGGGTTCGCCCACCCATTAACATCAACAGATCATTGCGAATAACCGGGGTATGAGTTTGTACAGCGATAATGCTTTCTTCATCCCGTGCCATGACTTCAACAGTGACCTGCAGGAAACGAATGGCTGAGCGATCTTCAAAGCTCACCACCAGTGGTGGATCCAGCGCGAGATACTGAGGTGGGAGTTTTTCCTCAACCGCCTGGGCATTCTCTGCCGAGGGTTCACCCTGCTGGCAGCCTGGCATCATGCCGGGCATGGCCATGCAGCCAATCATCGGGCTGATCAGCCCACTCAATATCATTAGTACGAATAAACCGAATCCAAGCCCCAGGGTTTTCACCATGCCGCCACCACTACCGGATTCTTCGGTCGTCTCTTCGCCTTCAGCTACTTCTGTTGCCATGATTTACATTCCATGAATAAACGTATGAATAAGTAAGCAAGAGTCGTGCCAACTTGACATAAGAAAAAAACACAGAAATAACAAAAGGTTAAATATCTTTGTTCAGAAGCGCCAATTTATTGACAAGATCTGAAGTGTGCTGTGCCAGAAATTTGGACAGCCGGGTACTATTTTGCGGGTCTAGACGATCACATCCAGCAAGCGATCAGAGGGAGCGGAAAGCGTCAGCAGGGTGGCTGAAATTGCAGGCTCCGGATTGTCCCAGGGCCGGTTTACAGGATTCGGGGTGTCGTTTCCATTAGAGTGATCCTGTTGCTGCGCATCGACGCCTGTCTGAACCAGGTTGAGACCCTGCTCCTGGAACATTTCTTTTAGTCGGGGCATGGCTGACTCGAGCGCCTCGCGGGTCTGCCCGTGGTTGGCCGTAAACCAGACTCTGGCTGTATCCTGTTCCAGCTGGATTCGTACTTCCAGTTGTCCCAGGTGCTCTGGATAGAGTTTGATTCTCGCTGTATGGATCCCGTTTTCTGACATGGTCAGCATTCTGTCACCAAGACCCCTGGACCAGGCAGCCTGATCTGCGAGTGGTTCTAGCAGCGGTTGTCTGATCATCTGCGCCGGACTGCCGGTATCTTGTAGTGCTCCGGAAGGTGTATTGCCGGCATAGCTGGTCAGTGAATTGACCAGGGTAGTGACCGGTGAGCCCGAAAGTGAGTTTGCCCAGGAATTTGCCTGAAAATTCGCTACGGAGTTGGCGCTGGAATTAGCTTGTGAATGGCCGCCTGAATCCGCCCCGAGCATTCGGGAAAATAACTGATTTGCATCGCTGCGAAGATCAAGACTTTGTTTGCCAGCTGGATCTGATGGTCGCAAAGTGACATCACGATTACCTGATTCACCCGCGCTTTGATTGCGCTCAAAAGCTGACAGGCGTTCGGCTATTGCATCACCCGGTTGCATTACCTGGGAGGTGCCGCCGGCCCCGGCTGCAGTCATGCGTGCAAGGACGTCGGCTGCACGGGTCTGTTCGGGTAATGGCAAGTCGGTGGGATGATCAGTGCCCGGCAGTATCAGGTTTCGCCCAGGCTGGATTTGCATCAAATCTCCCGGCATTTTCGGAGGTTCGATCGGCAGTGTTTGGAAAGGTGGCAAGGCTTTGCCGGCAAGCGGCAGTTCCTGGCCGGTGAAGTCTTGCATCAACGTCATCTCCTCGACGGCAGACTTGAGCAAATCAGATCCGGTTTCAGGTGTTACCGGTACCGCCAGAGGCAGCCAGATCCGTGACCTATCCAGGGGTGAATATTGAAGTGACGATAGACCGGGTACGGCCTCGTTCTGGGTGATTTGACTGTCAGTTCTTAATCGGCCCGAGGGCTCGGAGGCCTGCATTGCAGCCGAAAATGTGCCTGTGGAGCCGGAGGGGCCGAGTGCATCCGTATTGGCGGCAGGCGCCGCATTCCCCACGCCGGAAGGCAGCGTCGAATTACCCTGCATAGTCGACGGGTTGGTCGCCTGAGCGACTGGAATACTAAGTACCTGGGCTGTCATGGGGGGATTGCATTGCTCCTTGTCCCTGATAAGAAAGCAATATTCATGCCATCAGTGTCCGAATACTCCCCGGAAACCTGATATTCACTGATGATGTCAGAGGCAAGGGTTTGCAGTGCCTGCCTCGGGGTACACCGCCTTGGCATTTGTGCAGGTCACGCACCGGTTTGAATCATGGTGCCAATGGCCCGGCATCGCCTGTCCGATCTCTTTTTGACGGAATGGCTCCCTGCGGTCCGCTTTATTTCCTTCAAAAAGAGATCGGACAGGCGATGCCTTGGTTTGTCGCGAGGTTTCGGGATCGGGGGATGACGATGCGGCCGGGATTTGATGGCGAGAACTGGCTTCGAGTACATTTAGTACCCGGTATTTCTTGCGCCGATTTCATCCAGCCGGGCCTGATCACGTCTGGTTTGCTTGAGATCCTGTTGTTGATCAATGCGTTCGGCGTATTTTTGCAGGCCGAGAGAATGTGAACGTGCCTCGCGCCATCGGTCTGCCTCGATTTCGTACAGTTGTCGGTAGTTTTCCACCAGTTGCCGTTGCTGGGAGATTGCCTCGTGCAGGCGCTCGATGAATCGACGCCGGCTTTGGATCGAGGCGATGCTTTGTCTTTCCCGATCCGTCCGCTCCTTTTCTTCATACCCTGCAAGGTATTCCGCCAGTTGAGCCAGTCGGTTTTCTTCCCGGTTCAATGCTGCCAGCCGCTGTGAAACTTCTTTGGAAGATTCGGCTTCGGCAGTGTCTGCGAGAGTCTGGATTGTTCTCAGGCTTCGTGTTCCGCTCACTTTGTGTTTCTCCATTTAGGTAGTATTTTCGATATTTTCCTGATTGATGTGATCGGTGGGTAGATTGATGACCGGCTCACACTCAAGCAGTTGTTGCAGTTCCAGGGCGCTGTTGCCCAGGCTGATGGTTTCGTATTGAGATTGACTTAAAAAGGCCTCGATTTTCGGCCATAGTGAAACGGCGCGGTCGAGTTTCGGATCTGCTCCGGAACGATAGGCGCCTACAGTTATCAGGTCGCGATGCCGCATGTAGTACGAGTAAATTTCCCTGAATTTCCCGGCGTTGAGCAGTTGCTGTTCTGATGCGATTCGCACCATGGATCGGCTCACCGAGGATTCGACATCGATGGGTGGATAGCGTCCTCCCTCGGCAATTTCCCTGGACAGCATGATGTGCCCGTCGAGAATGGCGCGTGCCGCATCGACGATGGGATCATTTTCATCATCACCCTCGGCCAGCACGGTGTAGAAAGCGGTGATCGATCCGGATCCGGCTGTGCTGGTGCCGGCCCGCTCTACCAGTTGAGGCAGCCGGGCAAATACAGATGGCGGGTATCCTTTAGTGGCGGGTGGTTCGCCGATGGACAGCCCGATTTCGCGCTGTGCATGGGCGAACCGGGTTAGTGAGTCCATCAGCAGTAATACATTGCGACCCTGGTCTCTGAAGTATTCGGCGATGCTGGTTGCCGTCCATGCACCATGAATTCGCATCAATGGTGATGTGTCTGCGGGTGCTGCTACCACTACGGCTCTGGCGAGGCCTTCTTCGCCCAGATTGTCCTCGACAAATTCCTTGACTTCACGGCCACGTTCACCGATCAGGCCTACCACGATGACATCTGCATCGGTGTTTCTGGTCATCATTGCGAGCAGGCTGCTTTTGCCGATACCACTGCCGGAAAATAGTCCGAGTCGCTGTCCACGACCTGCAGTAAATAATGCATTGATTGATCTGACACCGACATCAAGCGGCTCATGAATGGGTTGGCGACTGAGGGGATTGATCTGTTTTCCTTCCAGTCCAACCCGCGTATCGCAATGCAACGGACCGCGCCCGTCGAGCGGGTTTCCGGCACCGTCAATGACACGCCCAAGCAGGCCGTCACCTACGGCGACCTGGCAGGCATGCTGTGTGGGTATTACCCGGGCATGGGGCATGATGCCGCTTACCGGGGCTGTCGGCATGAGAAACAATCTGTCTCCGGAAAACCCGACTACTTCGGCTTCTACCTGCTTGTGCCCGGAACTTTCGATAAGACATCTTGTTCCCACAGCAGTCCGGCAACCGACAGCTTCGAGCGTCAGCCCGGTAGCCTTGGTCAGCTTGCCTTCGATGACAGCACCGGGTTCACGCACATTGGTACGGAACCGGGCTATTTTATCGGCCCACCGGTCACCGCGCCGGCCCGAACGCTGAATGATGGCGTGCTCAGTCATCACTGCCTCGTTGATCATCACCGAGCGCCGTTTCAAAAAACGCCGCGACCGTACGCCCCAACCGTGTTGCAAGACGGCCATCAATTTCTGAAACAGATGAAATGATCTGGCAGTCACCACGTTGCATCAGTGGATCTGTTTCCAGTTTCCACGCGCTATCCGTGCTGCCGGGTTTCAGCTGCTGTTGTATGAGTGCAGCGTCCTCGGGGTGAACCCGAACGATAATGTCGGTGTTCGAGGAGGGCAGGGCGGTGAGTCCATCACGAACGACACCGATAACGTGCGTTGGATCAATTTTAATTTCCCTGCGTATCAGCTGGTGTGAGATTGCAGTGACCAGTGCAACAATTTCCTCTTCCATCCGGTGATCAAGGTCATCCAGTGGCCGGGCCAACGACTGTAGTATCCGGCCCAGTGCCTGCGCTTTTTCAGTGACTTCCTGTGAACCGGCGGCGATACCTGCTGCATAGCCTTCGATATGTCCCTGCTCCCAGGCTTGCTGCTTCAGGGCAATTGGATCAAGTTTTGCCAGGGCAACGGGTACCCCCGGAACCGGACTGCGGGCAGCGAGTTCTTCGACTGTCGGTGGTTCCCAGACAGCACAGCTCTCGGTGACCGTGTCCCTGCATAGCAACCTAGATGAAGTCATCGCCACCCCCACTCAACATGACTGTTCCCTCATCTGCCAGCCGGCGCAACACGCTTGATATTTCGTTTTGTGCTGCCTGTACATCAGACAGTTTGACCGGTCCTTTGGAATCCATATCGTCTTTCAGCAATTCTGCGGCTCGTTTTGACATGTTGGAGAAGATTTTTTCCTGAAGCTCGGAGTCAGCACCCTTGAGAGCCATCAACAGTAATTCAGAGGTCACTTCCCTGACGACAGCCTGGATGCCGCGGTCATCGATCTCGAGCAGTGTTTCGAACACAACCATGTTGTCCTGGATTTCCTGGCTGAGTTCTGAATCCTTTTGGGTGAGGTCATCAAGAATTCGTTTTTCCGGTTCTTTCTCTGCAGCATTGAGAATTTCGGCTGCTGCCCTGATGCCACCCATTGGTGTGACCTTTGCGGAGCCGGAATCAGTAAAGCGCTTGTTGAATACGTCATCCAGTTCGGCTATTGCGGTTTGGGGCACCTCATCCATTTTTGCAATTCGACCGATGACATCGCTGGCGAGACTCAGAGGCAGTTGCGTGATAACCAATGAAGCCTGCGGTGGTTCCAGCCCGGCGAGCAGGATGGCAATCACCTGCGGGTGTTCACGGTGAATCATCTCGGTGATTTCCGTTGCTTCCATTAGCTGAAAGGAGTCCAGGCCACGAGGGGCGTCTTCAATCAGACGTTCCATCATATGGTTCGCCTTGTCTTCCCCCAGCGAACTGGAAAGCAGCCTTTTGAGGAACCGCGGAGAGCGGCCGACCAGTGGTGCTTCGGATTCAACCCCGTCGGCAAAATTAGTCAGTACCGATTCTGCATCTTCACGCGATACCTTTTTCAGGCTTGCCATCGCCTGCCCGATGCGTTGCACTTCGGGCACGGGCATATGCTTCATGATATCAATCGCTTCCTGCTCGCTTAGCGACATCAGGAAGACAGCAGCGCGTTCGCTACCATTCAGGTCGACTTCACTCATCTGTCTGTACCCATGATCTGACTATTTGAGCTACTCGCTCGGGGTTTTTATCGGCAAGCTGTCGGGCGACACTGACTTTGTCGTCAAAGGTCAGGGGTTTTGGCGGGCCGCTATCGAGAGCTGCTGCAGCCATGGCGGCCCCGGCGCTCCCGGCAATTGCGGGAACGGCAGGCGGCGGTGTACCAGTCAGTCCGAGGCTTCGTATTAACGGCCGCACCACCATCAGACCGATGACCAGTACCAGTATTGCACTGAGTATCTGTTTGAGGATGTCGCGCAGCCCTGCATTCTCAAGCAGGCCGGGTTCTTCCATCGGTTCAAGCTCCGGTGCGCTGTAGAATGAGACATTGCTGACGCTGATCGTATCCCCGCGTTGTTCGGAGAACCCTACGGCTTCCTTTACAATTTGTGTCAATTCTTCGAGTTCCGTTGCAGTCAGTGGTTCGCTGATTGTTTCACCTTCTTCATTGACTGCATCCTTGTCGTCGACGACGACTGCAACGGCGAGTCGGGTAATCCTGTTTGTGGGCTGGCGTGTATGACTTAAGGTTCGATTGAGCTCGAAGTTCCTGGTCTGTCTGCTTGATTGATTGACAGGTGCTCCAGCGGCTGATTGTTGTGCTGCCGGATCCGCCGCTGCAGGGGGTTGATTGCTCAGCGCACCGGGAATACCTCCTGCTGATGCAGTGTTCTCGGTACGGTCCTCGGAGATTTGTTCGCTGCGAACCACCGTATTGTCCGGATCATATTGTTCGCGGGTTTCTTCAACCACAGTGAAGTCCATATCTGCACTCACTGTGGCGCGAATCCTGCCGGGGCCGAGTAGTGGTATGAGCAGTCTTTCAATCCGGTTTACATAGGATGCTTCCAGGTTTCGTACATATTCAAACTGTTGTGTGCTGATCGCCATTTCACTTGAGTCGTCAGGCGAACTCAGCAGGACTCCCTGCTGATCTACAACCGTGATCTGGGCTGAGCTTAAATTGGGAATACTGGATGCGACCAGGTGAACAATGGCTGAGACCTGGGATTGTTCCAGTTTTCTGCCCGGATAGAGGCTGATCATCACAGAAGCGCTCGCCGCACTTTGCGATCTGAGAAAGGCTGATGCCTTTGGCAGTGCGAGGTGTACCCGCGCATTTTGGACCGGCCTGAGATTGGTGACGGTTCTTGCCAATTCGGTTTCCAGTGCATGGTGGTAGCGTGCTGTTTCCATGAACTGACTGGTGCTGAAACCGGATTCACCGGCGATACTTTCAAGGCCAAAGCCGGAGCCACGAGGCAAACCCTGCGATGCAAGTTTCAATCGAGCTTCATGCACCTGGCCATCAGGCACCAGGATAGCGCCTGACTTCCGGTCGATTTCATAGGGGATTTCCGCGGCACTCAGGACAGCAACTACTTCGCTGGCCTCCTGACCGGAGATATTGCTATAAAGCAGGCTGAAATTCGGTTCCCAGAGCCACATTGCTGCCATTACGCCCGCCGCGATACTGATCGCCAGACTGCCCAGCAGCATGAGTTGCCTCATACCCGGGATCTGACCGATTCCGCCTGTTACAGTTGCTTCCGCCATTATCCAGTTCCTCAAATCGGCATGTTCATGACTTCACGGTAGGCATCGACAAGTCGATTGCGCACCTCAGCCATGGCTTGAAACGACACGCTGGCCTTTTGCATGGAGACCATGACTTCGGCAATGCTGGTATCAGTGGCGCCGGTCTGGAAATCCTTGACCAGGGCGCCGGCAGTGCTTTGCTGCTCATTGACCTTTTCGATTGCCTGCTTGAGCACATCACCGAATCCGGGGCCAGTGACGCCCTGGTTGGTTTCAACGGGATTCATTTCCATGGGCTGCCGCAGGTTGGCATTCAATGCCCGCATCTGCTCAACCACTTTGCTGATTTCCATGCTCATAGACTATTCTCCGAAACAATCCTGATCTGATGATCGGGAATGCGAACACCGGCATCTCGCAGCCGTGCAATTTTGTAGCGCAGCGTGCGCGGGCTGATGCCCAGAATCTCGGCAGCCTGTTTTCGGCTGCCGCCGCCCTGGGTGAGTGCCCGGATAATCAGTTTTCCCTCAACGCTTTGCATGTTTCCACTCAAGTCCTGCGGCTCTTCAGGCCGGGCAGTATCCGACTGTGGTTTGTGTACCAGTGTGAGGGCGCCTTCAAACCGAAGGTCGTGAGCGTGTATGGTGTTGCCATTGCACAGGATCAGTGTTCGCTGCACCAGGTTCTGCAGTTCCCTGACATTGCCCGGCCAGCCATGCTGACAGAGGTGCTGTATCGCCTGCTCAGTGAGTTGCGGTGCCGGGCGCTTGTCCTGACAAATGTTCTGAATGAAATAGTTGGCCAGAGGAGCGATATCACCAGGCCTGTCGCGCAGTGGTGGCAATGTAATTGGAAAAACGCTAATCCGGTAGTACAAGTCTTCCCGGAATCTTCCTTCCAGTACT
This sequence comes from Gammaproteobacteria bacterium, assembly GCA_024277915.1. GTDB lineage: Bacteria > Pseudomonadota > Gammaproteobacteria > Steroidobacterales > JAJRUG01. Next base: position 11,799 of record JAJRUG010000105.1, read on the forward strand.
TCTTCACGCAGGTCACGGTTGGTGGTGGCTACAATGCGCACATCCAGGGGAATACTTGATTTGCTGCCAATGCGCTCGACCTCGCGTTCTTGCAGTACCCGGAGCAGTTTCGCCTGAAGGCCCAGATCCATTTCGCTGATTTCATCCAGCAGCAATGTGCCGTTGTTAGCCTGTTCAAACTTTCCCGCCCTGGCCTCATGTGCGCCGGTGAAGGCGCCTTTTTCGTGGCCGAATAAAAGCGCTTCCAGCATGTTTTCCGGGATGGCAGCGCAGTTGATCGCGACAAAAGGACCGGATGCACGATCTGATTCCTGGTGGACGACCTGGGCAAATACTTCCTTGCCGGTGCCACTTTCACCCTGTAGCAATACAGTGGTATCGCTTGCAGCGACCTTTTTCGTCAGGTTCAGTACTTCTATGGTGACCGGGTCTACGGCGAGTGTGTTCTCGGTGCAGCGGGATACAGGCATCATGGATTCCAGCTTGTCGACCAGAATCTGTGCAGAGAACGGCTTGATCAAATAGTCGGTCGCACCTTCGAGAATGGTTTCAACGGCATGGGGAATCGTGCCGTGCGCAGTGACCATCAATACGGGCAGTTGCGGGTGATGCTTGCGAATTTTTCGCAGTAGCTGGCAACCGTCCATTGGCTTCATCTGGTAATCGGTGACCACGGCGGAGACCGGTGATTCGTCCAGTACTTCCAGCGCAGCTTTGCCGTCCCCTGCCTCCAGTACCTGGTAGCCGGCAAGGCCAAGCGTTTGTGCCAGTGCGGTACGCAGGTTGAAATCATCTTCTACGAGTAAGATTGGCCGTTTATTCATGCTGCTTCATCCTTTGCCAGAGTCGTTACCAGGGCGGTTGCTTTGAGGTCGGTTTTGATACAGTTGGAGACAGGCAGGCGCACAATGAATTGCGCCCCACCTGACGGGTTGTCTTTGAGAACAATTTCACCACCATGCGCACGTACGACAGATTGCGCGACGGCGAGACCAAGACCTGTTCCGTCTGATCTGGAGGTGAAAAACGGTTTGAATATCTTGTCCCTGATTTCGGGTGTCACGCCGGGACCGTTGTCGGATACTTGTATCTCGATTTGCAACGGGGTGATTGCAGTAGTGATCTCTACGCGGGCCTGTGAGCCGGCTGCCTGGAAAGCATTGGTTGCAAGGTTCAGGATTGCACCCGCCAGTGCTTCTTTGTTACCGGTCAGCCTTGTAGAGGTTGTCACCTTTTCGATATCAAGTTGTTGGCCGGCTTTTTTTATCGGGGCCAGTGAAGTAGTCAGCGTATCCAGCAGGTCAGAAAGATCAAACCTGCTTTCCGACTGGTTCGCACCACGAGCGAATTGCAGCATGTCGCTGATCAACTGCTCGAGGTCGTGAAGACAACTGGTAGCGTTATCGAGCATTGCCTGGCGCTGCTCTGCGTTCAGCTCGGTATGTGAGGCGTTACTGGTATACAGCAGTGCGGCAGAAAGGGGTGTCCGGATCTGGTGTGCCAGGGCTGCGGCCATTTCGCCCATGGCAGCCAGACGTTGATGCCGTGCCAGCAGTTCCTGAATCTTGCGGTGTTCGGATACATCTGTGAGTAGCAGCACACGGCCCGGGCCGGGTTCCATGGCTTTTTGAGCCAGGCTGATGCGGCGTCCGTCTCTGAGTGTCAGGTCGCCGTTCAGATCACCACTGTGATTCTCGAATGCGCGGCTGGAGACCATTGTCCACTCAAGATCCTGCAGCGGTTCGCCGAGAAAATGACTGGCAACCGAGTTAATCTGTTTTACCCTGCCATTTTCGTCCAGCATGATCACCGCCCCTGGCAAGGCTTCCAGCAGGGTCGTCAATTGATTGGCGAGCTCGTGATTACGCTGCGCTTCTTCAGCTCGCTCCTGGTTGGCGATATTGAGCTCGGCCTGCAGCTGCACGGCACGCTGTTGCAGGCCATCATACGAGGCTTGTAGCTGCCCGGAGACTTCATTGAAGGTCTCGAAGGCTTGCTGAAGCCCGGTCATATCCTGATGCGGGGTCGGGTTCATTTCCATTGGCATAGCTTTAGGTGACTGATACTCACCCTAAGTCAAAGCAAGAAGCGTGCCGGAATGGAATGTACTATGTTAAACAGTAACTTATGGAAAGTCCCGCCAGTTTTTCAGCTCAAGCGTCAGAATATTGAAGCCAATATACGTATCAGTGTCAGTTTTTTGGCGCCAGAAAGGTGCCTGATTCAGTGAAACCGGTATCCATGAATACGCCGGTTCCTTTTGCTATGGCAATTTGACGACGGTGACGCCGGAACACCAGTTTTTCCATTCCGGTGCATACCGGGGCCGACAGGGCTTCGAATCTGGCTAAGAACCACCGTACACCTGAGCGTTCGACTGTGCCGACAATCCTGCCGGCGAGTCGCAGGGACAATGGCAGCATGCTATTGGGGTAAATCGTGAGGTAGCCCGTATCGCCAGCTGCTGATTTGTCCTGGTTACCGGATGCCCATTCGACACTGTTTGATCTGAGCACCAGGGAGCGTAGCGGTGGCACGCCGAACTGGTTACCAACCAGTCTTCCGACCAGGCTCAGCAGTACATCAATCTTTGCTTCAAGATGGCTCAGATCGACAGCAGAGCCTGCAGAATCACCCGCAGAGTCGCGGGGGGCTTCCTCGAATACCGACAGCGCCTGTAATGCTCGCGCTGTTTCCATATTGATATGTTCTACGGTTGCAGCGTCTTCAAGATCAGCAGTTTCCCAGGACAGGGGCAATTGATCATGCAGTGCCAGGCCCTCGAATTCATCCTTGCTTGCCGCCTGGATCATCATCCGCTCGTGACCAATCGCTCACGATGTCGCACAGCATTTGATTGGTAGGCGCGTGCGACGGCAGAGGCGTTGTTGATTCTGGTGGAGTGTCGGGTCAGCTCTTTTCTGCCGGCATGAACATTTCGAATAGACTCCTCGTTTCGCAACAGGATATTTTTGAGTACTGCCTGATCATCGGGAGACATTGTCTGGATTGAATTGTCGTTAAATAAACCGATCAACAATTGTCGCCGGTTACTCTCGATTTCATTGGCTGTTCCCCAGTCACCATTTTCAATGGCCTGCTCAACCTGTAGTGTGAGTTCGAGGATGTTGTCCAGCTGAGTCACAGGGTTGAAGCCTCCGTCAGGCAGTAGTGGAGGAACTTGCTTGGACAGCTTTGAGTTGCTGTGCTTCGGGGGATTTCATCAGTTCCTGCCAACCCGACTTGATCTCATGCAGCAGGTCTTCAACTTCATCGAGAATCTCGCTGTTGTCATTGAGATTAGCCTCGACCAGACGGTTCATCATGTAGTCATACAAGGCCTCCAGGTTCTGCGCGATGTCACCGCCCTGGTCTTTGTCAAGACTGGTGCGCAGCCCGTCAATCAGTCCAATTGCCCTGCCAAGCTCCTCGCCTTTTTGTGCTGCTTCATTGCGTGCCATGTGACCACGGGCGGTGGCAATACGACTGAGCGCCCCGTCCATCATGTGCAGTATTAATTGCAGGCGGTCATCCGCTGCGGCGGCGCCATAGGCATTCGTGCTTCGATACTGTCCCAATGGGCTGTGACCAGATGGTGTATTCATGATGCGTATTCCCTGTAAGTTTTGTGGTGAATCATTGCTTAACGAATCTGACTGATCGAAGCCAGCTGCGCGCTGAGGAAACTGCTGGTGGTATTAAGCTGTGCGACGAGTCTGTCCATCGCGTTGAACTGATCCAGAAGTCGCGACCGGACACTTTCCATGCGCCTGTCAAGAATTTCACGCTGATCTTCGACACGGTCGAGAATCGTCTTCAGTGAGCTTTCCCTGGTCTCGATGGTTCCTGCGCTACCGAGAGTATTCTCGACAACTTCATCCATGCGTACGGCAATACCGTTGGTGCTGGCAAAAATCTTGCCAACGTCATCGAAGTCATCGGCAATGGCACTGGTCAGCTTGTCAGCGTCAATGGACAGAAAACCGTTGCTTTCTGTTGTGATGCCTATGGAAACCAGTGATGTGTAGCTCCCGGACAGCTCCGGCATGGCTTGACTCAGATCTCTGCGCAGTTTGTCCTTGACAGTCCGGACAGTTGCATCACCGAGCAGAGCGCCGGATTTCCCGCCTTCAGGATCGTAGTTGGTCAATGAGTTGAGGGAACCCAGCAGACCGTTGTAGGCGCTGACAAACCCGGAAATCGTGGCGCTGGCGGCGTCTTTGTCGAAAGATATGGAGAGGTTTTCAGTGGCACCAGCGCTGGTGGCCAGCAAATTGATTGTGACCCCATCGATCGCACCGGTGACCGTATTATTCTCCGAGGTTACCGAATAGCCACTGATGGTGATCAGGGCGTCGGCCGCTGCCTCGGTTTCCGTCATTGGATTTGATCCGCTTGCGGCGTCATAGGTCAGCGCGATCAGGCCACCATCTCCGCCGGAAGTGGTGATTTTCATTGTCTGGTTAGCACCGGTTTTGTCAGAGGAAATCAACAGACGTGACCCGTCTGCGGCATTCACGATGGTGGCGCTGACGCCCGGATTGTTTGTCGCGCTGTTAATAGCATCACGAATGTCAGCGAGTGTGTTCTTGGCGGAATCAATCGAGATATTTGCTGTTGTACCGTCGACCTCAATCGTTAACAGGCCATCGCCCACAACAGTTGCGGAATCGGTAAAAGCCTGCGATGCGAGTCGGTGAGGTGCAGCCAGCGAGATCACATTGATATCGTATGATCCAGGTACTGCGCCAGTATCCGCAGTGGCTGTGAAAAAGGTATCGTCCCCTATAGTGACTTTTCGATTCTGGAAGTTTTCCAGTTCGGTCAGATTTGCCAAGGATCCCCGGAAGGTTGAAAGCGCACTTTTGAACTGTCCAAGCCCTGACAATTCGGCATTAGTGCGTGCTTCCTGAAGATTGAGACGGTTGGAGGTCGGCAGCCGCTCGGCAGCTACCAACTGTTCAACCAGTCCGGATACATCCAGACCGGTGCCAAGACCTGTTGCTGTTAATGCCATGAATCAGATCCACTTGTTGGATAAACCAGAGTTCATTGATACTGCCGTAGTGTCTGATACAAGCAATATCCGTGCCATCAGGCACGTGTACTGATCGTATGAAACCCTTTGCTGTGCATCATGCGGATATCGTGAGCATTTCCTCTGCAGATGATTTTTTCAAGGTCTGCTTTTGGCGGCACAGGCGGTGACTCATTGCCGCCGGTCGGCACAGCTTTGCCGCCATCCTGCCGCTGAATTTTTAGGTCAGAGACCACATTTTCTCCAATCCGAACCAAGTAAAATATATGTTGAATTAATTAATTACGGGCAAAAAAATGGCCAGCCCGAAGGCTGGCCATTAATCCGTTGAACCAGAGGTTCTTGGATCAGTTTATCGCAGCAGACCCAATACTGTTTGCGGAACAGCGTTGGCCTGGGCCAGAATTGCGATACCCGCCTGTTGCAGGATCTGGGCTTTGGTCAATGCCGCTGTTTCAGAGGCAAAGTCCGTGTCCTGGATCCGGCTTCGGGCAGCAGTCAGGTTCTCGGAAACTGTCTGCAGGTTGACGATGACCGACTCGAAGCGATTCTGAACGGCGCCAAGCTGACTGCGCAGCGAGGATACTGCAGTCAGGGCTGCATCCGAACGCTGGATGGTAGCTTCTGCATTAGTGACAGAGGTGACGCTTGATGACGACAGGGTAGTGGTATCCACGGCGATTGATGTGACGCCGGAGAAACCGATGTCGGCTTGCTGCGTACCGCCCAGGGTGATATTGCTGGATGCGGACAGCGTGATTGTGCCGCGCAGCGTACCTTCCTGTGCTGTAGCGATGCCTGTTCCGGTCAACGTGGCGCCGGAACCCGCAGTAAGGGTTTCGGAGACCACGACGTTACGGCCACCCTCTCCAGTCAACGTAAGGTCGGTGCCTGAAATGGATGCCGAGACACCGGTCTGTGCCGAGAACAGATTGATCTGGGCAGCAACTTCCGCCCCGGTCAATGATCCACCATCAGCGATATTATCGGCTCCAGTGTAGATGTTCACACTGTTAACCGAAAGAGCGTAGGTGGATGTTCCACCGCTGCTGGCTACCGTAGAAAATGTTGCAGTCGTGACATTAGCCGCAGTTGCACTCAATCCGGAAACACCGGCGGTGTCGATAGCCTGAACTTTCGAAAAGGCACTGTCAGTAGTCTGTCCTGCTCCACTGCCGGCGGTACTCGCGCCGATTGAAACAGCCGCACCGGTACCAACAGCCAGCGTCAGGCCGCCATCCGTTAATGCGTTAGCGGTTGCGACAGCACCAGTTGATGTAGCGATCTGGCCGATCTGGTTAGATCGTACACCAGTGGTCAGGTTAACCGTGATGTTCTCACCGACATTAGCGCCGACCTGAAACTGGGCGCTGCCGAAGCTGCCATCCAGTACTTTCTGGCCGTTAAATGCTGTCTGTGAGGCGATACGATCAATTTCTGCCAAACGCTGCTGTACTTCCTGGTCGAGCGCAGCCCGGTCGGAAGCAGAGTTTGTGGCATTGGCGGATTGTACTGCCAACTCACGAATACGCTGCAAGTTATTAGTCAGCTCGTCAAGCGCAGACTCTGCAGTCTGGGCCAGTGAAATGCCGTCGTTTGAGTTTCGCACTGCCTGGTTCAGGCCACGAATTTGAGTCGTGAACCGGTTGGCAATGGCAAGGCCGGCCGCATCATCCTTGGCGCTGTTAATGCGCAGGCCAGATGACAGCCGTTGAAGGGAAGTCGCCAGCATGCTATCCGAACGCGACAAGTTGCGCTGGGCATTTAGCGACATGACATTGGTATTAATTACAGCCATGGGAGCTCTCCATTAAGTTTCCGAATAAGCATGCTCTGCCAGATCCCGGTAGTGGGTCTGGAAGTTCTTGCAAAGGTTGTATCGGCAGTGGTGGGAGGAACTTTACCGGTGCGGTGTGATGTGAGTCACAAAACGTCAAGCGCTGTGAGCGGGATGGTTGAATGATCGTGTCAATGGCCCGACCTGGTCAGCCCTGAGTTTTCCGCGAGCTTTCTGTAGCAGAGCTTTACCTAGATCACGTTAAAAAGAGAAGAGGTACGGGTGCGGGCGAAAATTTTCTGGGCGGCTTCAAGGCTGAATAGCTGTTGCTCCATGCTGGACAGGGCTTCGGCATAGTCAACGTCGCGTACATTGGACAGAGCCTGTGACAGCTGCAGGCTGGTTTCTTCGTTATTGTTGCGCTGGCTGTCAATTATATTGAGTCGCGCACCGACCTGGCTTCGAAATTCGGAAATATTGGCCAGGGCCTGATCCATGTTGGACAACGCGCCATTCAGCCCGCTGTTCAGCCGGGCCCGGTCGACCGGGCTGCCCGAGAAAGATTCCAGGTCACTGGCCAGGTTCATCACCGAGGTGAACAGATCCTGATTTCGGCTTGAGCGTACCGTAAATGTGTCTCCTGCAGCCGGAGTTCCCTGGAGCGTGACAGAGACACCGTTAAAAGAGATGGTGTCTCCCGGAGCAAGTGCGCCTGACGAGAGCACTGTTCCGGAGCTGTTGGCTACTGCATAGGTATCCGGTGTGGGGAAGGCTATGGTATAGGTGTCTGCTATCCATGCAGTCGGGTCTGCGAGGGTTGCCGAGCTGTAGTATGCGGTGCCGGTGTTGGCACCATCGGCTCCGATTGCAAAGGTGCCATTACCGTCACGAATTGCGTTGAAGACACGCGACCCGGGATCGGCTTCCTGAACGGTGCGGTTTTCAGCAAGACGCTGGGTACGAATTCCATCGTCTCCGTTGTAGACAACAACTCCCGCGACCAGGTCAAACGCCTTGTTTTGTACCCGGTTACCGGAAAAAAGATAGCGACCTTCACCGTCCTGGCTGTTAGCGGCGCCAAGCAGGTTGTTAAGGAGTTCCCTGACCTCAACTGCAATTGCCCGGATTGACTCAGCGGGCAGGGTGCCGCCCCCGGCCTGGATAGCGAGTTCCCTGACCCGGTTCAGTGTATCGGTGACCTGGTTCAGGGCGTTTTCCTCAAGACTGAGTCGACGCCGGGCTGTTTCGGAGTTGGTGGCGAAGTTGTCCAGACGATTCATGCCCTGTTGCAACAGCACTACCTGTGCAGCGCCAACCGGGTCATCGGCTGCTGTGCTGACTCTGAGACCGGTGCTGATCTGCTGCTGAATATCTGCCAGCTTGCTTTGTTGCTGACGCATGGCAGTCAGCCATTGCATCTGAAAAGTATTCGAGGAAATACGCACCTGCTGATTACCTCAAGGCGAAAAGAATGGTTTGAAACAGATTGTTGGCTATTTCAATGATTTTGCTGGATGCCATAAATGCCTCCTGGAATTTCAAGAGATTGATTGCCTCTTCCTCAAGATTGACACCGGAGAGGCTTTCAACATCCATTACAGCCTGGGTCTGTAGCGCAGACTGTACAGTGAGATCCTGGGTTGAACGCAGGGCAGCCGAACCGACAGAAGTCACGAGGTTTGCGCCCAGATCATCAATAGAGAGTGTTCCACCGGCGAAAAATCTGGTGGTTGGAATGGTGCTCAACACCTGAGAGTTACTGTTATCTCCGCTACCGGGGCCGGTGGGACTGACCGAAAAGCTGTCGCCTGCCGCCGGACTACCGGTGATCGAAGCTGTCCACCCGTTGAAGTTGATATCCGCACCACTTGTGTAGGCAAGTGGGCCGGTAAGGTCTGTGCCAATGCTATCGAGAATCCGGTAGGTAGCGGGATTGTCGAAAACAATATTGACCGGCTGCAACAGGTTTGCATTACTGATGTCAGTGACGCTCGCCAGGGAAATTGCAGAGTCGGAGAGGTTTTGCAGCGAGACGCCGGTCGTCACCGGAGAGGCGGCTGCAATTTCCGAGCCGTCAGACATCCGCATACCGAAATCGCCGGCCGCCCTGGAAACCGGTTTGACCAGATAGCGATCCCCTGCGCCGGCACCGGCCGTCACTGTTATTTCCAGCCCGTCTGCTACAAAGGGATCAATGGCGGTGCCTGATCCGGTCATAGTGACCGGGGCGCCGGTGAGTGAGTTTCTCAGTTGCCAGGCCGCACCGTCGTATCGTAGTTCGTACTCTCTGGGCTCCACATCGGCGGCATTGCCGATGACGACCGAAACGGTAGCGCTTCCTGTGTTGTTTTGCGAGGTAGCTACCTCAGGTACCACACTGGTAAAAAATGCGTTGCCGAGATTGCCGTTGAGATCCATTCCCTGGGCTTGCTGATTGTTAAAGCCCTCACTGAGCCCAAGCGCCAGTTGGCCAAGTTCTGCCCGGGATTTGTCCAGCATATCGTTTCTGAACGCCATCAGGCCGCCTACTACGCCACCCGAGACTTTTCGGGATATATCGATGGTCTGGGTGCCGGTTTGATAGGCAAGTTGCTGTCTCGTGCCGTTGAACTCATCCGATAGCAAGGCGAGATTAAAAGACTGACTGCCCAATACGACGGGCTGCCCGTTACCGACCATTACATTGACAGTACCGTCGGTTTGTCTGGTCGTTGTGATGTCAATTTGTTCTGCGAGCTGGTTGAGCAATCGGTCCTGCTCATCAAGCAGTTCAGCAGGCGGGTTATTGCCCGATTCTGCGATACGTTCATTGAGGGCGGCAAGCCCCGAAGAAATCGTATTGATGGTAACGACCGACTGGGAAAGTCGCATGCTTGCTTCATTGGCCAGGCTGTCCAGCTGTCCGCCGATCTGTTGAAACCTTTGCGCCAGTGATTCGCCCTCGGAAATCATTTGCTGGCGGTTGACAGTTGATGTCGGATCACGATTTACATTTTCAACGCTATCGAAGAACGATTGCAGCGCCTGTGAAATGCCGAGTTCTGGGTTGCCCAGGATGCTGTCCAGTCGCAGCGCCATGTTACTGAATGCTTCAGCGCGTTGTTGCGCAGTTCCGGCTGACTGTAACTGCCCGGTCAGCAGCTGGTCGTAGATACGGTCGATACTGGCGATAGCCACGCCGCTGCCGACACTGAACCCGCCTGACATCTGGCTGGAGCGCTGAGTCAGGTTGACACGTTGACGAACATAGCCCTCCGTGTTGGCGTTCGCAACATTATTACTGGTTGTTTGCAGTCCGGCCTGGGCGGCCAGAATGCCGGTTAAACCATTATTGAGAAATACGGACATTTCATTTCAACCCGTCTGTGTTTTTGTCAGGAGCGGCAACGGAAAGTTGTCGCAGCATCATATCGGCAAGACCCAGCCCCTTTTCCTTCGTCAGTTCCAGCGAGATCTGCTGGTCAAACATATCCTGGTAGGAGGTATCCTTTTTCTCACTCAATACCTCTGAGGCATCACGCATACTCTTGAGCATCATCTGTACAAATATTGCCTCAAACTGCCGGGCAACATTTTTGGCGACTTCCGGTGCGGTTTCGGGCGTATTTCTTGCCGCTTTTGCACGCAGCTCCGCCAGTCCGGTAAAGTCGTTATAGTTTGCTGTGGGTTGTATCATTGTGATGTGCTCTGTTTCCCGAAGGTGCGCGCCTAGATCACGATCAGCTCGGCTCGCAATGCACCGGCTTCCCGAAGTGCTTCCAGTATGGCGACAAGATCACCGGGTGAAGCACCTACTTCGTTAACTGCACGAACTATTTCATTGAGTTCAACGCCGGGCTTGAACAGAAACATCCGGTTTTCATCCTGGGCAACATTGATACCGGTTTGCGGTGTCACGACAGTTTGCCCGTTTTCCGAGAACGGCTGAGGCTGGCTGACATCAAAGTCCTCGGTGATGCTGACGACCAATGAGCCATGGGAGACGGCGGCCGGCAGTACTCTGACGTGAGAACTGATGACCACCGTGCCGGTTCGTGAATTGATAATGATTCGCGCAGGCGCATCTCCAGGCGTGATTTCCAGGTTCTCTATGACCGACATGAATGAGATACGGCTGTCCGTTGTCATCGGAGCAGCGATTCTTACTGACACCGGGTCGATGGCCTGCGCGGTCTGCGCACCCAGGAATTGATTGATACGGCTGGCCAGTCGTGCGGCAGTTGTAAAATCCGGGCGATGCAGATTCAGTGTCATGTATTCATTCTCGATCAGGTTGGTGGGCACGGAACGCTCAACCATCGCGCCGTTGGGGATTCGTCCCACACTGGGCACATTGACTGTGACCCTCGATCCATCCTGTCCGGAGATACCCAGACCGCCAACGATCAGATTGCCCTGGGCGATCGCATAGATCTGCCGGTCGATGCCTTTCAATGGAGTGATGAGCAGGGTACCGCCTCTGAGGCTTTCAGCATTGGCGATTGACGAGACGGTAATGTCGATGGTCTGACCGGGTTTGGCAAATGCGGGCAATTCGGCATGTACCGTGACGGCAGCAACATTTTTAAGCTGCAGGCTGGTGCCCGGTGGCATTGTGACACCCATGCGTTCCAGCATGCTGATCAGGCTTTGGGTAGTGAAAGGCGCCTGGGTTGTTCTGTCGCCGGTTCCATCCAGCCCTACTACCAGTCCGTAGCCTACCAGCTGGTTGGCCCGCACTCCTGAAATACTGACCATATCTTTGATGCGCTCTGCTTTGGCTGATTCTGCTGAAGCAAAGAAAACCAGCAACATGCCCAGGATCAGTAGAGTGACTTGAGAACGCTGTTTTCTGATAATGTTTTTCATATTTCGATCCATTGGTTTGACTCAATATGAGATCTAGAGCGGCCAGAATTTCATAAAAAACTTGGTCAGGAGGCCTGGTTTGTTCGAGTTGGCAACATCACCCGTGCCACTGTATGTAATTCGCGCATCAGCGATTTTCAATGACGAGACGGTATTGCTCGGATTGATGTCCGATGGCCTGACAATGCCTGTGACCTGCACGTATTCTTCACCCTGGTTGAGGGTCAGCCACTTCTCGCCACGAATCAGCAGGTTGCCATTGGGGTAAACCTCGGCAACAGTCACGGTCATGCTGCCGTTCAGGCTGTTGCTTTGACTGCTTGAGCCTTCGCCGATGAATTCCTGTTCGGATTCCCAGTCATTGGCCAGAATGTTCAGTCCATTTCTGGTGACAGCCTTCCCTAATAGTGTCGGCAAGCCGGTGCTCACCGTACTCTCTTTTATAACGTCTGTATTTGCGCTCTTCGAGGCTTGCATGCGTTCGGCAAACTGAACAGTCAGGGTATCACCCACACGGTGAGCCTTGACATCGTTGAACAGGCTCAGAGCGGTTGATGCCTGGTAAAGCGACCCGCCTTGCGGCTGAAAAGCGATCGGTTGTGGTGGCGGTGCGGCAGGGTATTTTCCCGGGCTTGGCCCCGTTACCACTGTACAGCCCTGCTGAACCATGCTCATTAATATAAGAGCAGTCAGTGTTATCTGTTTAACGCTTTTCATACCATTGACCATGACTTCTGTTCATTCCATTACAGGTTGTTATTCAAATACTGGAGCATCTGATCACTCGTGGAAATTGCCTTTGAGTTCATCTCATAGGCACGTTGTGTTTCAATCATGCTGACCAGTTCTTCAACAACATTGACGTTGGATCCTTCCAGTGCGCCCTGCACCAGGCTGCCCAGCCCGTTGAGGCCGGGAGTTCCGATCTGGGGCGTGCCGCTGGCGGCAGTTTCAAGGAACAGGTTTTCTCCCCGTGGCTCCAGTCCTGCCGGATTCAGGAAATCAGCGGTTTGCAAAGTCCCGACTGTGGTCGGATCAGTCTGATCGGAGAAAGTTGCCTGGATCAGGCCGTCCACCGAAATAGTGAGGGTTTCAAGCCGGTCGGGAAGCGTGATTGCCGGCTGGATTTCGTAGCCGGACGCTGTCACCAGTCGACCGTTGGCATCTGATTTGAATGAGCCGTCCCGTGTATAGGCAAGGTTGCCGTCCGGCAACAAGACCTGGAACAGTCCCCGACCCTGGATCATTACATCAAGCTGGTTTCCGGTCTGGGTGTGCGTACCCTGCGAAAAATTCTTTTCCGTGGATACAATGCGGACACCCGTTCCCATCATCAATCCCGATGGGGATTGCGTATTCTGGGAGGTGGCACTGCCCGCCTGAGAGATATTCTGATACATCAGATCTTCGAACACAGCACGGCTTTGTTTGAAGCCGGTCGTGTTGACGTTGGCAAGATTATTGGATATCAGAGACATACGTGCCTGTTGAGCATCCAGTCCGGTTTTCGCTATCCATAGTGATTGCATGTTCTGTTTCCTCTTGGTGTTTCTACTTGGCTGTTTCCTTCAGGTTCAGCCGTTTCTCATCAGGCTGGCGGCAGCCTGGCTGTTTTCATCGGCGGTATTCATCGCCCGTATCTGCATTTCGTAAAGCCGGGAAAACTCGATCATCTCAACCAGTGCCTGAGTGGCATTGACGTTGGATGACTCCAGTTGACCATTCGCTACTTTGACACTGGTATCCGGTACCGCGTTTTCTCCATTTCTGAGGCGAAATGCACCGTCCTGGCCACGAGTCATTTCGGAGTTGGCCGGGTTCACCAGTTTGAGCCGGTTAACAATTGCAATCCCGTTAGGTGCTTGCCCCATGGGTATGATGGAAATCTCGCCATCAGCACCAACGTTGAGTTCTTCAAAAGGTGGTATGGAGATAGGCCCGCCATTGCCAATGACCAGATTGCCGGTAGCGGTTTCCAGCATGCCGGAAGTGTTGACGCGCAGGTTACCTGCCCGGGTATACGCTTCTTCTCCGTTGGCATCCTGAATTGCCAGCCAGCCGCTGCCCTGAATCGCAATGTCGAGGCTTCGGCCGGTTTGCATTGATGCACCGTAGCTTGTATTCCACGATTCCTTACCGGCAGTGACATTGATTTGCGTTGCCAGACCCGGGCCTTCCACCGGTGTGCTTTCCAGTGTATGGCGCAGGGCCCGAAACCCGGTCGTCGATATGTTCGCCAGATTATGGCTGACGACCGACTGGGCCCGCAGCGCCTCCCGGGCTCCGTTCATTGCTGTATAGATCATGTGATCCATGAGGTCTTTCCGTGTTTCTCGCAGCTATCGGTTATTAGCGAATGTTGATAATCGTCTGGGTGACTGAGTCCATCGTCGAGATGACCTGGGCATTGGCCTGGAACAGGCGCTGAGCCGTGATCATATTGACCAGTTGCTCGGTCAGATCAACATTGGAAGTCTCCAGGGCACCTGACTGAATGCCACCGAAGTTTGATTCAGTGGCTTCGCCACGTTGTGGAAGACCGGAGGTAAAGGTTTCCTGCCAGGAGGTGTCGCTGACTTTCTGCAGCCCTTCAGGGTTTGAGAAGTTGGCCAGTGCTATCTTGCCCAGCGGGACGGATTGACCATTTGAAAACCGGGCGAAAGCTACACCCGTCACATCAATCTCGACACTTCGTAGCCGGCCGGAAGCACGGCCGTCAGGGTTGATGCTGTTGACGACGAAATTGGAACCAAATTGGGTGGTGGCTGATAAGTCCAGATCCACGACCATATTCGCCGCACCGGCACCCGGGTCAAAGGAGGGGAAGCTCAGCACGCCGTTCGCAGGTGAACTAATGATGCCCGCATTGGAAAAATCGAAAGCCTGGGGGGTGCCGATGATATTGCCGTCAACCACCAGCCTGGCTTCCCAGCCCGCCGGGGCTTTTGAGAAAAAGTAGGTGCCGGTGTGTGCTACGCCGAGTGAGTCGAACAGAACCGTAGAGGTGCTCTGGTTGTAGGTATCCGGATCATTAGGGTCGAATGGTGAGATCGCAGGCGCTGTTGCACTGGCCGGAAGGTTGATGTTCATATCGACCAGGGTGGATGCTAGTGGCGGACTGATATCAGTCGTGATCTGCAGATCGGTTAGTGTGCCGGTATTAAATGATCCATCAGACTGTGCAGGGTAAACCTGCAGTCGCTCCCCCTCGGCATTCTGCACGAAACCTGTAGAGTCCAGGCCGAATGCGCCTACCCGTGAGTAAAGCAGGGCACCATCATCGTTGACTACAAAAAAACCGTTGCCACTGATGGACAGATCGAGCTGCCGCCCAGTGATTTCTACATTACCCTGGGTAAACTGTTGGCGAACGCTGGTGAGTCGTACGCCGTTACCGATACCATTGGCTTCTCCCGAGAAAACATCTGCGAACTCGGCCCGTGATTCCTTGAAACCATAAGTGTTCGCGTTGGCGATATTGTTGGAAGTGATCTGAAGATCGGTTGATGCGGCATTCAGTCCGCTTAGTGCTACTTGAAAAGACATGTGTTGACTCCTGCTTGCTGATCGATTGGAATTTGGCTGGCTACGTGATTGGTTGATTACATGATGGCCCTGATTTTCGTCAGGCTGATTTCTTCACCTGTTTCCGTGGTGATTCGTGTGCCCGCACCATCGGGTGACAGCGTGACGCTTTGAACCTGCGTTCTCATCAGGGTACTCAGCGCCAGCTCTTCACTGCCATCGCGAACTGCTGCGGTAAATTGATAGGTTCCGGGGGGCGCTTGCTGCCCGTTGGACATCGCGCCATCCCATTGAAACTGAATGGTTCCTGATTGCCGGGCACCGAGGTCTATTTCCCTGATCGGTTGCCCGAAGGCGTCGAAAATCCTGACGAATGCAGTATTTGAATTGAAGGGGAGCTCAACAGCGCCTTGCATTGGTTCGCTGGTAGATAATTGCCCCGTGTTTCCCTCGGCCAGCACAGTGCGGCCGACCATACTCGATGCCTGCAGTGCCTGGCTTGCATACATCGCATCAGTGAGCGATGTGAGTGAGCTGCTCATTTCACCAATTCCGGAAACAGTGCTGAACTGGGCCAGCTGGCCGAGAAATTCACCGTTTTCCATTGGGGAGAAAGGATCCTGATTACTGAATTGGGTGATCATCAGCTTCAGAAACTGCTCCTGGCCCAGCTGACTGGAATCGTCATTGCGTACCGGTGCGGCAGTCAGTCCTTCGATGCCAAGATTTGAGCCGGGAATATTGATCATCAGTTAGTGCTCCTGTTTACTGGCCAAGCGAGAGGGTGCGCAGCAACATTTCCTTGGAAGTGTTGAGCACCTCGACGCTGTTCTGATATGAGCGTGATGCGGAAATCATGTTGACCATCTCGTCAACAATGTTCACGTTGGACATATATACATAGCCTTCGTCATCAGCATTCGGATGACCTGGCTCAAAGACTTTGTTTGGCTCCGCGCCGGCCTGGACGATACCAGTCACCCTGACACTCGCGGATGCCTGGTCACCGGACTCACTCATAATTGTCTGAAATACCGGTTGGCGAGAGCGATAGGCACCTTCAACTGTACTTGCCGCGGTATTGGCATTTGCCAGATTGCTTGCGGTGGTGTTCAGTCGCACCGACTGTGCGCTCATTGAAGAGCCGGCGATATCAAATACGTTTAACAGACCCATGATTAACGTCTTCCTGTAATAGCCAGCTTGATTCCGCCGATCTGGGCATTCAGAAAGGTCAGCGTGGCCTGGTAACGAACAGATGTTTCGGCGATTGCTGCACTTTCCTGCTGTGCATCAACTGTATTGCCGTCCAATGAAGGTTGTACGGGCACCCGGTACATGACTGAAGCCATATCCGGTCCGGCCGTTGCCCTGATATGACCGCTGCGTGTAGTGACCTGTTGCAGGTCCTGGCTACCGGCAGATTGCATGGCGGCTTTAAAATCGATATCCCGCGCCTTGTACCCGGGTGTATCTGCGTTTGCCATGTTCGAAGCAAGCAACTCCATACGCTGGTTTCCCATCGCTAATGCGCGGGCATTGGTTGCCAGGTATTTGTTAATGTCCAGTGACATGCTTCGCTCCGTTTGTCCTTTGGATTCCCTGTGGAATCGCAATGGTGTGATTCGAAAGGCTTAATGCAAAAGCTGTGCCAACGCTGGAATTGTGTGATTCCACGGGTTATTGCGACAGGGGTGGCAAAGGTTTACCGCTCAAGCGGCAAAACGGGACAGGGCTGGCAATCAATTGCCGGCCTTGATCCGGAAATCATTTTCCGCTGAACTGCTTTTTGGCGGACTCTATATATAGGGTCGTATAAGGTGCTGTCATGAAATAAACCGGCATGGTTTTTGCATCACTATCAGCCTATGAACAACTACCAAAGGTTTCTGGCCGCTTTTTGCCTGCTATTGATGTTACCTGCCAAGGTTTTGGCGGGCGAATGGCAGTTGCACGCCGATATATTGGCTGTTGCAGCATCAACGGCCCGGTCCGGGGCCGGCCTTGATGGTGGCCGGGTCAGGGCTGTGGCGGACAAGATTGATCCACGGCTGCGACTGGTGGCCTGCTCACAGCCGCTGGCGGGCGATATTCCCTATGGCAACAAGAAAGCGTCACGAGTAACCGTGGAAGTACAATGCCCCGGAACTCAGCCGTGGAAGGTATATGTACCCGTCAAGCTGGCAAGACTGCAAAGAGTGGTCGTCGTGAACCGGCCGTTACCCAGGGGCGCCATTCTGACAAAAGAGGTGATCAGTGTTGCGGAACGGGATATAGGTTCTTTGTCGAGGGGATACCTTCTGAATGTTGAACATGCAATAGGTCAGCGGTTGCGACGTGCTGTGATGAGCGGTACGGTAATGACACCGTCTGCTCTGGAAAACCCGCCGATGATCAAACGAGGTCAACGGGTAACTGTTGAAGCGCGGTCCGGAGCGATAACTGTCCGATCTGCCGGTATTGCAAAATCTGACGGTGTGTTTGGACAGGTGATCAATGTGGAAGGCATTCGCTCAAAGCGGAAAATACAGGCAATTGTCAGGTCAGCCCAGTCTGTTGAGGTGCTGTTAAACTAATGAATTATGTAAATGAATCTCTAAAGTTTGGCATACAGGGTGCCGATAACACATTTCGGGGTACCTTGGCGTACCACCCGGAGGTATGAAAAAATGGTAGATAAAATAAATACTTACGTAGCCCGTAGTCTTGACACAAGCAAGGCGAACAGCCGGCCTGTTGAACATAAAGGCCAGGCAGATCGTGGTGTTTCAACTCAGGCGCCCAAAGGCGGGACTGATGCAGTGAGCCTCACTGATACAGCGACCAACCTGAAAAGAATTGAGCTGAGCTTGTCTGATGTACCGGAAGTGAACAGAGCAAGAGTTGAGGAAATACGGCAACAGGTTCAGTCCGGAGAGTACAAGATTGATCTCCCGTCACTGGCTGACAAGCTGATCAGCATGGACAAGGATCTGGGTTGAGGATTATTTGATGAGTCAGTTACAAGACCAGCGTGCCCGACTAGTGAACCTGCTTGATCAGGAGATCGAGACAGTTTCAGCGATACTTGAATGTCTGCACAGTGAGCAGGCGGCGCTGACTGCGCGTGATTCGGATGCAGTGATCCGCATCGCCGGGGAAAAAGCTGCGAAGCTTGCGCTTGCTGAAGATCTGGGCACACAGCGGCGGGGTTTTTCGCAAGAAGTCACTTCCAGAGCAATAGATAATAAAAAGCAGGAGCTCAAGGCTCTGACCATCAACTGCCGCGAGCTGAATGATGCCAACGGATTACTGATTCGCCGGCAGCAACAGCGGGTAGAGACATCCCTGAATCTTATTACGGGTGGCCGGGTTGAGCCATCTGTTTATGGCCCCGATGGCGGGAAGCCGACCCAGCTACGCAGCCGCGCGCCGTTGGCATCAGTCTGAAAAGTTTCTTTCCCGGATCCAGGCGACCGGCTCAGGTGGTGTGATCACTATGGGATCGCTGTCTCGAATTCCTGACGAAGGTCAGCGATACGGGGATTGCCTATACCAAATGCAGCAACAAGATCGATAATTGCATTGTCGAACAATGACTGAGCCGTCTCGGAGTCCCGCAATGCGCGCAAGGCCGCCGCGTATTCAGCAGTTGCGAGCGCCGGCCCCCAGGTATCTGGGGGGGATACTGTCAGTCCGATGTCATGAGCCCGCCGGGCGATTGACAGCGCACGTTCGGGATCACCCGCACGTCGATAGTGCTTCGACATAGCGATCAGCGTCGGCAGTAAACTAACACTGGTGGTGCTTGCGAATGATTCACGTGCACGCAACGATGTTTCAAATAATCGCATCGCTTCGTTGTAGCGGCCCTGCCGGCTCAGGCTTCGCGCCACTGCTCGTTGCAGGCCCGGTATCGTTCCGCGCCCCAGCATATCCGGTGCCGACAAGGCCTGCAGTGCGACTGCCTCGGCTACTTCGTAGTTGCCGGCTGCAATGTGTGCCATGGCCATTTGCAGTCGAATCGAACCGGCCCGGCTGCCCGGGTCTTCACCTTTTATTGCCGTCATCGCAAGTGCCTGCCCGAATAGTTGAAGGGCATCGCTATAGTTGCCCGTGACGAGATTCCACCGGCCAAGGTTCTGCAATGCCTTTGCATGGCGAAGCGAATTGATACCGTAAACACGAAGCGTTTTCTGCAGATGCTCCTCATATGCGGCCAACGACTCATCGAACTGTCCGAGGTACAACAAGATCGAACCCTTGCTGCCGGCGATCCATGTGGTATTCACGGATTCGGCAGGCCAGATTTCGTTCATCGACTCGTATGCCTCGCCAATATTTTTTTTCGCTTCGGTATAGTTTCCTTGTCTGATCTGGATCAGCCCGAGGTTGCCGATGCGGGTGAGCGTATTGGGATCCTTGTCGCCCATTAACAGCCGCGACGCCGCGACGGCCTTGCGATTGATGGTCTCCGCCTCATCAGCGCGCCCGGCATCGTTGAGTGCAATGGCCAAATTGCCGTAAATGTCGATTGCATCTTCGTCACCAGTTTCCCCGAGCTTTTCCTTCATCGCCGCGGCTTGCTGGAGCGCCTCCACAGCTTCGACAAGGAGGCCGCTCATTCTGAGCACCTCACCCAGGCGCGACAATGCGTAGGCGACGCTCCCGTGTTCAGGGCCATAAGCCTCGATGAGCAGAGCAACAGATTGACGGAGCTGCCGCTCGGCTTCCCCGAGATGACCCGTGAGGCGCGCACTCTCGCTGAATGCGCGCAGAGTATTACCGATCGCAGCAGCATCGTGTGGCAGCTGGTTTTGACGAATATCAAGCGCCCGCTGCATCAGCTCGCCCAGCTTCTCGATGTCGCCAATGTATTGATAGCTGGTACCCATGATCTCGAGCAGCCGGGCTTGAACCTGTGGCTGATCATCGAGGGAACCGATATCTACGACCCCTGCAGCGAGAAGATCATCTGCCGTAATAGCCTCGCCCCGCGTGCGCAGTGTCGATGCACTGTAAAACAATTCACCGAGAAATTTGACGACCTGCTCGGACTGCAAAGCAGCAACCTGCGCTTTATCGCGTTGCTGTACGACCTGCATGACTGAGGTGATGAGAATAGCCGCTACGATCAGGCTGATGAACACGCCAGCGCGATACCGGCGCAGAAACCGTGTTGATCGATAGGCAAAACTTGCGGGGCGAGCGGTGACCGGGCGAAATGTCAGCACGTTCTCAATATCATCAGACAACGCGAGTGCCGATGAGTAGCGGCGTTCGGGTTCCTTGCGCAGTGCCTTCAGCACGACGTTGTCAATGTCACCTCTCAAACGTCGTCTGAGTCGAATGGCGGATGTTTTTCTGGCGGCACTGATCGCGTCAATAGAATCGTTACCGCTGACCCGTGCGGGTAAACCCAGAGCGTCACTCGGCCGGCTGGGGATTTCAGTCTGGATTGCACGTGCAAGGTCCGTGCTCATGGCTTTTGGTGTGTAGGGCATGCGACCACAAAGTATTTTGTATAGCAGCACGCCCAAAGAATAAACATCAGTTGCCGTCGAGACCGGTTCTGCGCGAACCTGTTCAGGGCTGGCGTATTCGGGTGTCATCATACCGGCACCTTCACGCGTGACGGCGACAGGGTTTTGTGCAGCACCGTCATCAAGCAGTTTGGCAATGCCGAAGTCGAGCAGTTTCGGCTCGCCATCCTCCGTCACAAGGATGTTAGAAGGCTTGATATCGCGGTGGACAATCAGCTTGCGGTGGGCATAGTCGACGGCGTTGCAAATTTTCTGATAAAGCTGCAAGCGATCCTGAACCGAGAGTTGCCGGGTATCGCAATACTGGTCAATCGGCTGGCCATCGACATACTCCATCACCAGGTAGGGAACCCCGTTGACGGTTTCCCCGCCATCCAATAGTCGGGCAATATTCGGATGATCCAGATCGGCGAGGATTTGCCGCTCCTGTCGGAAGCGCTCGATCAGGTCCGGGGTTGCGCCCATCCAGCCGAGGGTTTTGATGGCAACCTGCCGTTCAAATTCCTGATCTGCCCGCTCGGCCAGAAAGACCTGGCCCATGCCGCCACGAGCAATGACACCCAGTAACAGATAAGGACCGATTCGTTCACCTTCGCTGAGATGGTCGGCGTATTCTGCGGCGGCGGTTTCAATCACCCGGTCTATTCCGGAAGCGGCTTTGTCGGGGACCCCAAGCAGTGCTTCGACTTCGCGCCTTAATTCAATGTCTGCACCACAAGCCTCGACAAGACATTGCTCGCGCGCCGCTTCATCAAGCCCACGTGCCTGATGATACAAAGCTGATATTTTCTTCCACCGTTCCGGATCCATGGTGTGCGATTTGCGTACTCTACTTAAGTTCGTTGTACAACCAGGCGCGTGCCAGCTTCATCTCTTTGTTCAGAGTCACACGCGAAATATCGAGCACTGCTGCGGCCTCGGTTGTTGTCAGGCCGCCGAAATAAACAAGTTCAATGCTTCTGGCTAGTCTTGCGTCAAATGCAGCCAGTTTGTTAAGTGCTTCATCCAGATCGACCAGATTTGAATCCACGGCAATGGACGGCAATGCGGATTCATCCAGAGATATCGGCTTTTGTCCGGCACCGCGTTTCAGCCGTTTCCGGCTCCGAGCGTGATCGACCAGAATGCGGCGCATGGCCCGGGATGCCAGGGCCAGAAAATGGGCGCGATCCTGAAATTCGAGTTCCATATCGACCAGGCGCAGATACGCCTCATTCACCAGCGCTGTGGGTTGCAGGGTGTGGCCGGCGTTTTCCCTGAACATATGCTGTTTTGCCAGACGTCTCAGCTCGGCGTGCAGAAACGGCATGATCTGTTCGAGCGCCGTCTGGTCGCCATTCTGCCATGCATGCAGGAGTTCGGTGATTTGTCCTTTGGACATAATATTTTATCTGCACTTTAAATTTTCTCAATTCTAACAGTCGCTTGCGTTGTACGCAGCACTGGTGGTTTACAGATTTTCCCGTGCTATCGCATATATCTCCGCAACCACCCGGAATTTCGGGCATTAGATCAATTCCACGGGGGGAACGATAATGGTGCAGTCGTCTAAATCTTCGGTTTCGATATTGGTTATTTTACTGGTCACATTACTCTCTGCTTGTGGTGGTGGAGGTAGCGGCGGCACGCCCCCGCCCCAACCCCCGGCGAACAGCGCCCCCACTGCCAGCAATGTCAGTATCACCGATGACAATGCGGGTACTGCCGTGGTCGGTGATGGTCTGACCGGCAGTTACAGCTACGCCGATGCAGAGAGCGATACTGAAGGCACCAGCACCTTCCGTTGGTTGCGTGATGGTGCGGCGATCAATGGTGCAACAGTGATGACTTATATCCTGGTATCCGCCGATACGGGCACAGAAATTACCTTTGAAGTGACACCGGTAGCGGCAGCGGGTACGACGACGGGCAGTGCGGTGACCTCGGGTGGTATCACGGTATTGAATGTAGATCTGGCGAGCTTGAGCGTGACGGGCGCGGAACTGGAGCAGGCATTTGATGCGGCCCTAACGAGTTATACGGCGGTGGTTGGATTTCTGATCGATGCGGTGCTGGTGGATGCTACCGCGGCGGCGGGCAGTGCCACCATCGAGATCAATGGAGCGGCATTGCCGGGCGGCGGACTGAACATCGAGCTGGCCGAAGGCGACAACGTGATCACCATTACGGTGAGCAATGGTTCGGGTATGCGTGACTATACGCTCACGGTCACGCGGCAAACGGCAGGGGCCTTTGCCCAGGATGCCTATCTGAAGGCCTCCAATGTCGAGGCTGATGATGAGTTTGGCCGGTCCGTGGCGCTGTCGGGCGACACACTGGCGGTCGGGGCGCTTGGCGAAGACAGCGATGGCAGCGGCGAGACGGACAACAGTGCCACTAATGCGGGCGCGGTGTATGTGTTCACGCGCGATGGTGCGGGGGTGTGGACGCAGGAAGCGTACCTGAAAGCCTCCAATGCCCAGGCTGGTGATAATTTTGGCCAGTCCGTGGCGCTGTCGGGCGACACGCTGGCGGTCGGGGCGTTTGGCGAAGACAGCGATGGCAGCGGCGAGGCGGACAATAGCGCCAGTGCTGCGGGCGCGGTGTATGTGTTCAGCCGCGATGATGCGGGGGTGTGGACGCAGGAGGCGTACCTGAAGGCCTCCAATGCCGAGGCTGCTGATTTTTTTGGTAGCTCCGTGGCGCTGTCGGGCGACACGCTGGTGGTCGGGGCGCATTTCGAAGACAGCGATGGCAGCGGCGAGGCGGACAACAGCGCATCACTTGCTGGCGCGGTGTATGTGTTCAGCCGCGATGGTGCGGGGGTGTGGGCGCAGGATGCGTACCTGAAGGCCTCTAATGCCGGGGCTGATGATCGATTTGGCCGGTCCGTGGCGCTGTCGGGCGACACGCTGGCGGTCGGAGCGGAACGCGAATCCAGCGATGGCAGCAGCGAGGCGGACAACAGTGCATCATTTGCGGGCGCGGTGTATGTGTTCAGCCGCGATGGTGCGGGGACGTGGACGGAGGATGCGTACCTGAAAGCCACCAATGCCGAGGTTGCTGATTTTTTTGGCGCCTCCGTGGCGTTGTCGGACGACACGCTGGCGGTCGGGGCGTTTCGCGAATCCAGCGATGGCAGCGGCGAGGCGGACAACAGCGCATCACTTGCTGGCGCGGTGTATGTGTTCAGCCGCGATGGTGCGGGGGTGTGGACGCAGGATGCGTACTTGAAGGCCGCCAATGCCGGGGCCAGTGATTTTTTTGGCTGGTCCGTGGCGCTGTCGGGCGACACGCTGGCGGTCGGGGCGCATGCTGAATCCAGCGATGGCAGCGGCGAGGCGGATAACAGTGCCAGTGGTGCCGGCGCGGTATATGTGTTCACGCGCGATGGTGCGGGGGTGTGGACGCAGGCTGCGTACCTGAAGGCCACCAATGTCGAGGCTGATGATACTTTTGGCACCTCCGTGGTGCTGTCGGGCGACACGCTGGCGGTCGGGGCGAATTTCGAAGACAGCGATGGCAGCAGCGAGGCGGACAACAGCGCCAGTGCTGCAGGCGCGGTGTATCTTTTTGGCGGCCTGCCGACGCGTAATGCCGAGCTGAGTTCAATATCACTCGACGGAGTTGATCTGGACCAGATCTTTCAGCCGGCCCAGCCCGATTACTCGGCGAGTGTCGGGTTCCTGGGTACCTCAGTGCAGTTGAATGTGCCGGGTGAGGATCCGAATGCGACGGTGCGGGTGAATGGTGAGTTGGTCGGTGCCGGCGGCATCGATGTGTCATTGGTGGAGGGGTCAAACGAGATCACCATAGAGG
>JAJRUG010000106.1 GCA_024277915.1 Gammaproteobacteria bacterium
TCTACATTCACGCCAAGCAGGATTTCAGTAAGGACAGTCATATCAGGTTTACTATTTACACGCATCGGCGCATTGATGCCAGCACCTGCCGGGTCTTGAGTGGCCGGCCACCCAGATGATGATTCAGTACTGTGCGCAATAATCGCTTCGCGCTTCGAAGTTGCTGACCAGTGGAATAAATACCAGCACTGATCGCAAGGATATCCGCACCGGAAAAAACAAAATTCCCGGACTGGCCGGGTTCTGCGGGTACCGCACCCTGTTCGATGACAAACTCGTAGTTCTGATCAGGAACCAGAGGCTGATGGCTGACGGCATCATGGGTCAGGTTCAGCCCATAGCCCACCTCATTCAGCAGATTTACTTCAAATCTGCGCAGCACTGGTTCGGCGTCGTGACCCTGTCCCAGCTCACTCAGTGTATGAGCGTACCAGACGAACAATTCCGGATGCCCGTCTCCACGCTCGAGCAACTTGAGAATCAATTCATTCAGATAGAAACCGGGCATCAGCTGACTGCCACTGACTGCCGGTGACATGCCGGACGGCTCCGCATTGCGCAATGTGAAAAGGCCACCGCGACCGGACCAGGACAGGTTCAGCGGCACAAATGCCTGCAACAAACCGGCCCACCTGGATCGCGGTCGGCGAGCGCCCTTTGCGACCAGCCCTATCCTGCCGTGATCACGGCAAAACACTTCCAGAATCTGACTGGATTCTCGATAAGCACGTGCATGAAGAATGAATGCAGGTTGCATCTCAACACGGCCAGCTCCGGTCATCAGCGAATCTCGTATCCCAGTTGCTGCAGTGCCCGCGCGTTGTCAGACCAGTTCTTCCTGGATTTCACCCTGGTCTGAAGATGAAATCGATTGTTAAATACAGCCTCCAGATCCTTGCGAGCTGCTGTCCCTATTCGTTTCAGGTTTGCTCCACCATTACCCACAACAATACCGCAATGAGACTCCTGATCGACCCAGATGGTAACCTCCACCAAAGTCAGATCTCCCCGGTTCTGGAGCTGGGCCACCTCGACTGCCAGACCATAGGGTACTTCCTGATACAGGGCTTCCATCAACTTTTCCCGGACTATCTCTGCTATACGGAACTCTGCATTACGATCAGTGCGCGCATCAGCGGGAAACAACATGTCCCCCTTTGGCAATGATGACAACACAATCTCCAGCAATCTATCGAGGTTTTTTTCCCGGGCAGCAGATATGGGAACGATGTCAGCAAAATCGTGACGCCTGGAACTGGATTCCAGAAAAGGCAGTAATGCAGATTTCGGTTTAACCAGATCAACCTTGTTCGGAACCAGGACACAGGGGCACCGGACAGAGCCAAGGCGCTCCAGAACATAGTCGTCCGCTTTCGTCCATCCGGTCGCTTCCACCATGAACAACACCAGATCGGCATCTGTGAGTGAGCCGACTGCAGCCCGGTTCATCGTTTTGTTAATCAGTTTTCTGGATCCGGCATGGATACCCGGAGTATCAACCAGCATCACCTGATAGTCATCCCCCGTCAGAACACCAAGAATCCGGTGACGGGTTGTTTGCGGCTTCGAGGTAACAATGCTGATCTTTTCGCGAACCAGCGCATTGACCAACGTCGACTTCCCGGTATTCGGTCTGCCGACAATTGCCACATAGCCACTATGAAAGAGTTTATTCGTCATTTGCCAATTGATCCAGTGCCTGTTCTGCCGCACTTTGTTCCGCACGCCTTCTGCTCGTCCCGATACCTTCAACATCAAAATTCAAGGAATCTATCCGGCATAATACAACGAAGGTTCGGACATGCGGTGCCCCGGTGGTTTTATCTACAACGTACTCTGGAGGCGGGAACCCTTTCGCCTGCAGCCATTCCTGCAGGCGTGTCTTGGGATCACGCAAATCAGCCTCTACGGGAAGCTTCGACAAGCGACTGCCCAGAACCATCGTAATCACCCCGGCAGCAGCATCGAAGCCACTATCAAGATATACAGCCCCGAACAAGGCCTCCAGAGTATTGGCCAATATTGATCCACGTTGATGCCCCCCTGAGCGTGTTTCTCCGGTACCCAGATTAATCTGTTGACCCAGACCCAGTTCCCGGGCTGCGTCCGCGAGCGTTTCACCGCGTACCAGCAGCGCCCTGAGCCGGCTCAATGTCCCCTCATCTGCATCCGGCCTTTGCCGGTATAATGCAGAGGCGACCACCGACCCCAGTATTGCATCACCCAGGAACTCCAGACGTTCGTTGTGCTCGACCGAGGCGCTCTTGTGAGTCAGCGCCTGCTCCAGTAGCGCGAGGCTGGAAAATTTATAGCCAAGCCTGTCCTTTACCCAATCCTGTGGGTTCAATCCTGTATCTCAACAGCATCATCAAACTTGGTTACCAGGTACAAATTCCCGAAATAAGACGCGCTGGCTTCATACTTCACACTGATCGAATAACCGGTGCGGGTTTTTTTCACGATGAAATCCTTGGTATCTACAACGTTGATCGCTTCTATATTCAGTCGTTTTCCAATTGCTGTGCGAATTTTCGCAACACTGGTCTTGGTACCCTGCTGCGCTGCACTGACATCTTCGAGAACCTTTGCGACTCTGATGTGCTCCATGTACAGCGGGAAAATCCGTATACCTCCAAATATGACCAGTACCGCGACGGCAGCCATAAGTATGAAGCCGATTGTGGTGACTCCCTGCTGTCTGTTACGCATATCCTGCTCTCCTGAATTTCAGTTGTCTTCAGCTGATGATCACTGAATCGGCGTGCCGATGCGGCTCCAGCGTGGTGCTCCGGAAAAATCCCAATTCATCCAGATCCGCACCGCCTTGCCAACAATAAATTTGTCAGCAACCAGTCCTACGTCGGCAAACCTGCTGTCTTTGCTGTTGTCCCGATTGTCACCCATCATAAAATAATGCCCCGCAGGAACCATGAAAGTCCCTTCGCGGCTGCCTCGATTAGTTAACAGAATCTTATGCTCCACACCGCCCAGCACTTCCCTGAACAGTACCGAACCAGGTTGCTCCTCTGCCGGGTATGCGCCAATCCTGTTCAGGCTGACGAGTTCATCGTTCACAAACAATCGCCTGTTCTGGTATCGCACTGTATCACCGGGCAGTCCTACAAGTCGCTTGATGTAGTTAATACTCGGATCCGCAGGAAGCTTGAACACAACAACATCGCCGCGTTTTGGATCACCAATCGGATAGATCTTGGAATTGACAACCGGCAGGCGTAATCCATAGGTGTACTTGTTGACGAAGATGAAGTCTCCGATCAGCAATGTGGGCATCATGGAGCTGGATGGGATCCTGAACGGCTCAAACAAAAAAGACCGTACGATCAGCACAATCAGCAGAATCGGAAAAAACGACTGTGCATATTCAACGAGAACAGGCTTCCCTGAAGTGGCATCACGTGAGATCAGGCTGTGGAGACCCCAAACCACACCACACACCACCGTTGCGATAATTAAAATCAATGAAAAATCCATTCCCATTATATACTTACACTCTTTTTGTAAAATAATTCGAACTTAAATCTGCATGCTGGAGCAGGGTTCCTGCGCCTCATTGCTAGCAGATCCCGGCATCGCCCAGAGGGGATCAAACCCCGGAATTATAGCGTTCCTGAGAATAACTGCAGTGAATGAACCTGCTAAATAAGCAAAGCATCTTTATTCAGGTAATCGATGACAGCCTTATGATCCAGCCGGTAACGGCAAATTTCCTCTCCAGCACAGCTCAATACCGGGATCAATGAACCATACTGCATTTGCCACTCAGGTCGGGAATCAATGTCAACAATCGAAATTTTTGCCCTGCCGGCACACAGATGCTCAAGTTCCTGGTGGAGGATATCGCACAGATGACAATCCGGACGACTAAAAATCGTGAACTCCAGCATGCTGCCACTACCAGGCTGGTGCTATCAGCCCGGAACATCTGCGTCTGAGCAGAAACAGTGTCAGAAAACCTGAGCCCAACCCGAGCATCATCCCTGCTGCCGCAGCCAGGTCCGGGCTACCGGTGAACAGCATGGACGCTGCCGATGCACCACCAATCATCCCAAACAGTGGCAGCAAGTATGCCAAACTTGCCATTTTCACCAATTGGCGACCAGTTAAGCTCACTGTCACCAGATCACCGATCCTTGATGCGCCTGGTCCGGGTCTCGGCATATCAACCAGTGTTGATCTCGGAGTCTTTCCGGCGATGGAAGCAAATAACGATCCACAGCCCTGACCACGTTGACACGGCCCACAACCCATTGTGCGATCAAATTCGACCTGCACCAGGTTGCCACTGGTTGATGTAATACGTCCGGTTTTCAAAAACATTGAAACGAGCTTATTCGGATGCCACAACAGGACGAACTGATAGCGAGATCAACTGGACTGTCCGCGCGGGCACTTCGCCCATGGCTGTGATCAGACGATCATCCAGTATAGTCGTGTAGGCATTGGCGGCTCCGATTCGTGATAAGCCCTCGCCTTTTTCATCGGCTGATACACCCAGCTCGATGAATACCGATACTGATGCCAGTCCATCAGAATAGACGAGATGCTCCATGGGCTCTCCAGGTTCCAGCATGGGTTTCGTCTTGGCAACGGTGAGCCGGAACCCCGGCGGCAGCCTGGTCGCTCGCCAGACAGAGTGAGCGGAAACTGCCGGCTGGTCTACGGCAGCTTCCGAATTTTTCCAGTCAAATGACTCCATTGCTACAGATGACCGCACGGCAGCTTCTGCAATTTCACTGGTAATATCAATCTCGGCAAACATGATCTGCTCAACCACCTTTCCCTGGTCATCCAGCAGCTGAGATTTCAACGGCATTGCCGACTTTTTATCCAGCCAAAGCCGGTACCCATACCGGTAGGTGTCTACGGGTTCAACCAATATGATGACAACGCTCCTGCCGGCAACACTGCTGTTGCCGGCCAGCGCCAACCGATAGAGATCCTTGTCAAATAGTGTGGCGCTGGGCAACCGGCCAGTCAACGGACTCTGTTTTCGATCCCTGGAATCTCGCACTTCTACCAGAACAGTTTTTTGATCCGGTAATATGCAGGTCACTTCTTCGTCATTCCGGATGATCTCCCGACCCGACCCGCCCATTGATGTAATTCGCTCGGTAACCTTGCCACCGACCACCCGGTGTACAATCTGGAGTACCTCGGTATTCACACCATACATATGAACGAGTGTTCCTGAATAATTGAGGTTCTCAACCGCATCATCCATACGATCCAGCCAGTCGCGCGGGTGTGCTTCGGCCAACGCAATACCAAACCAGGCAACAAGGGGTAACAGAAGCAACCACTGGCGCCGCGACACTCTGGCGCCCGGCTGCATATGCTCAATCATTCAGGTTATCTCTGAGATGAATAGCACCGCCGTCAGCCGGTTGGGCAGAGGCCGGAAAAGCAGATTCCTTGTCCTCGTCATCACCGGGTCGGGACGTTGCTGACTGGTCTATGAGCTGACTGACAATATGTGAATCCATTGATTGCCTGGACAACAAGCTGGAATACTCTCCATGTGATACCAGGTAGCCGGTCAGCCGAGCCGGCGCCAGTACCGTTCGGTTAGTTGTGGCGACAGCGGTAGCCGGAACAATATAACTAAAATCATTCTGCTGTGTGCTCACACCACCGCCAAGCTCGGCAACTGCCGCCCGGTCATTCACTAGTGGACTCCGGTTGAGCTCACCAAAACCCAGCAAGGCGATCACCGCTACCGTCGCAGCTATGCCGGTACCGAACAGACCCTGTTTTGCAACAGACCAGTTTCGCAGCATTGAAGCTCTGCCGGAATATCCAGGCTCGGTACGGATTGCTTCGCGAACCCTTTCGCCAAGCCCAAGTGCGGCAGGAATCAGTTCATCATGGCGCAGGCCATCACCGGCCAGGCTGTAGCGCGCCATAGTGGCCCGATGCCCGGGACTCTTGTCCAACTGGTGCAGCAACATTTCAAGCTCTCTGCCATCCAGTTCACCGTCCAGAAAAGCGGACAGCTGTTCCTCGATTTTTCCAGTCATCTTTTCGCTCATTCTACAGGCCGATTACCGGCGTCCAGACTCATCTATTATAGGTTGCATATCATGATCAATCGCCTCCCGTGCCCGAAAAATCCGGGATCTTACCGTCCCTACCGGGCACTCCATCGCCTGTGCAATTTCTTCATAACTCATACCATCTACTTCTCGCAGCATTATCGCCGTTCTAAGGTCCTCCGGCAGAGAGGCAAGCGTCGTCTCGATCGTTTGCTTTAACTCTTCACGCATTAACAAAGCTTCGGGAGAATCCTCATCCTTAAGTTTCGCATTAACCTCATATTGATCCGGATCCTGCAGATCCAGATTGTAATCCAGTGGCCTTCGGTTCATCGCCACGATGTAATTCTTGGCTGTATTGATCGATATCCGGTACAGCCAGGTATAAAAAGCACTGTCGCCACGAAACTTCGGCAGTGCCCGATAGGCTTTTACAAAAGCCTCCTGGGCGACATCCTGAGCCTCTGACGGATCACGAACATAGCGCATGATCAGCTTTATGATCTTATGCTGGTACTTCAGCACCAGCAGATCATAGGCTTTCTTGTCGCCGCTTTTTACGCGTTCGACAAGTAGCTGATCAGCAGCCTTATTGCTCATGAAACCCGCCCCATAGTGTTTGCGGCGCAGGCACACAGCCTACTCGCATAGACCGTACCCGCAACAGAAAGTTCGTGTTCGGTAGTCAATATCCGGACCTGCATCACAGTTGGTGATGCGATGCAGCGCCTCCCTGATTCTACGACAATATGAGGATCGGACAAGTTCATATTCTCAGCCCGGGCTCGAAAGGTGCAATTTGGCCGGAAATTGCAGTCTGACCATCAATCGCCGCCAGGCATCGGGTTGTACCTGCGGGCGGAACAGCCAGATATTGACCCTGGAACCGCAGAAACGAGACTGCTTGACGCGCCAACTCAGTGCTACCAGAGAATCTGCGAGAATCCAGGCCGAAACGAGACGCGCAGAAGTGCCGGGGCCGGAACTATTGCCAAAGTGCAGTAGCCAGTCTCCCTGTGCATTGAGAGTAAATCGCTGCAACCGGCGGCCCGAATAGAACAGATATCCGGTTCGGTGAACCGGAATCTCAATCGTAGTCAAGAATCTGTTTGATAACATCTTGCAAACCCGGATCATCGGTGGTCGAGCCACCGACAAGCAAGGCGTGTAAGTCGGGATCCTGCATATTAATGAGTTGCCGGAATGCATCCTGACGGGCTGCCCCGGAGTCTGCATAGTGGCGATCCAAATATCGCCCAAGCAATACATCAAGCTCAAGCATACCACGGCGACACCGCCACTTGATCCGGGACAGTTCCTGAGTTGCATCCATACGCAGGGTTTACAGGCGCCGTTCGGCCAGTATCTTTTTCGTTTCGGCAATAGCCCGTGCAGGGTTCAGATCTTTAGGGCACGCGCTGGTACAGTTCATGATGGTATGGCATCGATAGATACGAAACGGGTCTTCCAGCTCATCGAGACGCTCTCCCGTTGCCTCATCACGGGTATCAACCAGCCATCGATAGGCTGCCATGAGGGCAGCAGGCCCCAGGTAACGATCGCTGTTCCACCAATAACTGGGACAACTGGTCGAACAACAGGCGCACAGTATGCATGCTGCGGGCAGGTTGATCAGTTCCTGATCTTCTTTTGATTGAAGGCGTTCGCTGTCCGGCGGTGCCGGAGTACGGGACTGCAACCACGGCTTGATGGAGGCATATTGTGCGTAGAAGTTGGTTAAATCAGGAACGAGATCTTTCACGACGGGCATGTGGGGTAAAGGATAAATTGCCACATCACCCTTGATGTCGTCGATAGCCTGCGTGCAGGCAAGCGTATTCCCGCCGGCTATATTCATCGCACAGGAACCACAGATGCCCTCGCGACAGGATCTGCGAAATGTCAGGGTTGGATCAATCTCGTTTTTGATCTTGATCAGGGCATCAAGAACCATTGGGCCGCATCTGGAAGTGTCGACTTCATAGATATCCAGACGTGGCGTCTCTCCACTATCCGGATCATAACGATAGACCTTGAACCGTCTTGTTTTTTCCGCATCAGGAGACACCTTGTGTGTCACCCCCTTGCGAACCCGGGAATTGGCGGGAAGCCTGAATTCGGCCATCCTGTATCCTCTTACAAAGTAACTAGTAAACTCGTGCTTTCGGCGGAACCGTTTCTACTTCATCGGTGAGGGTCTCCAGCTTGACCCCTCGATAATCCATGGCGACGTGCCCGGCATCATCAATGCGTGCGAGTGAATGTTTCATCCAGTTCTGGTCATCCCGGTCGGGATAGTCTTCACGTGCCTGCGCACCCCTGCTCTCTTTGCGGTTTTCAGCCGAGGTGATCGTCACCATTGCCTGGCGCAGCAGATTATCCAGCTCCAGCGTCTCGACCAGGTCCGTATTCCAGATCAAACTTCGATCAGTCACGCGTACCTCGCCAAACGAGTTGAAACATGCAGTCAGCAACTCGATACCTTCCAGAAGGACTTCACCGGTACGAAATACCGCTGCATGATTTTGCATGATTTTTTGCATCTCAAGGCGGATCTCTGCAGTGCTTCTGCTGCCATCAGCGTGTCTGAGCCTGTCCAGCCTGTCCACCGCGTTATCTCCCGCAGCTTTGGGCAACGGCCGCTGGCGGTCACTCGATTTGAGAACAGCGGCACACCGATGAGCAGCTGACCGGCCAAAAACCACCAGATCCAGCAAGGAGTTGGAGCCGAGCCGGTTTGCTCCGTGAACGGAAACACAGGCGGCTTCGCCGACTGCCATCAGCCCGGGTACAAGTGTATCCACACCCTGGCTGGATGCGGAAACCACTTCGCCGTGAATATTAGTGGGAATACCGCCCATGTTGTAATGAACAGTAGGCAGTACCGGAATCGGGTCACGGGTGACATCAACCCCGGCAAAAACCTGGGCTGTTTCTGCAATCCCCGGCAGGCGCTCTTCGATCACTTCAGGCCCCAGATGCTCGAGATGCAGATTGATATGATCTTTTTCCCTGCCAACGCCCCTGCCCTCGCGAATCTCGATAGTCATGGATCGGCTGACCACATCCCGGGAAGCAAGGTCTTTGGCATTAGGCGCATAGCGCTCCATGAAACGTTCGCCTTCGGAATTGGTCAGGTATCCGCCTTCACCGCGTACCCCTTCTGTAATCAACATTCCTGCGCCATATACACCGGTGGGATGAAACTGTACGAATTCCATATCCTGCACCGGGAGGCCTGCTCTTAGCACCATGGCGTTACCGTCGCCGGTACAGGTATGGGCTGAGGTGCAGGAAAAATAGGCCCGTCCGTAGCCGCCAGTCGCGAGAATCACCCGCTGTGACCGGAACCGATGCAAGGTACCCTCAGCCATATCAAGTGCGATGACACCCCGACACTCACCGTTCTCCATGATGAGATCAATAGCAAAATACTCAATATAGAAACTCGCATCATGTTTCAAAGACTGCTGATACAGCGTGTGCAGCATTGCATGACCTGTCCGGTCAGCCGCAGCACAGGTTCTTTGTGCCGTGCCCTCGCCAAAACGAGTGGTCATCCCGCCAAAGGGGCGCTGATAAATCTTTCCTTCTTCGGTTCGCGAGAAAGGTACACCATAGTGCTCCAGCTCAATGACCGCATCAGGCGCCTCTTT
The DNA here is from genome assembly GCA_024277915.1 of Gammaproteobacteria bacterium. Taxonomy (GTDB): domain Bacteria; phylum Pseudomonadota; class Gammaproteobacteria; order Steroidobacterales; genus JAJRUG01. The sequence continues at coordinate 9,710 of JAJRUG010000106.1, forward strand.
GCACATGTACTCGATGGCATCCTGATCGCCGAGCCAGTCAGAACCCTTGACTGTGTCGTACATATGCCAGCGCCAGTCATCCTCCCCCATGTTGCCAAGCGCTGCGCTGATGCCTCCCTGGGCCGCTACAGTGTGGCTGCGGGTTGGAAAAACCTTGGTGATACATGCTGTGGACAACCCCGCTTCTGCGAGGCCAAATGTGGCCCGTAATCCAGCGCCACCTGCCCCGATAACAACGACATCGTAGGTATGATCAATAAAACTATAAGCTGCGCTCACAAATAAACTCCGACCGAGATACGTACTACCGAGTAGATACCGGCGACGGCCAGCACAATATGAATGAATTTCAGTGCGATCAGGGTTGCAACAGATATCCACCCGCGCACATAGTCTTCAACAACAACCTGTAATCCCAACTGGGAGTGATACAGAAGTGAAATCAGCAGCAGGATTAACAGGATTCCCGTCCAGGGTTCGGCTATCCATGCATAGATAATCCCGTGATTACCCAGACCCTGTAGTCCCAGTAAAGAAAAAGCAAACCAGAGGGTCAACGGAACCAGCGCCAGAGCCGTGAGGCGCTGCCCCCACCAATGCTGTGCGCCTTCCATTGCAGACCCGGATCCCAGCACTTTACCCAGAGGAGATTTCAGACTCATGATCAGGCACCTGATCCGGTGAATATTGAAAACCAGAAGCCGGTTGTCATCAATACAGAATAAGCGATCACAACCAGACCACTGGTGGTTGTTTGATGAAGCTCAAAGCCCCGCCCGACATCCCAGAACATATGCCGTATACCATTCGCAAGATGGTAGAAAAAAGAGAAGGTCCAGCCTAA
>JAJRUG010000107.1 GCA_024277915.1 Gammaproteobacteria bacterium
CATAATAAAACACCTCGCAGGGCGCGATGTACCACCTGGGTGTATCACCTTGGGTACAATTGACTGAGCGAGTGCGAAAACCCTTATAGATAAAGGGTTTAGAAGGATTGTGGTGCCCAGGAGAGGACTTGAACCTCCACGGGGTTACCCCCACTGGCACCTGAAGCCAGCGCGTCTACCAATTCCGCCACCTGGGCAAAGATCTGAATATTTGCGGAGCCTGCACATTCGGCAGATCCCTGCAGATCAATGAGTCGCGCGACTTTAATGGCAAATCTGTATGCTTGTCAACGCGAAACCCGATAGTGACCACGACTCAATGCCCTAGCTACATGTCCAAGCGAACAAAGACAGCCGCCAGAACCGGAAAAGCGGGCCGCCATTCCTTGCCCGGTCGAAGAGTCATCACCCAGGTGCTGGAAAATGCCGGGGTGCCCATGTCCCTTGATGGTTTGGCTACAGCACTTGGGGTGACGGGTGAAAAACCGGTCAATTTGCTTCGAGAGCGGCTGGGCAAGATGGCTGGATCCGGTCAACTACTGATCAATCGAAAAAAGGAATACTGCCTGCTGGAGAAGATCGATGCGGTCATCGGGCTGGTTTCGGCTCATCGGGATGGATTCGGGTTTTTGCTGCCGGAAGACGGTTCTGCGGATGTTTACCTGCCTTTTCATGAAATGCGCTCGTTGTTGCACGGAGACCGGGCAGCTGTTCGCGTCGACGGACAGGGTCGCGGGGGCAGACGGTCTGGAACGGTGGTTGAGATTCTGGAACGCGGCAAACGTTCCGTTGTCGGCACCTATCAGCGCGAACATGGTCTCGGGTACGTCGTTGAGACAGGCAAATCAACGCACCATTTCCTGGTTCCTGATCGCTATCGTGCCAATGCGCAACCAGGCCAGCTGGTCAAACTGGCAATCACCGAGTATCCGGGGCCGAGAAAAGAAGCACAGGGAAAAATTGTTCGGTTGCTGGGCAACCTGAAAGATCCGGGTATGGCCACAGAAGTCGCCATCGAGATTTTTGAATTGCCGACCGGCTGGAATACCGGAGTGCGGCAACTGGCTGAAAATCTTGGCGAACAGGTCAATGCAGCAGATAAGAAGGGTCGGGTGGATCTGCGCGATGTGCCGCTGGTGACTATTGACGGTGCGGATGCCCGGGATTTTGATGATGCCGTATTTGCGGAAGCCGTTGATGGCGGGTGGCGATTGCTGGTTGCTATCGCTGATGTTTCCCACTACGTCAATCCGGATGATGCACTGGATGTTGAGGCACGAAACCGGGGTACCTCAGTGTATTTTCCGGATCGGGTGGTGCCGATGCTGCCGGAGTCGCTGTCCAATGGACTGTGCTCGTTGAAACCCGATGTGGATCGTCTTTGCATGGTGTGCGAAATGCACGTCAGCCCCCAGGGCAAGGTGAGCCGGTCAAAATTCTTCAAGGCGGTCATGCGGTCAAGAGCAAGACTGACCTATACCCAGGTGAGCAGTGCCCACGAAGGGCAGGGTCGGGTCAGTAAAAAACTTGCCGGGCTTATGCCACAGCTTGATGCACTGTACTCGGTGTATCACTCACTGGAACGCGCCCGCAAAAAGCGCGGTGCATTGGATCTTGATTTGCCGGAGGCGAAGATTCAGCTTGATGATCAGGGCAGGATTGAAAATATCGCACCGTTACAGCGCAACGATGCCCACCGGTTGATCGAGGAGTGCATGATTGCGGCCAACGTAGAGGCTGCAAGATATCTGAAGCGGCACCGATTGCATACCCTGTATCGCGTTCATCCCGGACCGGAGGAGGAGCGGTTTGATACCTTGCGACTGATGCTCCAGGCGATTGGTATCAAAGTTACATCACAGCCACAGACAAATCCCGGGCAACTCAACAAGATTTTGCAGCAGCTGAAAGGCCGGCCGGACTTCCAGATCATGGCGGTCGCGGTGTTGCGCAGTATGTCCAGGGCGCTGTATCAACCAAAAAATGATGGCCATTTTGGCCTGGCGCTGAGCCACTATGCACACTTTACTTCACCGATTCGTCGTTATCCGGACTTGCTGGTTCATCGTGGGCTGAGTCATCTGATTGGTGGTGGCAAGGCGGGAACGTTTCAATATGACATCAAGACGATGGAGGCGATGGGCCAGTCGTGCTCATCTCACGAGCGCCGGGCGGATGACGCCACACGTCATGCCGAGGCGCGTTACAAATGTATCTATATTGAGAACCATGTTGGCGATGTATTACCCGGTGTGATTACCGGCGTCACTCATTTTGGCGTGTTTGTCACTATCGGTGACCTGAATGTTGAAGGCCTGGTGCATGTGACTTCCTTGCGCAACGATTACTATCATACCGAACATGGTGGATTGCGGTTGAAGGGAGAACGAACCGGAACGAGTTTCGGATTAGGGGATGCAGTGAAGGTGCGTGTGGTACGAGTAGATGTGGAAGAAGCACGTATTGATCTTGCGATGGAGTTGCCCGAGGACTCGAAAAAGGAGCAGTATGGGTCGCGCCGACGTTCCCGACGACGGGGGGGTCGCTGAGTATGGCGAGTACCCGGCTGGTATACGGGATCCATGCGGTGAGTCGTTTGCTGCAAATGGATCTGGATAATCTTGATTGCGTGTATTTGCAGGAGGATCTGGGCAAGTCGCGTATGGCTCGGATCAGTTCGTTGCTTGAACCGGGCTCGGTGAAGGTGATCTCTTGCAGTGCTGCTGAACTGGAGCAAAGAACCGGTACGCTGAAACATCAAGGTGTTGCAGCCGTGACCAGTGCAGATCCCGTATTGAGCGAGCGGCAGGCGCACGAATATATTCAGCAACTTGAGCAGCCATTGATCCTGGTGTTGGATGGTATCCAGGATCCTCGCAATTTCGGCGCCTGCCTGAGAACAGCAGATGCTGCTGGAGTTGATCTGGTGGTAACCAGCCGGAACCGGACAGTTGATCTGACCCCGGTGGTCAGTAAGGTAGCTGCTGGTGCCGCCGAAGTTCAGCCGGTTGCCCAGGTAGGTAATTTGGCGAGATTTCTCGCCTTTATGCGAGATGCCGGCATCTGGATAGTGGGTACCGATGAGGCGGGTGAGCAGACTTTGTTTGATGCAGATCTGACCGGACCGTTGGCAATTGTCATGGGCGCCGAAGGTCAGGGGCTCAGGAGGCTTACCAGGGAACGATGTGATTTCCTCGTCAATTTGCCGATGCAAGGTGCCGTAGAGAGCCTCAATATCAGCGTGGCTGCAGGCGTGTGCCTGTATGAATGCCTCAGGCAACGAGGAAGCCGTATATAGGCCCCTGAAAATCTGTTGTGACCATTAATGTCAGAGGATACGTGCTGGTGACCCTTTCCAACGGAGTAACGGACCGCAGGGAGCCATCCGCAGGAAAGGGTCACCAGCACGTATCCTCTGGGGCTTGCACCCATCCCGGTGCTCCGGTAGGATTCCCGATCCCGAATGGTTGATATCGACTGGTCGGGAAACTCCTTGCTGCATCAAATAGTTGAGTAGCAAAACCACAGGGAGAAACAATGAGACATTACGAAATTGTGTTTCTGGTCCACCCTGACCAGAGTGAACAGGTCCCTGCCATGCTCGACCGTTACAAGAGCATGATTACCGCAGGTGACGGGCAGATTCATCGATTGGAAGATTGGGGACGGCGTCAGCTTGCCCATACAATCGCGAAGGTTCATAAAGCTCACTACATTCTGATGAATATCGAATGTAGCCAGGAAATTCTTGATGAACTCCTGGCAGCTTTCAAATTCAATGATGCAGTATTGCGTCAGCTTGTTATCAGGCGTGACGAGGCAGTCACTGAAGCCTCATTGCTGGCGAAGGCGGCTGAGGAAGAATCAGCAAGACCGGCCAGAGATGAATCCGCAGAGACGCAATCTGTTGTTGAAAAACCTGCTGCAGAGGTGCCTGAGGAAGAAGCGCAAAAGGCTGCAGAGGTGTCTGAGGAAAAAGTACAAGAGGAAGAGGTTCCTGTTGCCGCTGCTGATACAGAATCGAGTGAGCCGGAAACCTCTGATACAGAATTGCCCAAGGAAGAAGCCGGGCAATCTGCCTGAGCTGCCGGGCTGAGCTTCAGACCAGAAACAGAATTCAGAAGGGTTAGTTAGATGAGCAGATATTTCAGACGTCGCAGGTATTGCCGATTTACCGCCGAGGGTGTCAAGGAGATCGACTATAAGGATCTCGAAACATTGCGTAATTACGTCACGGAGACGGGAAAGATTGTTCCCAGCCGGATTACCGGCACCAAGGCAAACTACCAGAGGCAACTGGCTACGGCAGTCAAGCGGGCGCGCTATCTTGCTTTGCTTCCGTATACAGATAAGCACTAGTTTGTCCGCCGGGGCTATGCCCCCGGTTTCGCGGCTCTATTCATCATGAGTGTCGGCACCTGGCTGGCTGATCGTCGTGCGCCGAGAATCGCACTGATTGCGGGTCTTTTTATATTGCCGCTCGTGTTCATAGTCAGTGCCGCTATCGTATGCTTTATCAGCCAGACTCAAGGCTGGCGCCAGGCATTAGCAGATTGTTTGCTGGCACTAGTGGTAGTGATTGTCGTCACGGTGCTGGCTGGAGATGATTGGTGGATTTTTGCCGCCAGCGCAGCCGGGTTGTGGTTTGCCGCAGCAGCGTTGGGTGGTTTGGCTGGCAAGTACCAGTCGCTGGTTTTTCCGATTCAGACGGCAGTGGCAGCCGGCATGACAGGCATTGGAGTTTTTTATATTGTAGTTGGAGACGTGACTGCTTTTGGAGAGCGCTTTCTGAATGATCAGCTTGTGCAACTTGAGCAGACGGGACTGAAATTCAACCAGCCAGAGTTGCTGCTGGAGCAGGCGGGCAATATGGTGGGGTCAATTGTTGGCACCATGGTGTTTTTCCTGACGTTGGCATTGTTGATCGGCAGTTGGTGGGCCGGAAAAGCAGGCAATCGACCCATTCTGGAAATGTTTATCCAGGTGCGGCTGGGCTATGTAGTTGGAGGTATTGCTGCGGTCAGCGGGGTTGTCGCAATGCTGGGATTAGGGTCGCTCCCGGGTAATCTGTTGTTGGTCGCCGCGGTGGGCTTTTTGTTTCAGGGGCTGTCAGTCGTATATTGGCATGGCACAGTTCGGAAGTGGCCGGGGCCATGGTTTTTGTTGCTGTATTTGCCGTTGTTACTGGGTTCCCAGTTGACGGTAATTTGGATATTGGTGCTGGTAGCACTGGGTTTTACGGATAACTGGTACGGGTTACGCCGAGGGCCGGCGGATGTGGTTTAATATCCGACCCGCTGCCAATCAGGATTTGGAAAGGAGTTAGAACAAGATGGAAGTTATTCTGCTGGAAAAGGTTGAAAACCTTGGCAATATCGGTGATCTGGTCAAGGTGAAGTCCGGTTATGGACGCAATTATCTTCTCCCCAAAGGCAAGGCGACTCTGGCGACGGGTACCAACATCGCTGCATTTGAAGCACGCCGCGCCGAGCTTGAGTTAAAGCAGGCAGATGAATTCGGCTCTGCTCAGGCCCGTGCGAAGCTGCTGGGAAAACTGGAGCTGAAGCTGGTTGCCAAGGCAGGCCCGGAAGGCAAGTTGTTTGGATCGCTTGGTACCGTTGATATTGCAGAGGCAGCCGCGGCGGCAGGTGTAGAATTGCTGAGAAGTGAAGTTCGGCTGCCTGATGGCCCTATCCGCTCACTGGGCGACCATGAGATCGAGGCTCATCTGCATACTGATGTCAATGTGACTTTCAAGATCAATGTACAGTCTGATGGTGATACCACAGACCCTTTGGAAGTCACCGATACACCAGATGCGACTGACGCAGGGGAGCCGACCGACGGCGAGTAATGGTCAGCACGCTACAGCCCCAGGAGCATACCCTTACCGCGACTGAACAACTGACGGTACCACCGAATTCAGTGAAGGCTGAGCAGGCCATTCTCGGTGGCTTGATGCTGGATAGCGGAGCCTGGGACAAGGTAGCGGATCTGGTTGGCGAAGATGATTTTTATCGCCCGGATCACCGGCTGATATTCGCAGCCATTCGTTCGCTGTCCAATTCGAGACAGCCCTGTGATGCCATTACGATCTCCGAGTACCTGACCAGTCGTGACGAACTCACCAGGGCAGGGGGGCTGGGGTATCTCGGCACACTGGTCAAGGACACACCCAGTGCTGCCAATGTTGCTGACTATGCAAAGATTATCCGGGAGCGCGCTCTTCTTCGGGACCTGATCAAGACAGGCAACGATATCGCCGCAAGCGCATTCCATACCGAGGGCAAACCAATATCCGAGCTGGTCGATGCAGCGGAACGGGCAGTATTCCAGATCGCCGAGCGGGGACAGCGGCGTGGCAGCGGTTTCATCCAGCTGAAAGATATATTGCAAGCGACTACGGATCGGCTTGATCTGCTGCACCAGGCCGATGGCGACATTACCGGCGTGGCAACCGGCTTTACCAAATTTGATGAAATGACAGCGGGCCTCCAGCCGGGCGACCTGATTATCCTTGCTGGGCGGCCATCGATGGGCAAGACCTCTCTCGCTATTAATATTGCCGAGAATGCCGCTTTGGGTCACGGAGTTGCTACCGGAATATTCAGTATGGAGATGTCAGTCGAGCAGCTGGCGTTCCGCATGATTTCTTCGCTGGGGCAGATCGATCAGTCTCGTCTGCGCAACGGCAGATTCAGTGACAGTGACTGGCCAAGGATCACCGGCGCAACACAGCAGATGGCTCAGGCACCTATTTTTATTGACGATACTCCTGCACTGACCCCCACGGAAATTCGTGCCCGTGCCCGACGACTGGACCGTGAGCATGGGCTGGGTTTGATCATCATCGATTACCTGCAATTGATGAGTGTGGGTGGAACCAAAGAAAACAGGGCCACTGAGATATCCGAGATTTCCCGTTCCCTCAAAGCATTGGCCAGGGAGCTCAAGGTTCCGATTATCGCCCTGTCCCAGTTAAACAGAAGTGTAGAGCAGCGCCCTGACAAGATTCCGGTGATGTCGGATCTTCGTGAGTCTGGTGCGATTGAGCAGGATGCCGATCTGATTGTGTTCATCTACCGTGAAGAAGTCTATGACAAGGAAACCCCGCGAAAGGGTATCGCAGATATTATTATTGCCAAACAGCGGAATGGACCAACCGGTGACTTTCAGCTGACTTTCCGCGGCCAGTACACGAAATTCGATAACTATATTCCGGAACTTGAGGCTTATCAGTGACCGCCGCCGTTGCGGTGATCGATCTGGAAGCGCTGCAAAGTAATCTTGACCGGGTGCGCACTGCGGCACCGGCCTGCCGGATACTGGCAGTCATAAAAGCCAATGCCTATGGCCACGATCAGCTCATTGTGGCGAAAGCCCTGTCGGCAGCCGATGCATTTGCTGTCGCCAGCATTGATGAGGCTGTAGCACTTCGGGCATCAGGTATCGAACATTCGATCGTCGTGCTCAAAGGCTTTACCGATTCATTCGGAGCCAAAATTGCCATGCATTACCAACTGGAGGTAGTCGTTCATTCAGAACAGCAATTGACCATTCTGGAAACTGATGATTGTGACGGGCAATTGCTGGTGTGGCTTAAAGTTGATTCCGGAATGCACAGGCTGGGATTTGCCCCCGATGCCGTACCGGAAATCGTGCAGCGACTGAACAATGCTGCTGGTGTTGCGCTGCCAGTCAGGCTGATGACCCATCTGGCCTGCGCGGAAGATCCCGGCAACACTGCGACGGCAAATCAACTTGAAGTTTTCGGCAGATCCATCGGTCACTGGTGCGGGGATGTCAGCATTGCCAATTCCGCCGCGATATTGACCTGCCCGGCTGCATTGCAATCAGGATCATTGGTTAATTTCCAGGGTGACAACTGGGTGCGGCCTGGTCTGATGCTTTATGGCGCCTCACCAGTTGATGGGCAATCTGCTGCAGCCCTGGGTTTGCAGCCAGTGATGAGTTTCGAAACCCGGTTGATTTCAGTGAGACAGGTAAAGCACGGTGGCCTGGTCGGGTATGGCGGCGACTGGCAGGCTTCACGTGACAGTATTATTGGCGTTGCAGCGGTGGGCTATGCAGATGGTTATCCGCGACGGTTGAGAAACGGAACACCGGTGTGTGTCAATGGAGTGACAGCGCCGTTGGTTGGCAGGGTATCGATGGATATGATCACAATTGATCTGACCGACTGCCCGACGGCGGCGATCGGTGATCGTGTTGTTCTGTGGGGGGGAGAGCCGACCATCGATGAAATTGCGGGCCTTGCCGAAACAATTTCCTATGAACTGATGTCAGGTCTGACCCAGCGGGTCAGCCGGGCTATTCGACAAAAAAGCCCATCTTGATACCGATCAGCTCGACGACATCATTGTCGTTCAGCCTGCGAGCCTGGCTGCCCATATCAGCTCCATTGAGCTGGGCGGGTTTTCGATCAGCGGCATTCTCAACCTGAATAACAAAATACCCGTCGGCTCGCTTGGTAATGGCAATGACCTGAACACCGGCACGACCCAGTGTGGTCAATGCCTTGTTCAATGGCACCTCACGTCCGGCAAAGGTACCGTTCAGTACCTGAATTTTTGCAATCGGTAACGGCTTGGCTCTCTGATCCGGTCCAATGGTGTCGAGTGGATTGATCGTTTTTTCAGCCACGGCGGGAGTCGGAGCAGGAGCAGGAGGCGGAGCCGCCGGTGTTCCCGAGCTTGCAGCGTTTGCATACGAGGAAGCGATTTCCGAGTTATCCATCACCATAGTGCGGGCGAACTCATCATCGACCTCTGCATCTTCCTCACTGCCGTCAATAAAACGCAGTTGATGCTTGCCGACAGTGACCACATCACCATGTTGTAATGCGTGTTTTTTGATCAGTTTTCCGTTGACGTATGTGCCATTGGTGCTGTTCAGATCCTCAAGAAAGGAGTCGTTGAGGATGTTGATAATCAGCGAGTGATGTCCACTGACCGTGGGGTTATCAATGCGAACATCATTGTCTGGTAAACGGCCGATTGTGTACCGTTCTTTGCTCATGTTGTATTCAGCGAGCACCTGACTGTCGAGACTGAGAACTAAACGTGCCATAGCAACCTACGCCTTACGAAAAAATGCCCTTGATCTTGCTAAAAATACTGGTTTTTGCAGGGAAAGCTTCCAATACCTGCGCCAGGACAACCGAGATGTTGTCCTTGCCCCCATGGTCATTACTGAGCTGCACCAATTGTTGACCTACAGTGTCAAGGTTAGCACTAAAAGTACTGATAGTTAAGTGAATATCTTCGTCTTCAACCATGTCCGACAGGCCGTCGGAGCAGAGCAGGAATACGTCGTCCGGTTCGGCATCGATTTCCTGGATTTCGACCTGCACCGTTGGCTCAACTCCCAGCGCGCGGGTGACATAGTTGCGATTGGTGGATCTGGCAGCTTCTTCATGAGAGTAAAAGCCACGATTCACCAACTCCTGAAGCAGTGAGTGATCCATCGTAATCTGCTCAAACTTGTTGTGCCGCAAGCGATACAGTCGGGAGTCCCCGACATGGGCGATGGAGACCCGGTTGTCGTAGAACAGGCAGGCGACGATCGTGGTGCCCATTCCCTCGCAATTCGCCTGGCTTTTGGCGGTCTGATGGATAATCTTGTTGGCGCGAACAATGGCATCCCGTAGCACAATGGTCTGCCGCATCATGCCGGTTTCGAGTTCCGGATCATTACGCATTTCCATGTTGCAGCCTCCCGGAACCAGATCGAGCACGGTTTTTACGGCAATTCCGCTGGCCACTTCACCGGCGTTGTAGCCACCCATGCCATCTGCGAGCACCAGCAGTCCGCAGTCCAGCTCGGAGCCGACAACGTCTTCGTTGTGCTCGCGTACTTTGCCGGTATCGGTGAGCTCAACGCATTTGATCTTGTTTTTCAGGCTCATGAGTCAACAGTGCTACGAAATCGGTCAGTCTGCAAATGATTCTACACAGTCACGCAAGGCTAACGCCATGGCGCGTCCATTGGCAAATCGGTCTTCAGGAGCCTTGGCCAGCGCCCGATCCAGGATATCGTCGATGCAGCTTGGTAACTCTTGCCGTTGCTGCGTCACCGGTGGTGGTGGCTGCTTGGCAATCTTGTCCATCAGCCGCGGAATGGAGTCAGCCTGAAAGGGTACTTGTCCACATAGTAGCTGGTACATGGTGATGCCAAGAGAATACAGGTCGGACTGGCCGGTAACGGCGCTCGCAGATAGTTGCTCCGGGGACATGTACGAAGGTGTACCGAGAATAATCCCGGTCTTTGTGCGGCTGGTGTCTGTAAGGCGGGCGATGCCAAAATCGGCAATTTTCAGCTCATCCTTGCCGGCGTGGTACATGATGTTGGCCGGCTTGATATCACGGTGAACGACATTTTGTCCATGTGCGTAGTGAAGAGCCTCGGCAGCCCGGGCCGTGAGCTCCAGAACCCATTTCGCCGGCAGGAGACTGCCACTGACAGCATGCTGATTGAGGGCGACGCCTTCAAAATATTCCATGGCCAGATAGGCGACATTGTTATCTTCACCGACATCATAGATGGCAATGATATTGGGATGATTCAGTCGGCCGGCTGATTCGGCCTCGCGCAGAAATTGTTCCTTGGTCGCTTCGAGGTCCTCCGGGCTGAATTCATCGGCGAGGGCGATGGTTTTGATCGCAATCTTGCGGTTAATTTTCGGATCCCTGCCCAGATAGACCGATGCCATCGCTCCCTGACCGATTTTCTCGATTAATTCGTAGCGACCCAGGCTTTTTCCATCTGAATGATCAGGTGTTGCCTGTTGTGGTGCTGATTCCGGGCTGATGTTCTCGACAGCAGATTCGGTATCCCCGGTTTCCGGTTCCTGCCCGGCAGCCTTTTTGTTACTGGCCCCGGACAATTTCCGCAGTTTCTCGGCAACATCACGATATCCCGGATCCAATGACTCAAGATACTGGAATACTCGTTCAGCCTTGGCAAATTCCTTGCGGCGGCCATGTGTCATGGCGATTTTGTATAACCGGTGCCTGGTATCCTCGGAATCTTCCTGCTGGCGAAGGACAGAAAATTCCAGATCGAGTTCATCTTCTTCAGACATCTGTCCGTTGCCTGATGGGGCCAGGCCGGCTGATGATGATCGTTTGTCGGCAGGAGACAGCATACTGCGAAGGATATACAGCGAGCCGGTTCCCAGCAGGGTAAAAAGTGCGACGGTAACCAGCTGCATCCAGATACCCAGCGTGATCAGAAAGTAGACTTCCGTTGTCAGCAGTATCACCACCAGGAATAGGCTGGCCAGCGTAGACCCTGCAACACTCATGATGGGCAGCCATATC
>JAJRUG010000108.1 GCA_024277915.1 Gammaproteobacteria bacterium
GGACGATAGCGCTCATGCCCTCGGGAGTTTCCAGCTCCCGTAGTGATTGTTTGATCAGGTCACGGTCTTCACCGGTAATTCTGCGGGATACTCCGCCACCACGCGGATTATTGGGCATCAGCACAATAAATCGCCCGGCCAGACTGATAAAAGTCGTCAGTGCCGCACCCTTGGTGCCACGCTCATCTTTCTCGACCTGGACGACGATGTCCTGGCCTTCCTTGAGAATTTGCCTGATATTGAGCCGGGACCCGGATTCGGGTTCCTTGACGAAATACTCTTTGGAGATTTCCTTTAGAGGGAGAAAACCATGGCGCTCAGCACCATAGTCTACAAAAGCAGCATCCAGACTGGGCTCGACGCGAGTAATTTTACCTTTGTAAATATTTGATTTTTTCTGCTCTCGGGATGGTACCTCTATGTCAAGGTCGTACATTCTCTGGCCATCTACCATGGCCACGCGCAACTCTTCTTCCTGAGTTGCATTGATTAACATTCTTTTCATAAGCCCCTGCTAATTTGGTTATGGGGGCTCCTGGCAAGCAAAGTAAGGAAGTTGGTATCCATAAGCCAGCCCAACCCGGGAACGGGTTACGGGCGGACAATAGCCGACTTAGCGGCTCGCGCCATTGATTAATAAAATTTTTCAGTGCTGCTGACATTCAGCAGGATCCTCAGAAATTTTGGGCGCGACAGATGTGGATAGCAATTCACTCTGTCAGCCAGGAGACCGTGTTACGGCCTGCCGGGCAGGCTCCTAAAAAAAGACGACCACGACAGGTGATCGTTACGAATCTAATACTCGCCGCTTTGCAGCGGGCAGCGCACACCTCGTGTGCTGGGGTAATATAGCAGCCACGGCAATCCATTGCCATACGTTAAGAACACTCTGTGAATGATTGAAAAACCGAACAATAACAAGGCTCGTATGGTCACCGTCGAGGCAGATGAGACAGATCGCCGCCTGGACAATTTTCTGCTTGGGCGTCTCAAGGGTGTACCCCGTTCGCGAATCTATCGAATGATCCGGGGAGGTGAGGTCAGAGTGAACAAGGGCCGGATCAAGCCTCATTATCGACTCAAAACAGGGGATATAGTACGCATTCCACCAGTGCGTACCGCCACTATCGAAGGAGATCGGCTCGCGTCCCGCGACAAGCTTCAGTGGGTGGAAAGCCTTGTGGGATATGAGGATTCGGATCTGCTGATACTGAACAAGCCGGCCGGTCTTGCCGTCCACGGCGGCAGTGGCATTGATTTTGGGGCGATTGAGCTATTACGCATGGCCAGATCTTCCGACCGGTATCTGGAGCTGGTGCACAGGCTTGATCGGGATACCAGCGGTTGTTTGCTGATCGCCCGGAAAAGAAGCAGCTTGCGGAACCTCCATGAACAGTTCCGGACTGGTGAGGTTCAAAAATGTTACCTCGCGCTGCTTTCCGGAGCCATCCCCGAGAATGAACGTATTGTCAAAGCGCCATTGCTGACGGTTGCGCGACGGGGAGGGGAACGGCATGTTCGGGTTTTTGAGGGCGGCAAACCCGCAACTTCAATATTCCGACCCCAGCAACGGTTTCCTCGGGCTACTCTATGCGAGGTTGACCTGATTACCGGGCGTACTCATCAGATCCGGGTTCATGCTGCCCACATTGGACATCCTGTCGTCGGGGATACCCGGTATGGTCTGGCCGAAGATCCAATGGCACGGGAGATCAGGTTGAAACGCATGTTTCTGCATGCGGCTCAGCTGAGCTTTGCCAGCCCGTCGGGTGGCGAGCAGATCGACGTCAAGTGTCCGCTGGAAGTTGAATTATCAGGAGTACTCAAAAGAATTCGAGCCCGGTGACCCACCAGGAAATGTAGCAGAAAAGTAACCGGGGATGGCTGGCTATACTACCGGCACACCAAGTTTCATCAAGCATTCGGCTAGCCAGATCATTGGCAAGCCCTGGATTGCCGTAGGGTCTTTGCTGTCAATGCTTTCCATCAGTACCAGCCCACGTAGCTCGGCTTTGAAGCTGCCCGCACAGTCGTAGGGTTCGTCCAGCCGGAGATATCGTTCCACGAAATCAGGATTGAGAGTTTTGAACTGGACAATAGTCTGATCAATATGGACCAAGCACGAGGGTTTTGCTGGGTATTCAGCAGGATCGATAACACAAACTGCGGTATGAAATATCAGTTGTTTCCCGCTACAGGCCATTAATTGCTGGATAGCCCGGTTATGATCGCCGGGTTTTCCCAGCGCAATACCATCAAGATCTGCAACCTGGTCACTGCCGATAATAATGGCATCCGGGCGATTTAAGGCAGCGGATCGAGCCTTGGCCCCGGCGAGCCTTGCGGCAAGATCTCTGCAGCTTTCCTCGGGCAAAGGGGATTCATCGGCGCCGGTTGTCAGGCAGTCGAAGTCAGGTAGAATCCTCGCCAGCAGGTCGCGACGATAGGGCGAACCAGAGGCCAAAACAACCGGAACGGATGGATGAGGCATTGTGGCACGTTACTCGATTTTGACACCGCCTGCCACCATCCTTATCATTACCCGATTATGCTTGCCGAGTGTCTCGGGTTCACGGAACTCCTTGAATTGGCTGAGCAGCGGACGGTACGGCAGCTTCGGTTCAAACCTCTGGATCTGCCGCGACTGGCCAGCTTGCTTGAGCCATCTTCAGTTGATGATGCAGATGATCTTGAGATCCAGGTCAGCTTCGTGTTGTCTGCGGAAC
>JAJRUG010000109.1 GCA_024277915.1 Gammaproteobacteria bacterium
CCTCGGGCCTCAATCACGCAGTTGTCGCCGGGCTGCCTACGGTGGCCGATATGCGTACCTACGAACAACAGGCACGCCTGGCGACCATTGCCGATCCGCGCTTGCGCCAGGAGGTCAGCGAGTTTTTCAGTCAGTGCTTTGTTCCGGCGCGCTCAAAATACCAGGCCGAGCGGCCAGCGAGCGCAGCGATCGCGACTTTACTGAGCACCTGGGGCCCAGATGATCCGGACTGGCTGGGCTCGCATGTCTATCGAGCTACCCCCGGTTACTACGATACGCTGAGGCCGGCAATGCAAATTGCAGGTTGGCCGTATAATCCGGTGCGCGATACTGAGTACGACCCAACAGATCCGCCCGCAGCCGGCAAACCATACTGCAGGCAGTGGTGGGAAGATGCCGGTCTGGGCCTGCAAAAGAAGCTGATCAATGAGGCCGACGCCACATCGGCGGGGTTTTCCGGGCTGGTGGTCGCGATCGCACCGGCACTGGCCAGCGACCAACAAAACGATGCAGTGACAAGGACCGTGCTGGCTAATGCGCCACCGGTCTGGTCGAATAACGATCTGGTTGCCTACAACAGCGGTACGACCGGGTTGGTTAACACGGCGGAAAATCTGGTCAAAGGCGGACTGGCATCCGGGGGTATCCTGACTGCATCGGCCCTGCTGGCGGTGACAATGACGGTGATATTGCAGGCATTGCCGATGGTTCAGGCGATCCTGCTGCTCGGGATTTACGCACTGCTGCCGCTCGTCGTTGTGCTGTCACGCTACTCGATCTCAATGATGGTGATCGGCGCGATGGCGATCTTCACCGTCAAGTTCTGGAGTGTGCTGTGGTATCTGGCGATGTGGGTCGATCAGAATCTGATTCTGTCGATGTACCCGGACGTGAGCATGTTCCTGCAAATCTTTACCAATCCGGGCGAACATGATGTCAAGCGATTGTTACTCAACATGATCACCGTCAGCCTCTATCTTGGGCTGCCGCTCTTGTGGAGCGGGATGATGGCTTGGGTGGGAATAAACATCGGACGCTCTATTACAGCAGCGTCTTCACCATTGGTTCGATCGGCTGACGATGCTGGACGGCAGGGTGGAAGTATTGGCAAGGCAGCAATGTCAAAGGGAGTTCAAAGATAAAATGCAGCTACATATCATCTTCATACCAGCCTTCTGGATCTGTACCTGAGTCGGCTTGGCCAGTCCGGAAATTGTGTTCACCGAAGAGGTCTGAACCGTGGCCCTGTGGTCGATCGCAGGTTTCCGCTTTGATCAAGGCAAGCAAACCTATGAACCATCCAAAATACAGGGCCACAGTACCAATTCGGGGTTTGAGATTGCGAATGTTCATTGTCACAAATATACCATAGCATCGTCTCCGATCCCTGTGTTTGCACGTTTGATGTTCGAGCCACATTCCCACATGGATGAATCAGAGCTATGAATACTTTTGGGTTCAGGCTATTGGCCCGTAACTTCTTTTGTTGGCATATATTTAAGAATACCTACACCGGCTGGCAAGGTTTTCCTCTCGACTTGGGCAACGAGTATGACACTCTACAAAGTCTAAACTATTGGACACAGGTAAATAGATGCGCCGGATGAAAGTGGGTCCAGCACACAGCCCGAGAGCTTTCTCAAGAATGACCATTAACGGGGAAGTCGGTGGATGGCTTGCTCCGCAGCACGGGGCATCCAGTATCAGTAATGGGTAAGCCTCAAACACCAAAAACAGGAAAGTGTTCTTAACCAATAAACAGATTACCCAGCTAACCGGTTATCAAAAACCGGCTTTGCAACGTCAGTGGCTGATCGATAATGGCTACAGCTTCGACGTACGGGCCGATGGTCACCCGGTCGTGTCAAGAGCTCACTATGAAAGTCATCACGGTGTGATTTTTGGCAAGAGAGCGTCCGTCCCGGATTTGGCGGCACTGGACAATCTGGAGTAGTGTATGGGCGTGGGACGACAACGAAGAAAGGACAAGCATCTGCCGGCTCGTGTCTATCTAAAGCACGGGGCTTACTACTTCGTTGACCTCGAGAATAAATGGCACCGGCTCGGTGTTTCACTGGGTGAGGCTTATCACGCTCTTGCGAAGTTCTGTCCTGATGACAACCCAATTAAGACGATGAACGACCTGGTCGACCGTTATCAGCGTGAGGTTATCCCGAGTTATCCCATCAAGCGCCAGAAGGACAAGGGTAAGCATATGGAACGGATTCGGGCAGCCTTAGGCCATATGCCAATCGAGGACATCACATCTGGCGTTGTCCGTGTATTTCGGGATAAGGTTGGTGAGCGGGCAGGACGCCACTGGAATAAGCCAGCTCTGGCAAACCGAACACTCGGGACACTGAGTCACATACTTTCGATGGCCTGTGAATGGAATATCATGCAGGCGAATCCTTGCCGCGACGTTAAGCGACCAGAGGAACCAAAACGCACTCGATACGTTGAAGATGTGGAGTTCTGGGAGGTTCACAAGTATTGCCCACCTATGCACCAACTTGCGATGGAACTGGCGCTGCTCACCGGCTTACGGCGTGAGGATCTGCTGAATCTGACGCGGGATTCGATTACTGATGACGGCCTGTTGGTACACACTGGTAAGACAGACAAACCACTGCTGTTTCAGTGGACTGACGACCTGCGCAAAGTTATTAGACAGGCCCTGGCAGTCAAACCGCAGGTCCGTAGGCACATCATTTGCAACCGGCAGGGAAAGGGCTACACACCGACGGGATTCTCAGCGATCTGGCGCCGTGCTCGAATAAGAGCGATGGAGAAGGGCAAGCTTCTCGAGTCCTTTCGTTTCAATGATCTGCGAGCGAAGTCAGCGAGTGACGACGAAAATGTCGAGACCGCATCGCAAAGATTGGGGCATACATCGAGGCAAACGACCGAACGTTTTTATATCCGCACACCCCGAATTGTGCGGCCATTACGCTAGAATATTAGACAGAGGGCCATTTATTAGACAGTAAAAACGGTCGACCTCCTGAAACCCTTGGTACATAAGGGCCCCGGTAGCTCAGCTGGATAGAGCGTCCGCCTCCTAAGCGGAAGGTCACACGTTCGAATCGTGTTCGGGGCGCCAAATCCGCTGGTGCCTGAACCCTGACCGGGTTAGGCAATGTGCTCTGTCGGAACTTCTTACAGTCACGGGCAA
>JAJRUG010000110.1 GCA_024277915.1 Gammaproteobacteria bacterium
ATGTAGAACAGCAGTGCCATGCCTGTGAGTCCTGCCAGCATTGATACCGGTATGTGCCAGCGAATCACTTTTTTGTACAGCAACCAGAAGCCGCCGAGTGCGATCACGTTATTGATCCACTCCCAGCCTCTGCCGCCAAAATCACCGAATAGCGGATTGATGCGAATTTCACTCACAGTCCGCATCAGTCCCAGCTCGGTTTTCATCGTATCCAGCGGTGTTGCACGGGTCAGTGTGTCGATTGTCAGGCTATCCGGCAGTGCTCCGCTCAGCGTGTATTGAACAGACTGTAACCATGACAGGGGCTGGTAGTCGATATCTCCGATTTCCGGAGGAAGCCAGCGTGTCATTTCTTCGGGAAATGAAACCAGCAGGACAACATAGCCTGCCATTGCGGGGTTGAAAATATTATAGCCAAGACCACCGTACAGATGTTTCGCGAAGCCGACGGCAAACACGACGCCGATCACGGTGATCCACCATGGTGTGAGCGGCGGCAGCGCCAGAGCCAGCAGGATTGCTGCTACAACGACGCTGTAGTCGGTCAGGAATAATTTTCGGGATCGATGCCGCAGTTTGAGTGCGACCGCTTCAGTTCCCAGTGCAGCCGCTGTGGCGATCAGGCAATTGAGCAGCACACCGATACCGAAAAACCAGACGTACATCATCAATGCAGGCGCCAGTGCATAGAGCACCTGCCGCATGATCACGGGGACACCGTCTGCCAGGCGCCAATGGGGTGCGGGTGCAGTGGAGAACTTCATGATTGGCCAGGGTGAGTATCGGGGTTTGTACCGGGGTTTGTACCGGGATCCACGTCCGGGTCTGTATTGGCCTGGCCGGATGCTCGCGCCATGAGTTCATCAATCTTGCTGGTGGTAATCCCCTCGGCAGATTGACTTTCCAGCTCCTGTTCACGCTGCTCTGCCAGCATCGCGAGGCGGGTTTCACGGGCCTCGAAGCGTTGCCGTGCGTGTATTGCCCGTTGTTGCTCCGCCTGTGCTTCCCTGACCCTGGTCTTGGCGAGAGTAAACATTGAGGTGAGTGGAATCGCACTCGGGCAGACGTAATCACAACAGCCGCATTCAATACAGTCCATCAATCCCAGTGTTTCAAATGCCTCCATGTTCTTGCTGCGGCAGGCTACCAGAAGCTCTTGGGGGAGCAGTCTGGCAGGGCAGGCATGCAGGCACTCGGAGCAGCGAATGCAAGGTAGTTCCGGCTGATCATCGGATAGTTCACCCGGTGCAACAGCGATGATGCAATTGTTGGCTTTGCCGACCGGGATAGAGTCATTGGGCAGTGCGATGCCCATCATGGGTCCGCCTGCGATCAATCTTCCCGGGGTACCCTGATAGCCACCGGCGATGGATATCAACTCGGCAACCGGAGTACCGATTCTTGCCTCGATGTTAACCGGTCGGGATACACCATATCCCGTGACAGTGATAATTCTGGAAATTACCGGGCGACCGGTAGCAAAAAAGTCTGCGACAGCTGCAGCAGTTCCGACATTTTGACACAGGTAGCCAATATCAGCAGGCAGTTTCCCGGAAGAAACTTCTTGCCTGGTAACAAGCTCCAGAACCTGGCGTTCCCCGCCTGACGGGTATTTTGCAGTGACCAGGGAAACATTGATCCGGTCATCATTCAGAATTTCCAGGGCCTCATGAACAGCTACCCGTGCTTCGGGCATGTCTGTTTCCATCGCTAATATACAGCGCTCGGTTCCCGCACCTTTCATCAGGATTTGCGCGCCGCGCAAGACGTTATTGGCATGATAGCGCAGCAATACTTCGTCGCAGCTTATATAAGGTTCGCATTCGACACCATTGAGAATCAGGGCGTGAATTGTTTGTTCGGTCGATAGTTTTTTTGCGGTTGGAAACAGTGCACCACCCAGGCCGACTATTCCTGCATCGGCTATGCACTGCCGGATATCGGCAGCGCCCAGGGATAATGGGTCATCTATTGGCTGGTATTCCGCCCAGATCTTGTCTGAGCCATCACCGCGAATAATGATGCAGGGCTCCGTTGAGTGGCTTGCACTGAATACCAGCCGTTCCTCTATCGCAACAACTACCCCGGAAATTGATGCATGTATGCCCACTCCTCCCGGGAAGACGGGTTTCGCGATTGGCTGGCCAGTGGCTACTTTCTCGCCGGGTTCGACGACAGGTTCCGCGGGTGATCCGGAGCATTGGTTCAGAGAGATTATTGCTTCGCGTGGCGGCGGCGCGAGAATGATCGGATGACTGGTTGATCTGGTTTTACGTGCGGCGACGCGGATACCCCAGGAAGGACGTCGGGGCTGTAAATCGTAACCCGGCATCTCTGTCACGACTGGTTTTGCGGGGCGCCAGCGCCACGCATGCTCATTCGAATACAGTCAACGGGGCAACTCGGGATACAGAGCTCGCATCCGGTGCACTCGTCGGTGATGACCGTATGAGTAAAAAACCGGGCGCCGAGTATTGCATCCACCGGGCACTCCTGCAGGCATCTGGCACAACCGATACAATCTTTCTCATTGATTACGGCTGTAGTCAGCGCGTCGTGGATGCCGAATGAACGATCAGGGGCAAGCCGTGGTAGCTCAAGCAGGGTTGCAATCGCCTGGATGGTCGCCTCACCGCCCGGCGGACATTGGTTGATCTGTGCTTCCCCGGCAAGGATGGCAGCAGCATAGGGTCTGCATCCCGGGTAGTCACAACGGCCACACTGGATTTGCGGTAGCAATGTATTGAGCTGTTCAACAACCGCCTGCTTGTCTCCTGGCAAGCGGCGCGCTGCAACGATCAAAAGCAACGCAATAGTCGCCGCCAGGCCGGACATCACCAGAATCGCCATCAACCTTGCGCCAGACCGGTGAAGCCGATGAATGCCATTGACATCATTCCTGCAGTGACCAGTGCTATAGCTGCGCCTTTGAATGCGACCGGGACGTCGGCCGCTTCCAGCCGCTCACGGATGCCGGCAAACAAAATCATCACCAGGCAGAACCCCAATCCGGCGCCTGTACCGTAGGCTAAAGCTTCGAGCAGTGAGCTGCTCTGATGAATGTTCAACAAGGCAACACCCAACACTGCGCAATTTGTTGTGATCAACGGGAGGTAGAGGCCCAGCACCTGGTAAAGCATCGGACTGGATTTTCGAATCAGCATTTCGGTGAATTGCACGGCACCGGCGATAATCAGAATAAATGAGATCAGCCTCAGGTATTCGAGTTGCAACGGAATCAGAACCCAGACGTCAATCAGGTAGCTGGAAGCAGAGGCCAGCGTAAGAACCAGAGTGGTCGCAAGAGACATCCCGAGGGCAGTTTCGGGCTTTGTGCTGGCGCCCAGAAAAGGACACAGGCCGAGAAACTTGACCAGTACGAAGTTGTTGACCAGTACTGTCGCGATAATAATCAGCAGCAAGTCTGACATAGGCAACCCTACCGTGAAGCTTCTACCATATCCTCAATGGCTTTGGGATCTACGCGTGTTAACAGGGGGCTGAATGAATTAATCGTGGCTCCAAGCAACGGATACTCACGATCAATCCAGGTCCATTCACCCTCGGCGAGAAAGCTCTCTGCTTTTGCAGCGGTGCCTGGCAGTACCGGCTTGAGGTAGATCATCAGAACCCGGAAAAGATTCAGCCCCTGTGTGCATATGGCCTGTACTTTGGGAAGATTTGTCTCGTCTTTTGCCAGTACCCATGGCTTGTGTTCATCAATATAACGATTGGCGCTGTCAGCGAGCTTCATGATTGCCCGCATCGCCCGGCCGAATTCGCGTTGCTCGTAGTGATCGGCTATGCGTTCACCAGCATCGACAAACTCTGCGTAAAGTACCTCATCATCAAGTTGGTCGGCCAGCCGGCCCGCAAATCTTTTGGTAATAAAACCGGCGTTACGGCTGGCAATGTTCACCAGCTTGCCCACCAGATCGGAGTTGGTTCGTGCAACAAAATCCTCGAGATTCAGATCAATATCATCGATTCCGGAACCCAGCTTGAAAGCATAATAGTATCGAAGGTATTCTGGATCCAGATGCTTGAGATAGGTTGCTGCAGCGATAAATGTACCCCGTGATTTGGACATCTTCTGGCCATTAACAGTAAGGAACCCATGAGTAAATACACCGCTTGGTTTCCTGAATCCGGCACCTTCGAGTACTGCCGGCCAGAACAGCGTGTGAAAATAAACGATATCCTTGCCAATGAAATGATAGAGCTCGGTGCTGCTTTTCTCGTCAAAGTACTGATCAAAATCCAGGCCCATATCCTTACCACGCGTTGACTCGCACAGATTCAGGAAGCTTGCCAGATAGCCGACCGGGGCATCCAGCCAGACATAAAAATATTTGTTGTCAGAATCCGGAATCCGGAATCCGAAATAGGGCTCGTCGCGGGAGATGTCCCAGTCCCGTAATCCGGTCTGAAACCATTCATCGAGTTTTCGCCGGACACTTTCGCCAACATGTCCTGCCGAGATCCACTGTTTCAGTGATTCTTCAAAAGCACCCAGCTTGAAAAAATAATGCTCGGACTCTTTTTGCACCGGGGTGGTGCCGGAGATAGCGGACACCGGGTCGATCAGATTATCCGGAGTATAGGTTGCACTGCAGACTTCACAATTATCGCCGTACTGATCCTTTGCGCCGCATGACGGACAGGTTCCCCGCACAAACCGGTCCGGGAGGAACATGCCGGCTTGCTCATCATATGCCTGCAGGATAGTTTTTCGATAGATCAATCCGCGTTCGTCCAGGCGGCGGTAGATTTTCTCAACCAGTGCCCGGTTTTCAGTTGAATGGGTAGTGTGAAAGTTATCGAACTGAATGCGGAACTCTGCGAAATCCTGAATAAATTCCTTACGGTATTGTTCTACAAGCAGCTCTGGCTCAATGTTTTCCTGACGGGCTCGCAGCATGATCGGCGTACCATGGGCATCACTGGCGCAGACGAACAAGCAGTCATTGCCGATCAGCTTCTGGAATCGCACCCAGATATCGGTCTGGATATATTCAACCAGGTGTCCAAGGTGAATAGGCCCGCTGGCATAGGGCAGGGCACTGGTGACCAGCAGTTTTCTTGGCTCGGCGTGCGGCATTCGGGCTATTTGTTATCTTTGATGTCTTCGAAGTTGCGTTTCTCAATAGCCGAATGATAGGCGGAATTGCCGCTGATTACTTCATCTTCCACTAATTTCTTCAGAG
Organism: Gammaproteobacteria bacterium; assembly: GCA_024277915.1. Taxonomy (GTDB): domain Bacteria; phylum Pseudomonadota; class Gammaproteobacteria; order Steroidobacterales; genus JAJRUG01. The sequence goes on from JAJRUG010000110.1 coordinate 5,208, forward strand.
CGCTGTCCATAGTGACCATTCCCATCTTGCCGCCACCCTGCATGGCATTTTCAAGCTGATCCAGCTTGCCTTGTCGAATCAGGTTGGCCACTGCGGGCGTGTTCACCAGAATCTCCAGTGCAGGTACCAGCCCGGGCTCGCCTTTTCTCGGCACAAGCTGCTGTGATATGACGCCTCTTAATGAGGTCGACAACATGGTCCGCACATGTGCCTGCTTGTCGGTGGGAAAAGAGTTGACGATACGGTCTACAGTCTGGGCTGCGCCGTTAGTGTGTAGCGTTCCCATCACCAGGACACCCATTTCGGCTGCTGTGACGGCAATGCTGATCGTTTCCAGATCCCGCATCTCACCTACCAGTATGACGTCGGGATCTTCGCGCAACGCGGAATGCAGGGCATCGGCAAAGCTGACTGTATGTGCGCCAATTTCTCTCTGGCTGATCAGGCATTTCTTTTTGTGGTGGACAAATTCGATAGGATCTTCGACGGTCAGAATATGACCGTGAATACGGTTATTGATCTCGTCGATCATTGCCGCCAGCGTTGTGGACTTGCCCGAACCGGTTTTCCCGGTGACCAGGATCATGCCCTGATTCTGCTTGCACATATTGCGAACAGCGGCGGGCATTTTAAGATCTTCAAGCGTACGCGCCTGGGAAGGAATCGCCCGGAATATGCCGCCCGTGCCCCCCAGATGGCGAAATATATTGACTCTGAAACGGGCTACCCCACCCAGAGAGTATGCGAAATCAGCAGAATCTGACTGCTCATAGTGCTCGCGGATTTTCTCGGGCATGATTTCATACAGCACATCCCGGGCCTGGTCTGCAGTGAGCACTTTTTGCTCCATGACCTCAAGTTCGCCGTATACCCGGGTTCTGACCGGCTGACCGGCGATAAAGTGCAGATCAGATGCATTCCGTTCGATGACTTTATGCAGGTATTGATCGATTTGCATTATAACGTTGCATCCGGCAGCACTGTGGTATCTGTCACGAATCGCTGGAACAAAGACTTGTCACTCGCAAAGCGAAATGCATCGTCCGGGTCAATTTCCTTTTTCTTGATCGCATCGATCAATGCCTGATCCATCATTTGCATGCCAAGATCGCGCCCGGTCTGAAGCTGGGCGGGGATCTGGTGGCTCTGATCAGTGGAGATCAGTTTTGCAATTGCCCGCGTCATTACCATGATTTCAAGTATGGCTTTTCGCCCGCGACCGTCCGGTGTCTTGACAAGATTCTGGGTGACGACCGCATTCAGGCTTTGCGCAAGAAAGCTTTTCGTTTGTTCACGCATCTCGCCAGGGAGAGCATCAACCATCCGGTCAATGGATTTGACCGCACCGGTTGTATGCAGTGTTCCCAGTACCAGATGACCGGTTTCCGCAGCTGTCATCGCCATCATAATGGTCTCGGCATCACGCAGCTCGCCAACCAATATGACATCGGGGTCTTCACGCAGCGAGGCGCGGATGCCGTCTGCGAAACTTTTCAGGTGACTGCCGAGTTCACGCTGAATCACCTGGGATTTCTTGCTGCCATGGACAAATTCAATGGGGTCTTCCAGGCTGATGATATTGATATTTCTGGTGGTGTTGAGATGATCAACCATAGCAGCCAGCGTCGTTGATTTGCCGGTACCCGTTGAGCCTGTAACCAGGATCATGCCCTGATGGTGATCGCAGAGTTTTTCGATAATCGGGGGCATATTCAGGCTGGCGAGGGTAGGTACCTCACCGGGGATAAACCGGAACGTCGCTCCGATACCCGTATCCTTCCGAAACACATTGACCCGGAACCGGCCACCATCTTCTGATACATAGGAGAAATCAAGATCGCGGCCGCTCAGGAAGCGGTTACTTTGACTGGTTGACAGGATTTCCTCGATATAGGCTTCCAGCTCCACGGCACCCAATTCCCGGAACTTGATCGGCATCAGTTCTCCGTGCATTCGTAACATGGGTGGCACACCAACGGCCAGGTGCACATCGGAGCAACCCTGGGCGAGACCCAGTTTTAAAAACGCGTCGATTTTTGCCATGGGAAGACTCAGGCTGCCTGACTGATTGCTTTATGCACTTCGTCCATCGAACTATACCGGTTGAGCTTGTCGACCTCCATGGCCTTTTTTACTACCGCAGCAACAGGAGCGGAGATGTTGGGGTTAAGTTCTTCACAAAGCTTCGCTTTTCCCTGGACGTGCTGATACATGACAGCCATATGGTCGCCTTTACTATAGGGTGGAATGCCGGTCAGCATTTCATACATGATGACCCCGAGACTGTACACGTCTGCCCTGAAATCCACTTTCTTGCCCAGGATTTGTTCGGGTGCCATATATTTGGGTGAACCAATCACATAGCCGGTTTTGGTCAATTGGGTATCGCCGGTACTTGCGGCGGCCGCCACACCAAAGTCAACGATTTTCAGCAGGCCTTCATCGTTGATCAGCAGGTTGGCAGGTTTCAAATCACGGTGCACGATGCCAACCTGGTGGGCTACTGACATACCCGTGGCAATATCGGAAGCCCAACGGATGGCCTTTTCTTCGGGTAAAGGTTTCCTGCCGGAAATTTCAGCCCCCAGGGTGTGAGAAGGGAAGTACTCCATCGAAATCGCGTACAGCCCGTCCAGGTGGAGAAAATCATAGATTCGAATGACATTTTTGTGCGTGATCTTGCGTGAATATCGCAGCTCATGGACAAATCGCTGCATGGTTTCTTCATCTGAACTGACATTCGGGTTCAGGAATTTCAATATCAGTCGTTCCTGAACGACGGTATCTTCAACCAGGAGGACTGTTCCAAAAGCACCTTTGCCGATTTGCTCGATATATTTGTAACGACCCTGAATGATATCGCCCGTCTTCAATTGGGTGATGTCCAGCACCGCTCCACCATCACTTTTCGCTTCCTGTTCAGCCTGCTGCACGATTTTTTCTATGTCCGTACCATCGATCAGCAAGGTATGTGCCGGTTCAGCCATCCGCTCAGCCTTATCGCCGGCAGCAATGACACTGGTTGAGTACTTGTTGTCGATGCGAACTACAGCCTCGGACGCAGCCCTGGCAATGGTTGCATCCCCATCACTGGCAAGCGATTGCAGTCGGGTCTTGATGGTTTCTGCCAGGGTGCTGTCTACCAGTTTGGCGACCGCAGCTACGGCCTCCATTTTGATTTCTTTCTCCTGCCGGTCGAGCAAAGGCAGGATTTTCGGCAGAGCCTTCTGATCACCCAGGACGCCCAGTGCCCTGATCGCTGCAGGGATGGACTTCGCTTCGCCCGTCAGCATTTTAGACAGTGCCGGGATGGCTTTCGGGTTTCCGATTTCACCCAATGCGTCTGCAGCTCGTTCGCGTACCCACCAGTCAGTATCTTCAGTCGCCTTGATGAGATGACTGACAGCCTGCTGATTCTTGGTCTGGTTCAGGATTTCGATAGCTGACCGGCGAATGTTTTCATCCTTGTCACTCACCAGCTCAAGTACGGCACTAATGACTTTTGGCCCACCAATTTTTGCCAGTGCGTCAGAGGCACGCGACCGTACCCACCAGTCATTGTCTGAAATCACAGTCAGGAGATGTTTGAACGTTTTCGGGTCAGCAATTTCATTGAGGACTTCCACTGCTGACCGGCGTGCAAATTCCGACTCGTCTTTAAGCACTTCTACAAGATACTTCATCGTATCGGGGTGATTGATTTTCACTACCAGGTCGACGGCTTTGCCCTGAACAATCAGGTCAGGATCGCCGAGCAGTGAGCAGATCAGCTGGATGTCATTGGCACTACCCATTTCGGAAAGTGCTTCAATTGCAGCTTTTCGAACAGACTTGTGCTGATCCCTGAGCAGAGCCTCGAGTGCCCGGATGACATCTTCCCGATGGAACTGAGAGAGAACATTGATCAGGTGTACGCGAACAGTGTGGTCTTTACCGCCGGTGCGGGCAATCAGGTCGGGAATCAACGCTTCTGTGGCGATCTCGCTGATAATCCTGAACAGCGCCGCTTTTTCGCGGGGTTCCAGGTCATATGCCTTGCGCAACACCTCCTGGACATTCAGTCGGTCTTTACTGGCACGCAGCACATCGATCACAGCCGGTGTTGATATGCTTTCATCGCCCAGCAGTTCCAGTAACCTGTTGGGATTGTATTGGCCCGAGGAGGACAATGCCCAGGCGACTGCCGACACGGTGCCCTGATCGGAGTGTCCCAATCCCGCGGCAACCGCAGGAAAGGTCTTTTCGTCCAGCAGGCTGCTCAATATATCCACCATCGCACTGGCCTGGCTTTTATCGGCAATTCCTATTGCATCGATGATCCGGGGAATGGCCGCTTTCTGTTTTTTCAGGCTTTCGATAGCCTTTCGGGCAGGCGCAGAATCCACACCCTGCTCACCGAGCAGCTGCGAAATACTTCGGTCAGCTTTTATCGCGCTTATGAATTTCATAAGTTCTGGATTCAGTTATGGACCTTGGCACTACCTTCACGCAAACTCGACACAACAACACGCTATCCGGTGTGGTGATCACCACCAGACAAGCCATTTTCCCAGCCACGACCCGCCTGCCGGGAGCGCCGGTATTATGCCATAGGGCAGCGAACTCACTGTGGAACATTTGTTCAGACCTATCCTGTTTTGGGCCCAATCGACCACAGACGTCCGCTGACGAGTGTTTCACGCCCGGTTCAGGGCGCGGTTAACCGCCAATCTTCAGGTACAATGTGGCGCTTTAACCCCTCCCTATGCCGTTAAACCTGTCACGAATTATGAAAAATCCCCTTATAAAGCGAATTGAGGAGGCCATTGCGGCCGTTAATTTCTCCGAATTGGGCACAGATGTGCTCTCTGCCGGAATTCCCTGCGAGATTGAGGTGGCAAGCGATCACAAGAGCGCCCGGGTCAGGATCAGGCCGGGGTTCCCGGCAGAGCTGTTCGGGGGCAGGCTGGAGAAGGATCTGCGGCCCGCCATTCTCGAGACTGGAATCGAATCTGTCGAGATTCAGGTGGACTGGAAAGTAGAGATACATGCAGTTCAGGGGACGTTGAAGCCTCAGCCAGGCATCAAGAATGTGATCGCAGTCGCATCGGGCAAGGGTGGCGTCGGCAAATCGACCACCGCGGTCAACCTTGCGCTGGCAATTGCTCGCGAGGGTGGCCGGGTTGGCATGCTGGATACCGACATGTACGGGCCGAGTCTGCCTCGAATGCTGGGCGTCACCGGGCAGAACCCCAGCAGTGAGGATGGCAAATCGTTTGAGCCATTATTGGCTCACGGGCTGCAAATGATGTCCATAGGCTGCCTGGTGAACGAAGAAGACCCGATGATCTGGCGTGGGCCGATGGTGACCCAGGCCGTCAATCAGCTGGCATTTCATACCAACTGGAAGGATCTGGATTATCTGATCGTCGATTTGCCGCCCGGGACGGGTGACACGCAGCTGACCCTGACTCAAAGTGTGCCTGTTTACGGCGCCATCATTATTACCACCCCCCAGGATATTGCTCTGCTGGATGCCCGCAGGGGTTTGAAAATGTTTGAAAAGGTCAATGTCGCCATACTGGGTATTGTGGAAAACATGAGCAGTTTTGTGTGTCCCGATTGTGGGCACGAAGAGGATATATTCGGAACCGGTGGCGGAGATCAGTTGGCCGGGGAGAGTGATGTACCACTGCTTGGAAAACTGCCGCTGGATATTCGTATCCGGCGCGAAGCGGATGGCGGCAACCCGACGGTAGTGAGCGATCCGGATGGCGATATCGCAGCACGCTATAGTGAGATCGCGATTCGGGCGTTGGCACGACTGGCCGAGCGCCCCAAAGATCATAAGCACCATTTCCCCGATATTGCCGTTGAGACTCGCTGACAGAAGCTGTTAAATTACTTTATAAAAGAAATGCAAGCTAATGAATTATATAATTAAAAAACAGCATCAGGAGGTTGGCTTTGAGTATCAAATCTGACCGGTGGATTCGCCGCATGGCACAGGAACACGGCATGATTGAGCCATTCGAAGCGGGCCAGGTTCGCGAAAATGGTACTGGCCGGATCGTCTCCTACGGCACTTCGAGCTATGGATATGACGTACGCTGTGCTGCGGAATTCAAGGTGTTCACCAATATCAATTCCGCTGTGGTTGACCCCAAGGCATTTGATGAAAACAGCTTTGTCGATAAACAAGGGGAAGTTTGCATTATCCCGCCCAATTCATTTGCACTGGCGCGGACGGTCGAATATTTCCGGATTCCGCGCAATGTACTGACCATTTGTCTTGGCAAGTCCACCTATGCACGCTGCGGGATTATCGTCAATGTCACTCCGCTGGAGCCGGAGTGGGAAGGGCATGTCACGCTGGAGTTTTCCAATACCACACCGTTACCCGCGAAAATTTACGTCAACGAAGGCGTGGCGCAGATGCTGTTTTTTGAGTCGGATGAGGAGTGCGAGCTTTCCTATCGTGACCGGGACGGCAAGTACCAGGGGCAGGTCGGCGTGACACTGCCTCGTGCCTGAGCGGCAGGAAGCCACCGGTTTGTTTTGCCTGATCCGGCTTTACAGCAGCGATAGGTGAAGATCGGGCATGGATCCGACTAGTCTGTCTGCCGAGCTGCTGTTTTTTCTGTTTCTGGCAGCGGCTGTTGGTGGTTTTCTCGATACCCTGGCCGGCGGGGGCGGGCTGATCACACTTCCGGCCTTGATGATGAGTGGTATTCCGCCGCTCGCCGCTCTGGGCACCAACAAGCTGCAAGGGAGCATGGGCACCGGTACATCGAGCTTCCTGATGATCCGGAACAAAAGGGTTAAATTGCGCGATGTAAAAAGCCTGATGGTGGCCGCTTTTATTGGTGCGGTTATGGGCACGATTGCGATTCAGTTTATCAATACTGAAATCCTGACTTCTGTTATTCCACTGGTTCTTTTGGTCATCGCCGTCTATTTCCTGGTCTCACCAAATCCCGGCAATAAAGCTGTTGAGGCGAAAATGGCTCCGCGGACGTATCGAAGGGTTGTTGTACCGTTGATCGGGTGTTATGACGGCATGTTTGGGCCTGGTACCGGGTCATTTTTCACAGCCGCCGGCGTTGCACTGCGGGGACACGGCATGATTGATGCCACTGCGGTCGCAAAGACACTCAATTTCGCGACCAATATTGCCTCACTGATGGTATTCCTGGTGGCCGGGCAGGTCGTATGGATGATCGGTATCCTGATGATGTCCGGACAGCTGGTGGGCGCCTCGCTGGGATCACACTGGCTGCTCAGGTCAAAACCGGCCTACCTGCGGGTGATTGTCGTGGTGATGTGCCTGGGGATGCTGGTGAAGTACAGTTTTACAATGGGGTGGTTCTAAGGCACCAAAAACTCAGACTTGCCCATATGATTAGCGGGATTGCCAACCGTATCCATGGAAAGTTGCCTGATACGGGGCTATGCAGAATTTCTGGCGCATTTCCACCATGCAATGGATGGAAAGCTGTATTGTGATATAAAGGAATGGGTTTTTTACCGATGAGGTCAGCGATGGTTGTTTTTGGGAAGCAGTGGTTTCGTAGAGCCGGATTCTGGTTCCTGGGGATAGCGCTGGTGACACCATTTCTTGCGGGTCTGGTTGGCCATCTTGCCGGGGATGATGTGGGAGCAGCTGTCATATTTGGCATTTTCATGATCAGTTTCCCTGCCTTGCTGATTTACGGGTTGACGCATGTGGTTGTTCGTTACAAGTAAATAAAAAAGAATAAACAGGGTCAGAGTAAAAACCGGCCGTTCGCCGAGCTGATTTTTACTCTGACCCTGTTTATTTTGGTCCTATTTATTTCTTGACTCTAAACCCTGCTTGAAGGCTTAGGCTGTACGGGTTGTTTTGTCAGGAATAGCTCATGCAGGCCACACATCCTCCGGAAACTGCCCCGGTTAGCTATCGCATTGCTGGTATGGATTGCGGTGATTGCGCGACCACCGTGGAAAAAAGCATTGCCAAGCTGGATGGCGTTAAACAGGTTTCTGTCAGTTTTTCGACTGAGCTCATGGAGATTCACGGTTCGGTGGATGCGCAGGCAGTCGCAGCGAGGCTGCACGAATTGGGTTACCGGCTGGTTGACGATGCGGCAGTAAGGCACGCTGCGCAGGCAGCTGATTTGCCAGAGCTCCGCGGCATATCCGGCTTTATTCGCTACCTGTGGAGCCAGCCAATCACCCGCTTCGCATTACTCGCCGGCATCGCGCTGGTGCTGACACTGCCGGCTTTGTTGCTGGCAGAGCCGGAATCAACGACCTCGATGGTATTCCTCTGGGTTTATGCGCTGGTGACGATTGTCGCGGGCGTCCCGATTGCCCGCAAGGGAGCACGATCACTCTTCTATGCGCGTCGGATCACAATTGATTTATTGATGGGGATCGCCGTGCTCGGCGCAATGCTGATTGGTGCGACCGGTGAAGCGGTGACGGTGATCCTTTTGTTTACGCTGGGGGAGGCACTGGAAGGATACAGCGCCGAGCGGTCACGGGATTCGTTGCGTGGTTTGTTTCGCTTGCAGCCATCAATGGCCACTGTGTTGCGCACCCACACCGGGGAGCATGAGGGTGAAGAGGGTGCAGGGCATCATTTTCATCGCAGTGTTGTAGCGATTGAAGAGCTTGTTGTGGGTGATATCGTGCTGGTAAAGCCCGGAGAACGCATTCCTGTTGACGGGGTGATTACCGAGGGTACCTCGTCAATTGATCAGGCAGCAATTACTGGTGAAAGCATGCCGGTACGGCGAGAGCCCGGCGACGAAGTATTTGGTGGCACGATCAACGGTGAAGCCGCATTACAGATCAATGTGACCCGGCTCGCCGGCGATGCGACGATTGCGCGGATCGCGAAGCTGGTAGAACAGGCCCAGTCACGACGGTCACCTGCGGAACGTTTTATCGACCGTTTTGCACAATGGTATACGCCGGGCGTTGTTCTTTTGACCATTGCCGTGATCCTGATTCCGACACTGGTGTTCGGCCAGCCGTTTATGGATGCACCAGACGGTACGCGTGGCTGGCTTTACCGGGGTTTGACGCTGTTAATTATTGCCTGTCCCTGTGCATTGGTGATCAGCATTCCGGTGACAGTAGTCAGCGCATTGACGCGCCTCGCACAGCTCGGTGTGCTGGTAAAAGGCGGTGCGCTACTGGATGAGATTAACAACGTTCGGGTATTTGCCTTCGACAAGACCGGCACGCTGACCCGCGGCCGCCCTGAAGTTGCAGCGATGCAGGGTGTGGATTGTGAGCATCCATCGCCTCCTGCCGACTGTGATGACTGCGATGATATGCTGGCACTGGCGGCTTCGGTCGAGATGGGTTCGGAGCACCCGATGGCGCATGCGGTGTTATCTGCGGCCGCCTCAAGAGGTGTGCAGGACAAGTATGCGCCCGCTACCAGTGTGACCGCCCATGCCGGGCGTGGGGTCTGTGGCAGCACGGAAGGAGAGCGCGTTGCGATTGGCAGTGAGTCGATGTTTGCTGAGAAGGGGCATCAGGATGTCGAGATACCAGAGGCGATCAGGGCGGCCGGACAACAGCGTTCGATGATGATCGTTGCCCGTGAGAAAAATGTACTGGGCTATATTGAGGTAGAGGATCAGCCTCGGGAAGACAGCATTGCAGCGCTGCAAAAACTGCGTGAGGTGTCGCCGGGCATCCACACAGTCATGCTGACAGGTGATAACCAGGCGGTCGCAGAAAAAATTGCGGCGAGAATCGGTGAAATTGATGAAGTTCGGGCAGGTCTGCTCCCGGACCAGAAACTCAGTGCCATACGAGACCTTGAGCAGCAATATGGCAGTGCTGCGATGGTGGGTGATGGCATCAATGATGCCCCGGCGTTAGCAGCAGCCCGGGTTGGTATCGCGATGGGGGCGGGTAGCGCTCAGGCGATGGAAACCGCCGATGTGGTGCTGATGCAGAATGATTTATCCCGCCTGCCAACCATCGTCCGCATGAGCCGCCGGACCCAGCAGGTGCTGAAGCAGAACATCACGTTGAGCCTTGGCCTCAAACTGGCTTTTCTGGCTTTGGCAGTTCCAGGAATAGCAACCTTGTGGATGGCCGTTGTGGCCGATGTCGGCGCGACACTACTGGTCACACTGAATGGCATGCGATTACTGAAAGAGCAGTAGCTACTGTATTTCAGAGAGAAGGTCGGGATTGGTGACCAGCTTTCTGACGCCATGTGCATGGTCTTCCCCGAAAACATTGCTTTCGCACCATTTGCCAAGGCTGTTGATATCGATTTTGGCGCACCGGGGTCGAACGCTCCAGGTCACCTGTAGCGGAGAGCACTGCTGTTCGGAGTACCCCGGTCCGGTTGTTGACCCCAGAAATTCCACGGGCTCACCGGTGTTGGCCGGCAGCGCTTTAGCCTGGTGAAGGCCGTTCACCATATTGCCACTGTAGGTGAGCTCATTAAAAGCGAGTGCTGAGGCATCATTGACCACCGTGAATACCTGGGTCTCGACGCGCAGGTCTGGATTGGCACACGCTCCGGACAAGCACGAGCCCAGACCCTTGCCCGGTTCAATGTCACAAGAAGTGTGAACCCAATGTACCTCGATCGTGTCACCCGGCTTGAGTCCGTTGCAAATATCGTCCTTCGGCGGCATCAGCTCTGCTTTGGTGAGTGACTGGCCGATCGCGCATTGATAACCACCCCCGAGATCACTGTCGCCTGCATATATTGAGAAGTCTGTTGCCTTGTGTTCTGCGCTGTTGTGGAAATGAATATTGCACAGGTTCATTTCGTCGTAGGCCGGCGCGATGCTGAAAACCCGTTGATTGGTTCCCGCTGCATTGTCAATATCTCTTGGCGTTTGCGGGCCGTATCCTTCACAAGCAGCGCCACCGCTACTATCAGGAACAGCATCACTGGCCACACTGTGGGTGGATAGAATACCTGCAACCAGTACGAAAAAAATATTGACGCCAATCAGCTTCATCGAGCATACCTCTTCAATGTTAGTGAGAAAGGCGAGTCTATCATTGACGCTCGCCAATAGGACTGGATGGCTCCATTGATTCGATTCTCCGGTAGAGCCAGCCACCCAGGTACAAAGAAGCACCCAAAGTCAGCAAGCACGCAATTCGGACGGCCGGTGTTGCATCGGAAAGGTCGAAGATGAACACTTTGATAGTCGATGCAGCAAATATTATCGGGAAGACTGACCCAGCGACTTGTCTTTAATGCGGAGTGCCAGCAACAAACAACCCAGCGCCAGTAATCCCCAGGTGATCGAGACGGCAAACCGGCTGTCGAGCAACCAGGCCGCTGCTGTCATGGCCGCAATATGCCCGGCATAGCTCAGCACAGGAGCATGTATGGACCAGTCATCCACCTGGCACAAAAAGTAATAGCCTGTAGTCGTTGTTCAATTTCTGAAGAAATTTTCACCTCTCAAAAATTGCATTGCACCATCGTACAACGCCTTGATCGTGACGGATACGGCAACCCCCACTGAACTATTTCTTGCCGCTTAACCTGTGTTTCGCTTCAAAGTTGAACTCAAGCGATGATGCGCTAGTTTCCTTTCTTGGGTGGTAATGGAACAAGCATGGAAACCTGAGACTTGTACTCTTCATACTCACTGCCATACATGGAAACCAGGTCTTTTTCCTCAAGAAATATTCCTATCAGCACGTAACCCAAAGTACCCACTGCAAACAACAAATGGGCTGTTGTCATAATGGGTGTTGCCCAAAATGCTACTGTGAAGCCAAAGTAGATTGGGTGGCGAACAACCTTGTAAAATCCTGGTTTTTTAAATTCGCAATTTAACGGTTCCTTGCCCTTTAGATTTAAAAAGACCTGTTTTAATCCACACAACTCGAAATGATCGATCAAAAAAGTGCTTATAAGAACGAACAGCCAGCCAATGAGAGAAATAGCTATAAGCAGTGTGCCCAAAGCAGAATTGGACACATCCCAAATTACACTACCCATAGGTCTCCACTGCCAGAAAAGGAGCATCAATGCCAGGCTTGAAGCAAGCACATAAGTGCTTCTTTCAATAGCGGCGGGCACAATCTTCGTCCACTTTTCTTTGAATCCTTGTCTCGCCATTACGCTATGTTGAACTGCAAATACTCCCAATAACAAAATATTTATTAGCAAAGCTTCCGCTAATGGCGTTACAGAACCAGTGTCCATAGACTTGGGGACAATGAAGTTACCCACAAAACCAATTGCATAAAGAAAAGTCCCAAAAAATATTACGTAGCAAATCACGCCATATAAAAAAAATAAAAATCGCATAAGTATCCTCCCGTCATATCAAATAATAGTTGCATGGTTGTTTCAGCGACTGGTTATAAGCCAACCCCATCTCTTGGTACCTTCATGCAAAATGAATTAAGGCTTTCTTTTTCTTTCGTGGACTCAATAGCCAGCCGCTCATGAAGCGTTTCGCCTAACCGGATATTAAAACGGCTCGAATATTTTCTTCCCCTGTAGCGGTGGCAGCGAAGCTCCGTCGGCCTCATGAATAGCGAGCCTCGTTCAGTTACGCGATAACGACGTCTGCCTTGAGGCTGTCCAAAAAGGCCATCACTTCGCTACCTTCGGTTGGGCCTACGCCTAATTCACCGGCAACACTCGTAACGATTTCTATGAAGCGCGTCCAGTCAACCTCATCGATCCCCATACCTTTGTGGGCGAGCGCCATATCACGACCGGTGTAGTACATCTGTCCACCCGTTTCTTTTACGAGGTAGTCGATCAGGAGCTGGAGTTCACGAGCGAGTCGATCTTCGCCAGAATTGGACCAGAATCTTCCCAGGAGTGCGTCCTTTCGAGCCTGCTCCACAAGCATCGTTGCGAATGTTGCGATTCCATCGTAGCCACCAAGTCGAGAGTAAAGTGAATCTGTCATTTTCATCCTTCCTTTTCCTGTTTATCGCAGCTTTGTGCTGCCTCTAATCTGTAGCTCACCCCAAGGGCAAACCTCTGCTGCCCGTACAAAACGAATAAGTACTCTATGGAACATTGTCTGGAACAACAAATAATCTTGTCCAACGGTAACGGCGCGTGTGGACAGTTCCGCACCGATGGAAAGAATCTCCGATGAGGGTCTGTCCGGCCAGAGTGGGTGGATATAGGTCATCGACACTCCCCAAAGCGCAATTGCACATTGCTGGTCAGCTTCTGCCGCATCATTGAACAGACCACGAGCAGTGATCATGATATCTCCCTATCTGCAATTCTTGTCCGAATCGTTGAAACAATAAATATGAGTGCTGTGGGCCATTTTCGCCTGAGGTCATCATCCGACCTCTGCCCTGGTGAAAGTAACCATTCAATTGAGTGAGTTTGTTAGATTTTATTTTTTTCGTGCCAACGTAATTCCATCCGCAATTGGCAACATGCTTATATCAACACGATTGTCATTTTTGATTTTCGTATTTAAGTCACGTACACATTGAATACTACTTTCAGGTAACTTGTCTCTTAATTTTTTATCGAGTAATTCTGAATCGATAACAGACCCAAAAAGAAGAACATTATCAATGACTATTAGCCCTCCCTTCTTCAGCAATTTCAATGACAGTTCATAGTAATTATCGTAGTTATCTTTGTCTGCATCGATAAATATAAAATCGTATGATCCGCTTTGCCCATCATTAATCAATAGTTCTAATGTCTCGGTTGCTGGCGCTAACTTAAGATCAATCTTTTTATCAACATCAGCTTCTTTCCAGTATCTTTTCGCAATATCCGACCATTCTTCACTAACATCGCATGCAACTGTATAACTATCACTTGGCATAGCCTGAGACACGCATAATACGCTGTACCCAGTATATACTCCTATTTCAATAGTCCTTTTTGCACCTATGAGTTTAACCAAGAGCGCCATTAACTGCCCTTGTTCCGGGGGGATTTGCATTATAGCCGATGGATCTTTCTCGGTTTCTGACCTCAATCGACTTAGAACATCAGATTCTCTTAACGAATTATCAAGCACGTACTCATACATGTTATCAATTAAATCTAACTTGCCTTTTTTCACTCATATCTCCAATATTTGTACTCGGACTCGATGAAATATGTCTGCTTTTTGTGGGTAACTCTGCCTACTACGAGGCTGTAGAAAAACCCTGTTTTCACTGGCTGTCAATGACAGGATTTGTATTTTGATCACGATGTCCTGACGCCCCGGTTATTGAGTTGAATTCATTTCATTTTCCGTCCTAGTGCTGGGGCCTCATATGGGTTATATTTCATTTCGTGCCGCGAAACAATCTCGTTCGCCTTAGCTTTTGTTCGCTGCGTATTACATGCAAAATTAATACTTTGGATTCTGTTTTATCGTGTCGGTAAATCATGCGGCACGGCGGCTTGACGATTTGGCGGTACCTGGAACCCTTAAATTCTTGAAGCCTTGGGCCACTGTCGGGATGGTCCTGAAGCTGATCTAAGTGCTTGAATATATGCTGAACTAATTTAGAAGCAGCTTCCGGGTTGTCTAAGGCGATATAATCTGCGATGGCATCAAGGTCGGCTAATGCTGGCTCTGACCAAATTACTTCAGCCATCTGGCCATCTTTGCCTTTGCCTGTTTATTGGAAAGAGTGCGCCCATCGTCAACGGCCCTCTCACCCCGTGCAATTCCTTCCAGTAACTTAATCCTTGCCTGAAGCTTCTCGTAACTTTCTACATCCACCAAATACGCCGAGGGCGTACCATGCTGCGTTATAAGGATTGGTTCGCGATGACGACCAAGCTCCGACAGCAATTGGGTCGCTTTCCGCTTCAGAGTAGTAACTAGTTCAGTGCGCATAAAGTGATACTAAAGTATCACTCTGGTTAATGCAACGAAACACAACGAGGCTGTAGAAAAACCTTGTTTTCACAGGCTGTCAGGTGGCGCCATCATGCGATCTCACATTGTCAGTGTGTACCCGCCATCCGGCGTCAGTGTTGCTCCCGTTATGTAACTGGCCTCTTCCGAGCACAAGAATGTGATGCATCGAGCGATTTCCTCTGGTCGACCAGCGCGGCGAAGGTGAACATTTGGAAGAAACCCTTGGTCATATATTTCATCGCCGATGATCCCTCGCAGCCGTCGATGCATCGGCGTATCGATTAATCCTGGGCATACAAGATTTACCCTGTTCCCGGGCATAGGCTGACAAGATCACCCGCAACAGCATCGCCGGATCGTAAGCGGGGCGGCCGGCATCATCGTTGCGATACCGCTGATCAAACACGCTCATATCAATATGGTCTTCGATGAGCAGGCTCACCGCGTACTCGAAGGTACCGGGCGTGATCTGCTGGGATAACACCACCGGGATGAATTTGCTTTGGGAAAAACTGGAATCTTTGTAGCGTGCCATCAGACGGACTCACTAAGGGGAGGAGAGTTATATTTTACTCGACCAGTGGCAACAAATCATTGAATCAACAGGGTGCCTGGGGGTTTTTCTACAGCCTCAACGAATGACATGGACCTCCCCACTCAAGCGGCATCTGCGTGCCAGAATGGAGATGTCATTTACTTCCAAACAAAGAGTGAGGAGATCCATGAACCCTATTATCCACTTCGGCATTGATTTAGCCAAGAATTCGTTCGCTATCTGCGGCGTTGATGCGAACGGCAAGATCCAACTGCGAAAAACCCTGAAGCGCAAGCAATTACTCGAGTTCTTCGCCAATCGTCCACCCGCCCTGGCCGCGATGGAAGCCGGCTCCGGCGCACACTATTGGGCTCGGGAACTGATCAATCTGGGCCACGATGCCCGGATCATCGATCCACGCTTTGTGGCCCCCTATCGGCACCAGGGTCGAACGGGCAAGAACGACATGAATGATGCGGTGGCGATCTGCGAGGCAGCAGGCCGGCCGCAGATGCGTTTTGTCCCGGTCAAGAACGAACAACAGCAAGCAGTGCTCATGGTGCACCGGCTGCGAACGGCCTGCGTGGCCAGCCACACCCGCACCATCAACCAGATGCGTGGCTTGTTAGCCGAGTTCGGTGTGGTCGCCCCGCGAGGTGTCAAAGCCCTCAAAGACCAATGGCATCGGCTGCGTATCAATCATGCGGATCGGGTCCCTGAACTGGCCTGGATCACACTCGATGAACTGTACACACAGCTCAAAACGATCCATCAACGGGTCCTGTCGTTTGATCGGCAGATCAGTCAGTTTATCCGTGAAGATGAGCGTGCTCAGCGTCTGATGCAGATCAACGGCATTGGTCCGGTGACCGCTTCGGCCATTGTCGCCACGGTGGGTAATGGCCATGATTTCAAGAACGGCAGGCAGTTTGCTGCCTGGCTGGGATTGACGCCCCGTCAGTACTCGACCGGAGGTGTCACCAAATTAGGCAGAATCTCCAAGCGAGGCGATGTTTACCTGCGCACCTTGCTGGTACACGGGGCGCGTAGTGAACTGATCCATACCGCCCGGCGGACTGACCGTAAGAGTCGCTGGGTCGAGGAACTGAGAAAAACAAAATCCTTTAACCAGGCGGCGGTGGCACTGGCCAACAAACATGCCCGGATCGCCTGGTCGCTACTGGCCCATGGACAAGATTACCAACCTGCCTGAGAACTGATATTTTGATGTAGACGGAATGACCGCCGCCCGGAGAACCTGGTGTCGCAGAGGGCTTTTACAAAGCCGACTAACGAATGAGGTCCGGGCGCGCGTTTGTCATCAGGGCTCGTGGATAAAAATCCACAGTATGCGTATTCTGGTGATTCCGATCACCGGTACTGGTTTTATTCGATCACCCAATATTCCTAACGCGACGGGTCCGATGGTATCACTGTGAGTGATCGGAATGAGCCAGTTCGCTC
>JAJRUG010000111.1 GCA_024277915.1 Gammaproteobacteria bacterium
CGCTCCTACAGTTTTCCCAGGCCCGCAAGAATCTTCTCTGGCGTGATCGGCAGATCCCGTACCCTGACACCGACTGCGTTGTAAATCGCATTGGCAATGGCGGGTGCCGGTACAGTGACACAGGGTTCGGACAGGCTCTTGGCACCAAACGGGCCGGTCGGCTCATTGGATTCGATAAAAATACTCTCTATTTTGGGTGGCATCTCTACTGCAGTCGGCATCTTGTAGTCCAGGAAATCACTCGACAGACAGGCTCCGCTATCCGGGTCGAAGGCAATATTTTCCATCAAGGCAAACCCCATGCCCTGCTGGAAGCCGCCTTCTACCTGGCCTTCAGCACCTGCAGGATGTATCAGCTTGCCCAGATCATGGGCGAACACCACTCTGAGTATTGCTACCTGGCCGGTTTCCGTATCCACTTCCACTTCGACAAACTCTACTGAAGCGGGCGAGGGATTGGCCGGGGGCGCCATGCTCGACAAGCCAATGATGGTGCCTTTTTCCGCCAGGTTGGTGGGCTGTGGTCCTTCTTCAGTCATGACAACATATGGTGCCTCGGCACGCGTGACAACATCAATCACGCTGATCTTCGAATCAGGCGACCCTTTGACGCACACCATGCCTGCGCGAACTTCCAGGTCATCCGGGCTGGCCTCGAGCAAACCGCCTGCCACTTCAAGCAACCTTTGTTTGGCTTCTGCCGCCGCCGCCTTGACTGCGTTACCCGATGAATAGGTCACCCGGCTGGCATGGCTGGGCGCATCAAACGGTACCGTGTCGGTATCCGCATAGGTCATGCGCACCTGATCGGCGGCAAGACCCAGTTCTTCAGCTGCAATCATGCACAGCGTTGTAATCTGTCCTGAACCAAGATCAATTGCAGCAGTCGACAGATCCGCCGTGCCATCCCGGTTGAGTTTTACAATGGCGCCGGAGTGTTCGTATATGTCCGGAAAACCGACACAGCCACTGACCCAGATCGGCTGGCAACCGAGTCCGATCCCGCGCTTTTTGACGCCCGGATCACTGGCGACCGGTGTTCTGCTACTCCAGCCAATGCGCTCGGCTGCTTGCTGGAGACAATCCTGAAACCGGTAACTGTCGAGCTTTGCCTGGGGATTGAATGGATGTGGCTCACCCTCCTTATAGGAGTTATTCAGCCGAAACTCGACCGGATCGAATCCGAGTTCTTCACAGATCTCGTCAATCTGGGATTCAACCGCGAAGGCACCCTGCGGTGACCCGTACCCCCGGAACCCGCCACCGATCATGTTGTTGGTATAAACCGTCTTGCCTTCCCAGTATTGATCTGCACAGGGGTAGGTCAAAAGAATGCCGAACATGCCGTGCACGTTAATCACTTCCGCGCCATGAGTAGCATGTGCACCGCAATCCAGCGTGCTTTCAGCATAGCGAGCAACAAACTTGCCTTCTTTCGTAATACCGGTTTTGAGATAAACCTTGATCGGATTCCGGGTAGTGGTAATAAAATCCTCATACCGGGTTTGCTCTATCCGGACAGGCTTGCCTGTCCGGAGGCTTAGCAAAGCCGCTACCGGTTCGATGTAACCGATATCCAGTTTTCCACCGAAGCCTCCACCGATATAGGCAGGTTTGATCACCCTGACTTTGCTTTCAGGCATATCAAGTACAAAGGCCAGTTTTTCCCGCAAACCAAACAGATGCTGCATCGAGGAATGAACTGTCAACTTGCCGCCGGTATCGCTGTCAACCACGCAGACCCGCGGCTCCATGTAACAGGTGTGCACTCTCTGGGTTTGATAAGTGCCCTCAAATATATGGTCGGCCTTCTCAAAGCCTGCCTCGACATCCCCGAATGTGACCACCGGGTTTACGGCGACATTATTCTCTGCCCCCTCATGGATCTGCAGCGCACCATCCGCCATGGCAGTATCAGTATCGAACACCGCCGGCAGTTCTTCGTATTCCACCTCGATCAACTCCAGAGCCTGTTCAGCAATCCTGGCGGATGTAGCGGCTACAGCCGCGACAGGTTGCCCCGCATAACGCACGGTGTCACTCATGATCAGCATGTCCTGAACCATGCTGGGCGCCAGCGTCGGCACAAAATAGACCGGGCAGTATTTCAGCTGTGGCACATCCTTCGGCAGCAGTACTGCTTTGACTCCCGGCAGCTTCTCTGCAGCACTGGCGTCGATGCTGATAATCCGGGCATGAGGATAGGGGCTGCGCAACAGCTTGGCATGCAGCATTCCGGGCAATACAACATTGACCGGATACTCCTTGCCGCCGGTAACCTTGTCCAGAGCGTCAGGACGCGGGACACTTTTGCCAAGAACACTTG
This sequence comes from Gammaproteobacteria bacterium, assembly GCA_024277915.1. Taxonomy (GTDB): domain Bacteria; phylum Pseudomonadota; class Gammaproteobacteria; order Steroidobacterales; genus JAJRUG01. Next base: position 2,327 of record JAJRUG010000111.1, read on the forward strand.
TGTTCGTCATGCGTTACCTCTCTTCAGGCACTGTTCGTTGCCGCCAGCTTGATGGCATCAACAATTTTCTGGTAGCCGGTACACCGGCACAGATTACCGGCAATAGCGTGTCTGATCTGGTCTTCATCGGGGTCGGGTACTGATGCCAGTAACTCCCTGGCGGCCATGATCGTACCGCAGGTACAGTATCCGCACTGTACTGCACCGGCGTCGATAAAGGCCTGTTGCAACGGGTCGAGTTTGCCGTTGTTGGCTATCCCCTCGATTGTGACGACCGGTTTGTCCTGCACGGACATCGCATAGGTCATACAGGAATAGACGGCCTGACCATCGATCTGAACAGTACAGCAGCCACAGCCACCGGTATCACAGCCTTTCTTTGTCCCGATCAGACCCAGCTCTTCCCTTAGTACCTGTAACAGGCTGTCTTGAGGTGCAACAGCAAGCTCGTGAACCTCACCGTTTATATCAAGACTGATCAACTGCTTCACAAACGACTTCTCCTCAGTTCAAACGGGTGATGGCGCGATGCAAGGCACGTTCGGTCAGCACCCTGGCCATGGCGGACCGGTATTCCGCTGATGCCCGATGATCGGCCATGGGTGATATATCCGCCTGTACAGCTTGCCCGGCTTCTTTGAGTAATGCGTCGGTCAGGCTCTGACCCTTCAGCAATTTTTCTGCGGCAGCAGATCTCAGCGGGATTTCATTGACTCCTCCGCCGAGCGCCACACGCGCTGACTGACAAATACCGGACTCAACGGTAATTTGTACCGCTGCATTGACGATTGCCAGATCATTGGCATTGGTTTCAAGCTTGATGAACGCACTGGCAGATCCGGGGACAGGTCGCGACAAGGCCAGTTCGGTAATGAATTCATCCTGCCCCAGCGAATTTTCAAACAACCCGGTAAAAAAATCATCCAGACTGATTTCCCTGGTGCCGGCATTGCTTTGTGCCAACACATTACCGCCGATTGCCAGAAATGCCGTAGGCAGGTCGAAATAGGGACAGGCCGCGGCGATATTGCCTCCGACAGTTGCAGTATTCATGATTTGCACCGGGGGATAACGCAAAGCGTCTTTTGCAGCGCCCCACTCCGGAGCATCCTGGACCTCCGGAACCTTTGCAAGCTGCGCCAGTCGAGTCATTGCGCCAATCTGCAAGCCTTCAGAACCCACGGTAACATCTGCCAGACCGAGCTTTTGTATATCGATAAAAACATCAATGCCCGGTAGCAGGTCCCGAGCGGCAAGGCCGTGAACGAAACTTCCACCAGCGACAAGCATGGCGCGTTCACCATATTCCTGCAGCAACTCAATCACTTCGCTACCACTGCCTGGCAGAAAGTAATTGTCCAAAGTCGTCAGTGACACGCGCTTTCTCCCTTGAGTAACCGAAGAATAACCGTCATGAACCGAGCTCCGTGGTTGCTCACAGTGCACAGTGCGCTACAACATCGTCTGCATGAGGTTAGCATGTTTGGGGTTACCCCGATCTGCAAAACGAGCGGGATACTTGATCAAAAAGCCAGATAAAAAACGGCTGGTATCCGGGTCAGGCCACCTGAGCAGGCGCCACCGCAAAAATTGTTTTTACAACGTCCAGGTACACCCCCCTCACCTCTTTGATTTCGAACCCTGCTGCCCTGACATTGTCTACGGTTGGACGATTAAGGTCCGGGCCGAGTTTTGAGGTGATGGGGGTCATCACCGACATCATCTGCCGGAACGGGAAGTAGCTGCTGCCAGTGTGCTCACACATTCGCAGTTCACCGCCGGGTTTGAGAACCCTTCTGAGCGACTCCAGTCCTGCAACCGGGTCAGGCACGGAGCAGAAAGTGCAGGAAGTGTAAACCTGATCGAATGTGTGATCCTCAAATTCCAGATCACACACATCCATCTCCTGCGCCTGGAGTTGCCCCTGATAGGCGGTAATTCTGTCCGCTGCCCCCTCAAGCATCTTCGGACTGATGTCGATTGCGGTAATGTCCTGGCCGGGAGGAAAAAATCTGATATCCAGCCCCGTGCCCAATGCAAGAAAAAGAATCTTGCCACTCATGTGACCGAACAATTCCTGCTTGTATGGCCCCCAACGCTTGTCGGGACCGATACCTGTCATGAAATCATAAAGTGCTGCTGCATGATCCCACTTGGCTTTGGTTGCGTCGTTCATGGCTAACTGACGATCTTGCCGTTGATAATAATATTGGCCACGTAGGTGATCATCAGTATGATCAGACCGCTCAATGCCCCAAGACTTACTGCGAGCGGCCATTCGACCACTGTCATGGCTGCAACCATGCCGACCACCATACCTGCGAGCATTCCGGTAAACATTGTCGGCACCAGTACTTCCATCGCGCCAAAATACCGGCAAAAAACAAACAGAGCCAGTATCAGCGCGAGCAACATGCCCAGAATCATGCAAGTAATCATGGCCGGCAGCATATGCCAGCCGGTGTCGACCAGCGCACTGGATACCAGACCCGCCAATATACCAACAGACACGCTGGCGAAAATATCGCCGATCAGAAAATAGGGCCGTACTTTTTCCACGCTATCGCTATGCCTCACCAAAGTCTTCCTGGGCGCTGTCTTCCAGAACAGGCTTATCGAAGTAGTTGGGCGGAAGCTTCAAACACGGCTTTTCGGCTCCGGATGACAGAGCGCCAAGCTCTGATCCCTGTGGCAGCTCCGGAATAACGAGTTTATCCCGATTGTCCGGCACATCAAGATCAGGTGGAATGGAAACCAGCGCAACACTGCGACTTTGCTCGTACAACTGGGGTTCAGCGCACTTTTCCGCCTGGCTGCTGCCCCAGAAACAACCCGACAACATCAGGCTTGCAAGAACTACTGATAACAAACATTGCGCCATTCTTTTCCGCTTCACTGCAATTCCGGTCACAACAACCCCCCATGCTCAAGGGCTGCTGTAACTTCTTCATGATACTGTGCCGAAAGCCGGGTTAGCGGCAAGCGAATACCACCGGGGATCCTGCCAAGCCGTTCCAGAGCCCATTTGACAGGAATCGGATTGGCTTCAACGAATAACTTGTCATGCAATTCAACCAAATGGCCATCAATTTCGGTGGCTTCATCAGCATCACCTGCCAGGGCGACCTGACACATTTTTGCCATCAGCTCCGGAGCGATGTTTGCAGTGACGGAAACAACACCATTCCCGCCACGCAACATGAACTCACGACCGGTCAGGTCATCGCCACTATATAATCCAAAATCGTCACCGCAGGCTTCTCGAATGGTTTCCACCCGGCCCAGATCCCCGGTGGCCTCCTTGATCGATGTAATCCGGGGATGTTCTGCCAGTCTGACGACAGTCTCGGGCAATAAATCTACAGCAGTCCGGCCTGGAACGTTATAAAGCATTACCGGCCTGTGCACGGCATCCGCAACAGCACTGAAATGCCTAAACAAACCCTCCTGGGTGGGTTTATTGTAGTAAGGCGTCACCACAAGATAACCGTCAATCGAGAACTGCCCCGCGGCAACCGACAGATCAATCGTTTGCTGTGTCGAATTTGAGCCAGTGCCAGCATATACCGGTATCCGGCCCGCTGCGTACTTCGCCACCGCTCCAATCACGGCAAGATGTTCTTCTTTCGCCAGAGTTGCTGATTCGCCGGTGGTTCCTGCAACTACCAGTCCCGCGGTACCTGCTTCCACATGCCATTCCACCAGACGCCTCAGGCATGGATCATCAATATGCCCGCTTTCCATCATTGGCGTTACCAGAGCGACAAGGCTCCCTTCAATCATCACTATTTTCGCCCCATTGGATGAGTTCCTGTGTATCCGCAGGATGGTACTGGCCACCCCTGCTCAACGCAAGGCTGCCAGCCTTGCCAAATCCCGGTACACTGAAGGCCTTCTGATGTCATGGTGGACCAATGGAAAAGTTACTGGCGATCACAGCCATCAGCCCGGATCGGGCCGGATTGATCAAAGACCTCAGTGAAGCTGTAACCGGTTCAGGAGGCAGTATTCAGCAGAGCCGAATGATTGCATTGGGTACCGAGTTCGCGATGATCGTGCTGGTCAGTGGCAACTGGCATGTCATCTCGCGGGTGCGCGAACAATTAGCTGCTCTTGATGGGCGCTCTGATCTTACCATTACGCTTCGGGATACTGACCCCAGTCCCGTCGATGCCTCAGCACCTTACATGATTGATATAGTCAGTCTTGACCATGATGGAATCGTTCTGGATATTTCCGGATTTTTCGCCAGTCGGAAGCTGGGTATCCCGGAGATGAGCACCCGCCGCTACAACGCACCCCATACCGGGGCAGCAATGTTTTCAGTACAATTCACAGTGAATATTCCAGCCGATACTCATATCGCTACATTGCGTGACGAATTCCTGGCCTTTTGTGATGAGCATAACCTGGATGCGATCATGGAGCCTGCACAACGGTGAACGCTATTGCCGCGAACCTGGCAGCGTGAGCGCTGTCTGACATTCCATATGTCTGGCTCATTCAATCCTATGGCACCCAAGAATCTCATCATCCTGATTTTGGCGCTCAACCTGACATTCCAGCCGGGGTTCAGCGCTGTCAATGACCTGCCCGACATCGGCAGCCCGTCAGACAGTCTGCTGTCCAAAGCCAGGGAAGCGCAAATTGGCCGCTCCATGTATCGCAGCCTGCTGAGCGCAGAAAGAATCGTTCTTGATCCCGAAATCCAGGAATACATTCAGGACATCGGCCAAAAACTGGCAGCTCACGCTCAGGATGGTGATTTTCACTTTACCTTTTTCGTCATCGATGACCCGGCAATCAACTCGTTTGCTTTACCAGGCGGGTATATCGGTATCCACTCCGGATTGCTCCTGGCCACAAAAAACGAAAGTGAGCTGGCAGGAGTTCTGGCTCATGAAATCTCTCATGTCACACAACGCCATATCTCAAGAGCTGTATTCGCCAATCAAAAAGCCAGTATTCTGACAATGGCTGCAATGCTGGGCGCCATTCTGCTGGGCGTGGTCACTGGAAGCAGTGATATGATACAGGGTGGAATTGTTGCTTCTCAATCTGCGGCTGTACAGCAGCAAATCAACTTTACCCGCGCCAACGAGTACGAAGCTGATCGTTTCAGCGTTGGCGTTCTGGCATCTGCAGGGTTTGATCCCATGGGACTGCCGGCCTTCTTTAGTACGATGGCGCGAAAATCAGGGCCACTGTCCAATCAGGCACCGGAGTTTCTCAGAACCCATCCTGTGAGCATTACCCGGATCGCAGAAACACGAGGTCGCGCCAGCAGCTACGCTGTCGGGGAAGTTCAGGATGCGGCCGGATACACGCTTTCCCGGGCTCGCTTGCGAGTGCTGACCAGTTCCACTCCGGAAAGAGCGCTGCTTTACTTTCAGGGGCAGATCGAAAGCCCCGACGGAATCGATGACCTGGGAAACCAGTACGGAATCGCACTATCAGCACTCGGCCTCGGAGAGTACGAAAAGGCGGATAAACTTTTCCGTGACCTGCTCGCCGGCAACGAAGGCATCATACCTTTCCACACGGGACTGGCCGCCGCACTGCTTGGCAAAAACAAGGTAGATGAGGCTTTGGCAACATACCAACATGCACTGAACCTTTTCCCGCGCAACCTCCCGCTGTCTATTCGTTATTCGGAAACTCTGCTGGAATATGGTCAACCGGCACTGGCACACAAGATTCTGCTCGACCTTCTGAATCAGGTGCCTCCTACAGCGGGTCAGGCAAGGCTTATCGCTCTGGCAGCAAGTGCTGCGGGCGATACGGCTGATGCCCACTACTATATGTCCGAGTACCATTTGCTGACCGGAAACGTGATAATGGCCTCAGACCAATTGCGGCTGGCGCTCAGCATTCCGGAACTGGATAATGTGCAAAAAGCCAGGTTCCTCTCGCGCCTTGAGCAAATTCAGGAATGGATGCCTGATTCACTTCGGGCTCAGAAAAAAACCAAATCCGACGATCATTGATGTCAAAACCAGCGATACTCCCTCCTGCAGTGACTCTGCTGCTGTTTTCCCTGATTGTAGTCTCAGGCACAGTGGGCTGTGCTTCAAAAAGCGAGAAAGCGCCAGAGTCGGTATCTGACCCATTCGAACCTGTTAATCGTGTGACTTATCAGGTGAATCGTACTGCAGACAAGTATCTGCTCAGACCCGTCGCAAAGGCATATGACTTCATTACGCCACGCCCTGCAAAAACCGGTGTAAAGAATTTCTTTTCCAATCTTGAGTCACCGATTATTATTCTCAATGGCCTGCTGCAGGGAAAGTTCTTGCAGGGAATAAGCGATATCGGGAGATTCATCACCAACAGCACCCTGGGTATCGGCGGCTTGTTTGATCCGGCTACTCCTATGGGCATGCGGATTCACGACGAAGACCTGGGTCAGACCATGGCTGCATGGGGTGTTGCCCGTGGCCCCTACATTGTGCTGCCACTTTTTGGCCCTCGCACCATGCGCAGCGCAGTCGGTCTTGCCGGGGACGGTTATATCCACCCGCTGATATGGATGAATAACAGCAGCGTCAAATCAAAACTCCGGGGGTTATACATTATTCACGAGCGTTCGATGCTACTTGGTATCGACCAGCACATAAGCGAGGCATATGATCCCTACGCGCTGCTGCGTGACGCCTACGTGCAAAGGCGTGAATACCTCATTCACGACGGCAACCCGCCGGAAGATGAATTCCTGGATGATAGCGAGTTTGAAGACGAATTCGAGTAAGAGTGACTTGTAATCGTCGAGACTGAATCTTGCCATCAGTGTCCGCACATCGTCATTCCCCCGACCAAGGCATTACCTGCCGATCCCTTTTTGAAGGGAATAAAGCGGACCGCAGGGAGCCATCCCGTCAAAAAGGGACCGGCAGGTGATGCCGGACGATTAGCATGACGATTACAGCTACTGCCCTCCTGATTCCGCCTGCAATCTGGCAATCACCGCATCCATCCCGGTTGCACTGATTTCAGCATCGAACTGATTGCGATAGTTACGAATATACGAAACGCCATCGACCCGCACATCGTAGACTTTCCACCCCGAAGAAGTCAGACGCAGACTGTAGTTCACAGGAATCTCGGAACCATCGGGCATTCGCATTTCTGTCTGTATGATGCTTCGCTTCCCTTCTGCCTTACCTTCAGGAGCAAATACGACGATATGTCCAGGGTCGAACTCAAGCAGCCCCTTGGCATAGCTGCGTAACAGAAAAACGTAAAAAGCCTCGACAAATTGAGTGCGCTGCTCATCCGTTGCTGATTTCCAGTGCTTATTGAGAACAAGAAACGCAGCATAGCGCCTGTCAAAATTCGGCAGCATGATATCGGAAACCAGTGAATATAATTCGTCTGGATGATCAGCCAGGTATTCGCGGCGGCCATCCAGCTTGGTGGTCATGTTTGCCGCTGTCGCTTTGATCACCTGGTAGGGAGAATCCACTGCCGTGCCGGTCGCACCGACAGCGCTTGCGCAGATCAACAACAATACCAAACTCACCTTTTTCATTTTCTACTCCAGAACATACCGGCAATCACACCTCTATGACCGGTATATGGTGTTGAGGTTCAGCCTGTTTCAATGCAAAAGGACATGCAAAAAAGCTGCCCGAAGCGAAGGATATCAAATTTCAGGGTAGCACCCACGCCTGAATAGCAGATGAACCTTCCTTGTTGACTCATATTGGACTAAAATAGTCCTATATTCGGAAACTACTCTGCATCCTCATGCTTCGCATCAGTCGGCTCACCGATTACGGCACCCTGATCCTGGTTCACCTGGCCAGCCGGAATGGTCGGCTATGCTCGGCAAATGATGTCGCTACAGCCGTTCGTATTGCCCTTCCGACAGTCCAGAAGCTGCTGAAGTTGCTGGCCAGCTCAGGGCTCGCGCATTCAACTCGCGGTGCTGAGGGCGGATATTGTCTTTCACGGCCTCCTGAACTGATCAGTGCAGCGGAAATTCTGGACGTCCTGGAGGGTCCGGTAGCGATCACCGAGTGCAGTATTGAAGACGGACACTGCCACCTCGAAGCCTCATGCTCTGTTGGCAGTGCCTGGCAGAGAATCAGCAAATCCATGCGCACATCACTGGAGAATGTTTCGCTCGCCGATCTGGAAAACCCGCCGGCCAGCTTTCCCGTCATCGATCTGACACCCGCACATCGCGCTTCACAAAGAACCTCACAACGCTCCTGAGCATTTCCATGGCCACTGAAAATACAGATATTGAACAACTCGTCGACCGGAAATACCGGCATGGATTTATCACTGATATTGAATCAGAAACTCTGCCGCCCGGTATTAATGAAGATGTTATCCGGTTTATTTCCGACAAAAAGAATGAACCGGAGTTTCTATTGAACTGGCGACTCAAGTCTTTTCGCTACTGGCAGACGATCAAAGAACCCGATTGGGCAAAATTGCACCACTCGCCGATTGACTATCAGGATATTTCCTATTTTTCTGCACCCAAACAGGCGACAGATGCCCCAAAAAGCATGGATGAGGTGGATCCGAAACTTCTGGAAACCTATGACAAGCTGGGTATCCCTCTTCATGAACGGGCACGGTTGGCCGGTGTTGCTGTTGATGCGGTATTCGATAGCGTATCGATCGCGACAACGTTCAAAGGCAAGCTTGCAGAAGCCGGTGTTATTTTCTGCCCTTTTTCAGAGGCTGTGCAGGATCATCCTGAGTTGATCGAACAGTACCTCGGTACGGTTGTGCCCTATCGGGACAATTTCTTTGCCGCGCTCAATTCCGCAGTATTTACTGACGGCTCATTCGTTTATATTCCCAAGGGCGTTCGCTGCCCGATGGAACTGTCAACTTATTTCCGCATCAACGAGGCGAAAACCGGCCAGTTTGAGCGCACGCTGATCATCGCCGAAGAAGGCAGCCACGTCAGCTATCTGGAAGGGTGTACGGCACCAATGCGGGACGAAAATCAGCTGCACGCCGCAGTTGTCGAACTGGTCACGATGAAAGATGCGGAGATAAAGTACTCCACCGTACAAAACTGGTATCCCGGTGATGAGCAGGGTCGTGGCGGTATTTATAATTTTGTCACCAAGCGGTGTGACTGCCGTGGTGCCAACTCAAAAGTATCATGGACACAGGTTGAAGCCGGTTCCGCGATTACCTGGAAATATCCCAGCTGCATACTGCGAGGGGACAATTCAGTCGGCGAGTTCTATTCGGTGGCCGTCACCAATAATCTTCAGCAAGCGGATACCGGCACGAAAATGATCCACATCGGTGCCAATACACGCAGCACTATTATCTCAAAAGGTATTTCCGCCGGCCGCGCGCAGCAATCGTATCGAGGCCTGGTCAAGATTTTTCCAACAGCTGAAAACGCACGAAACTACACTCAGTGTGACTCCCTGCTGCTTGGCGACCAGTGTGGCGCGCACACTTTTCCCTATATGGAAGTAAAGAATCCCACTGCGATCGTGGAGCATGAGGCCACAACATCAAAAATCGGTGAGGACCAATTGTTCTATTGCCGACAGCGCGGATTGTCAGAAGAGGATGCAGTGAATATGATCGTGAACGGATTTTGCAAAGATGTTTTTCGCGAACTTCCGATGGAATTTGCTGTGGAAGCACAGGCACTGCTAAACGTTAGTCTTGAAGGAGCCGTTGGTTAATCGTGAAACTGAATATCAAAGATTTGCATGTGTCGGTAGCCGGCACTGAAATTCTCAAGGGGCTCAGCCTTGCGGTCTCCTCAGGTGAAGTCCACGCAATCATGGGCCCGAACGGTTCGGGCAAAAGCACTCTTGCCCACGTGCTCGCCGGCCGGGAGGGTTATGAAGTAACCCGCGGTTCGATCAGCTACAACGGTGCAGATTTGCTCGACATGGCGCCCGAGGAACGGGCCTGGGCAGGGATCTTCCTCGGCTTTCAGTACCCCATCGAAATCCCCGGCGTCAACAACACTTATTTCCTGAAAGCTGCACTGAATGCGAAGCGAAAGCACCTCGGACAACCGGAGATCGATGCCATCGCATTCCTGAAGCTGGTCAGGGAAAAGTCCGAACTGATGGAAATAGACCAGAAATTCCTGAAACGCAGTGTCAACGAAGGTTTTTCCGGTGGTGAGAAAAAACGTAATGAGGTATTCCAGATGTCCGTGCTGGAGCCCGTACTCGCGATACTGGATGAGACCGACTCCGGACTTGATATTGATGCACTGAAGATCGTCGCCAATGGCGTCAATACACTTCGCAGCGATGACCGGGCCTTTGTGCTGATCACTCACTACCAGAGATTGCTGGACTACATTCAACCGGACTTTGTACATGTACTGGCTGAAGGGAAAATAGTTCGAACCGGTGACAAGAGTCTGGCGCTCGAACTGGAAGACCAGGGATACGACTGGGTGACCACCGGAACCTGACCACGATGAGCACACGCACACCATCAACAGACTTTGACGCCTCATTGTATCGTCAGGCCAGCGAAAATCTTGGCCGTAAGTTTCCGGCTACTGACTGGCTGAGCCCGTTACGTGGCAAAGCGCTCGCCAGATTTTCCAATGGCGGATTTCCAACCATCCGGGATGAGGACTGGCGCTATACCAGCTTGAAAAGGGTCGCCCGGCGCAGCAGCGCCCTGCTCCACCCGGCATCGCAACAGGAACAATCGGCAGAACACCTGATTTCCAGTAGTGATCTGGTACACCGGATTTTGCCCGGTCTTGCGGAAATCACCATGGTGTTTGTCAATGGCATGTATCAGCCTGACCTTTCGTCAGCACCAGCGCCGGATAGCGGTTTGATCATCAGCACTCTGGGCGCCTTGAAGAAAGAAGAGCAGTCTTCACTGCTGGCGCGACTGGAAACATTTACCGGCACCGACGATTGCCGGGTTAACGCTTTCAGCACCGCCTTCCTGACCGATGGGCTGGTGATCGATGTATTGGCCGGTGCGACAGTATCTGCACCCGTTTATGTGGTCTTTCTAAACCATGGCAACACAGTGGGTTCTCACCCGCGAATCCTGATGCGCCTGGCGGCCAATAGCAGTGCCAGCCTGGTTGAACATCACCTCAGTGAAACAGACAGCCTGACCAGCGGTATCACCCAGATCGAGTGCGCTGATCACGCCAGCTTGACCTACCTCAAACTCCAGCAGGAACATGACTCGGCATTCCATCTCGCCAGCCAGCACATCAGCCTTGCAAAAGACAGCAGTGTGCAGGCCATCAATCTCGACCTTGGTGCCGGCCTGTCCCGCAATGGCCTCACTGTGCATATGAACGGTGAGCATGCAGAAGCCCGACTACACGGCCTGTTTATCGCGAATGGCACCAGTCATATCGATAACCACACCCTTGTTGAACACAAAGCGCCCAACACCCAAAGCAGTGAAGTCTATCGCGGAGTCATTGACAACCGCGGACGCGGGGTATTCAACGGCAGGATTGTCGTCCATCAGAAAGCGCAGAAAACAAATGCACAGCTGACCAATGCAAACCTGTTACTTAGCCCGGGTGCTGAAATTGATACCAAGCCCGAACTCGAAATCTATGCGGATGATGTCAAGTGCAGCCACGGCTCGACGGTTGGCCGGATTGACAACAATGCATTGTTCTACCTGCGTGCCCGGGGCATTCCAGAGGATGAAGCCAAACAGTTGGTCATTCGTGCTTTCGGCAATGAGATCGTCATGGCGATCCCGATACCACAGCTACATGAACCGGTCACCGACCTGCTCACTGCACGACTTGAGCAGTCCGACGACGAACCAGGGCTATCCGCATGAACCCGAACCAAACCAGGAAAAAAGACGCTGAGTCTGGCGCAGCACTCGACAATAAGCGCATTCGAAGTGACTTTCCAATTCTGGCCCAGTCAATCAACAACCATCCACTGGCCTACCTGGACAGTGCAGCATCTTCGCAGCGCCCTCAACAGGTCATTGATGCTATCCGGCACTACTACAGCCATGATCATTCCAATGTTCACAGGGGAGTTCACACGCTGAGCCATCGGGCGACGGAAGCTTATGAAGGCACTCGGGAAAAGGTGAGGCAATTCATCAATGCTGAATCAACAAGTGAAATTGTATTCACCAAAGGTACCACCGAATCCATCAACCTCGTTGCAGACAGCCTTGGCAGGGATTTCTCTCCCGGTGATGAAATCCTGATTTCTCATATGGAGCACCACTCCAATATTGTCCCGTGGCAGTTGTTATGCGAGAAAAACGGAACGAGGCTGGTTGTAGCACCCATCAATAACCAGGGTGAACTGCTGCTGGATGATTGCCTTGGTTTGATCAGCGACAAGACACGGTTGATTGCCATTACCCACGTATCCAATGCATTGGGCACGATCAATCCTGTTGAAAACCTGATTATCGAGGCCAGGAGCAGAAATATTCCCGTGCTGGTCGACGGCGCACAGGCCATTCCCCATCAAGCCGTTGATGTCAGGGCCCTGGACTGCGATTTTTATGCTTTCTCAAGCCACAAGATGTGCGGGCCGACCGGCATCGGTGTGTTGTACGGGAAACAGCAATGGCTGGACCGCATGCCCCCCTACCAGGGAGGCGGAGACATGATACTCAGCGTCAGTTTCAAAGAAACGCTGTACAACGAATTACCCTACAAGTTTGAAGCCGGCACGCCGAATATCGCCGGAGCTGTTGGTCTCGGAGCGGCAATTGACTACCTCAGTGAAATCAGCATGCCGGCGATCGCGGCCTATGAAGCAAAGCTGCTGACCTATGCCACCTCTGCGATCGGTCAATTGCCCGGTGTCGAGCTGGTCGGCACTGCCGCGAAAAAAGCAGGAGTGATTTCCTTCAATATCGAAGGCATTCACCCGCATGACATTGGTACTATCCTCGATCATCAGGGAGTTGCGATCAGAACAGGTCATCACTGTGCGATGCCCGTGATGGAGTTTTTCGGTATCGCGGGCACTGCACGGGCATCGCTGGCCTTTTATAACAATGAAGATGATATCGACCAACTGGTTACCGGCCTGAAACTTGCCATCAAGATGTTTCAACAATGAGCGACAAGAACCGATTAATGGATTTGTACCGGCGCAGTGTGCTGCAACACAGCCGTGAGCCGAAAAACTTTGGCCGTCTGGAGTCGGCCAGTCTGCAGGCAGAAGGACACAATCCATTGTGCGGGGACAAGATCACTGTCTACCTGACACTGGCCGGTGAAAACATCGAGGAAATCACCTTTGAGGGAATCGGGTGTGCAATTTCGCTGGCCTCGGCATCAATGATGACTGAAACCATCAAGGGCAAAACCATTTTGACCGCTGAATCAACTCTCAGTGATGTCGTTGATGCGTTTACACACCCGGAAAAGCCCTGGGATTCAGACCAGCACGGTGAGCTGGCTGCATTGAGCGGAGTGCGACAGTACCCTTCCCGTATCAAGTGCGCGACCTTGCCATGGAAAACATTATCAGCTGCGATTGCCGGCAACCATCAAACCATCAGCACAGAATAGATTGAGAGCACGAAATGTTTGGAAACGAAAATGAACCCGTCACGTTGCAACGTGAAGTTGAAGTCATCATAGTGCCGGTTGGCGTACAGGTGACCTTGAATGAAGGCGAACTGGTGCACATTATTCAATCGATGGGCGGAAGTTTTACAATTTATTTCGAAGGCAACCTGTTCCGGGTTTCCGGGCGCGATGCGGATGCGCTCGGAAAAGAACCGATCAAGCCACCGGCCATGCCACCCGGAGCCACCGACGAAGAATTTGAATCGCTTGCCTGGTCCCAGATGCGTACTGTGTTTGATCCGGAGATCCCCATCAACGTGGTCGATCTTGGATTGATCTACGACTGCCAGATCGAAAAATCAGGGGATGGACGACGGGCCGTCAACGTCAAAATGACCCTCACCGCCCCCGGCTGCGGAATGGGAGAAGTACTGGTCGAGGATGTGCGTGAACGACTGGAAATCATCCCTACTGTATCTAAAGTAGACGTCGAACTCCTGTTTGATCCACCATGGAACCAGAGCATGATGTCTGAATCAGCCCAACTCGAAGCGGGATTGCTCTAGACCATCTATTGGGTGAAAATTCACCCGGAAGAATGACCAGCGAATATAACCGGGGTCAAAGCGATCAACACAAACAGCAAAAAACAACTTATCCTGCTACGGCACGCAAAATCCAGCTGGACAGATCCTGCCATGGACGATTTCGACCGATCCCTGAATGCGCGAGGGAAACAGGATGCTCCCATGATGGGGCAAAGGCTGGCAGCACGCGGAGAACGGCCGTCACTGCTGGTCACCAGCGCTTCAATTCGCGCCAGGAAAACAATCAGAAAGGTTGCCAGGGAACTCGGGTTTCCACTGGAATTTATCCATCAGGAAAATAGTCTTTACCTGGCCAGCCCAGACCGCATCCTTGAAACCCTCCGGCAACAGGAAGATGAGTTCAACAGCATCCTGCTCTGCGCCCATAATCCAGGCATCACAGAGCTGGCCAATCGAATATCCGGCGTCTGCATCGACAATGTCCCCACCTGCGGGATACTCAGCATCAATACCGGCACATCAAGATGGCAGGAGCTGGATACACAATCCTGGACGCTAAATTACTTCGACTACCCGAAAAACCTGTAGCGGCATCAGCAGAAGCCGGGCCTTGATGTCAGGCTCACTGCGGTACGCAGAAACAGTGAAAATACAGTGCGCGCGGGTCATTCAATTCAGTTAATGCAGAATACTCGGTCCTGAATGCACGAATAATCCGATCAATGAAAGAAGTACTGCCACTGTCCGCAGCAACTCCCATGGCTTCCGCCATGTTTTGTATTTTGGCAATAAACTGCATCGCCAGACTCTGGGTGACCGTTAACTCCGGCTCGATATATTTGATGCCGTAGTCGTCAGTTTCCAGACCGGCAAGTCGTGCCGCAGATGCAATCGCATCTTCCAGCCCGCCAAGATGATCAATGAGGCCCAGATTATGCGCATCGGAACCAATCCAGACCCGACCCTCGGCGAAATTTAGCACCCGGTCAACGGGCACGTCTCTTGACCTGGCGACTTTGTCGACAAAAACCCTGTAGGCCTCCTCAACAGTAGCCTGAATGAACTGCCTGGCTTCCGGATTCAGGCTCCGGTCGCCCCTCAATTGCCCGGCAAGAGGCGTTGTCCCGAACCCGTCTACACTGATACCCAGCATTTCCAGCGTACGTTGAATGGTTACAATCACCCCGAATACACCGATGGAGCCCGTAATGGTACTATCGCTCGCCCAGATCTCGTCAGCCGGCATGGAAATATAGTAGCCGCCCGATGCTGCAACCCCGCTCATTGATACAACCAATGGCTTGCCGATACTCTTGAGGCGTTGCAGCTGTTCGAAAACAACTTCTGATGCAAACATACTGCCACCAGGGCTGTCCACCTGCAGCACCACAGCATCAACCTCATCGTCCGCTGCAGCTTGCTGAATCTGTGCGGCCAGGGTATCTCCCCCAACCGTACCCGGAGGAGCGCTGCCATCGACAATCGTACCCGAAGCAACAACAATCCCGATGTTGGCAGAATGCGGGTGTTCCACGGCCTCAAGACCCAATGCCTGCAGATAGGCCTGGTGATCAATCTGGGCAAAGTGACCCTGTTGCTGCTTGCTTTCACCGATTTTTTCAATAAGGTAATCCTGCATTTTCTGCCGGCCCATTACCTTATCCACCAGCCCGCTATTAACCGCCAGTTTTCCCGCATTACCCTGCGATTCCTTGATTTGATCGACGAACCGGTTTGCGTACCGGCCAATCGTCCCCGGCTCGAGCGCACGGGCAGTTTCAACACCCTGCTGGTATGAGCCCCAAAGCGCTTCAATCCAGCGACGGCCTGCTTTTTTGTCAGCATCAGACATATCATCACGAAGAAAAGGCTCAACAGCAGATTTGAATTCCCCGACCCGAAAAACATTCAGATCAAGGCGCAGTTTTTCAAGAGCGTTCTTGAAAAATGTCCGGTAGTAGGCATAGCCATCGATATACACCATGCCAAACTCATGCATGTATATCTCATCTGCAAATGCCGCAAGATAATACTGCTGTTGTGTATAGCTGTCCCCGACAACATAAATCGGCTTTTCCGATTCACGAAACCTGACCAGCGCAGCGCCGATAGTCTGCAACTTGGGCAGATCCCCGCCTGACATCTGGTTCAGATTCAATACAACGCTGGTGATGCGTTTGTCCCCGGTAGCCGAGTCCAGTGCATTGACAAGATCCCTGACCAGAGTCTCTGGCTCACCCTCATCAAGTACCTGCGCAATAGCGCGATCAAAAGGCCGGCCGGACAGCTGGTCGACGAGCCTCCCGGAAGGAGCCAGGTATAAAGCTGCGGAATCAGGTATTACCACTCGCTCACCGGAAAGACCAGCAAGCACCAGCATAACAATCACAAGCATCAGCAGCAGATGAACGACCTTCCGGAACGTATCAACGCTTCGCCACAGAAAAACAAATAGTGCTGCAATGGGGTTACGTTTGGTCATTTTCTCAGTTTGATCCTTTATTCACTGACAAATACCAATGAAAGCGCAGGCCAGAAAGCGATCAGCAGTACAGTGAAAAACAACATGACAAGAAACGGTAAGGTCGCCAGATATACTCTCACAACAGGCTGATCAAAACGATAGCTTGAAATGAACAGATTCAGCCCGACTGGTGGTGTCAGGTAGCCCAGCTGCATGGTTGCCAGAAACACGATGCCCAGATGCACAGGATGAATCCCGTATTGAGCAGCCACCGGCAGGATCAGCGGGACGACCAGCACCAGGGCAGAAAAAATATCCAGAATGGCGCCAAGAATAAGTAAAAATATCAATAACATGATAAGAAAACTTGTAGGCCCGGAGACGTACTCGTTGACGATGGCAATCAGCGCCTGGGGAACTTCCGCATCAATCATATAGTTGGTGGATGCCAAAGAGACACCCAGAATCAGCAGTATGCCGCCGACCAGCACCATGGACTCACGCATGATGCCGGCGATCTGACCAAGCTTGACATCCCGACGAATCACGACTTCCACGAGCAATACATAAATTGCTGTCACGGCGGCCGCTTCCGAAACCGCAACATAGCCACCGTAGATACCACCAAGCACAACG